>NZ_DASWTO010000075.1:0-4094 GCF_036402095.1 Brevundimonas sp. | reverse complement strand
CGTCGGCATCAGCTTGCGACGCTGGCGGACGAGGGCGATGGGGCGGCCGTCGGGGGCGTGGGCCACGCCGTCCTCGACCGCCCAGCCTCCGCCGACGTCGCGGCTTGTGAAGTGGAAGTAGGCCCAGCCGTCGGGCGAGGTTTCGGGGGTGATGTCGGTCAGCAGATCGGCGCGCAGATCGATGCTGGCGGAGATGATCGGCGGCGCGGGGAAGGCTGTGAAATAGGTCGGATAGAGGCCGTCGAGCAGGAACAGCAGCCGGGCTTCGTCGAGCGGCGCGGCGTCCACGGTCCGCATCCAGCAGCCGAGTTCGGGCGGGCCGCCGGCGTTCTCGCCGAACAGTTTCGGCCCCGCCACGAAGCGGTGCTCGATGTGCCGGGTGAACCAGGGGCCGAAAGTCGGGTCCATGGGGGTGCGGTCGAGGTCGTCGACCGGCGGGGGCGAAGCGGTCAGGGGCCTCAGCACCGGACCCTGGACGTCCCGGCCGTAAGTCCCGAGCGCCTGGATCGCGACGCGCTCTCCCTGCCCGCCCGTGACGGAGGCGTAGACCACGTTGCGGCCGCCGCGGTCGAGGACGGGACGGAAGCCGACATGATCGAACCGGGCGGCGGCGAGGTACTGGATGGTCAGGGTCTGCAGCGGCGTCTCGATGCCGAGTCCCTGGCGCATGGCTCCGGCGGCGAGTGCGGCCATCAGGCCGCCGAAGGGGGCTCCCTTATCCTGCGGCGCCGATTGGGGCGCGTTGGAGAAGCCGCCGTCCAGCCGGGCGGTGAGGCCGTCCGCGCCGTCTGGGGCGGGGGTCAGGGTCAGGGCCTCGGCCAGGGTCTGCTGGGTCATGCGTCGGGAGTATCGCGGGGAAGGAACGGGCGGAAGGCCGAAACCTTCCGCCCCAGTCGGGGACCGGGAAACGCCGCGAGCGGGTTCGCCGCGCGTCCGTAGCCAAACAAGACTGACCTAGTCCGTTCAGATTGGCAACCCTCTTGCCAAAAGCCTGACGCGGGGTCACTTTCGACCGCATGGGACGCACCGCAGACTATTCTCGCCAGAGCTGTTCGATCGCCGCGACGCTGGAAGTGATCGGCGACCCGTGGACGCTGCTGGTCATCCGCGACGCCTTCAACGGGGTCAGCCGGTTCGAGCAGTGGCAGGAGCGGCTGGGCGTGGCCCGCAACGTGCTGGCCGCGCGGCTTAAGAGCCTGGTGCAGCACGGGGTGCTGGAGCCGCACCTGTATTCGGAACGGCCCCCGCGCAACGAGTACCGGCTGACCGCCAAGGGCAAGGATTTGTACGGGGTGCTGGTCACCCTGCACGGCTGGGGCGCCAAGCACGTCTATGGCGGCGCGGACGCCGGCATCGCCATGACCCACAAGACCTGCGGTCACGAGCTGACGCCGCGCATCGCCTGTGGCTGCTGCGGTGAACTGGTCAAGCCGCGCGACATCCAGCTGAACCTGGCGGAAAACCGGCCGACCGTCGGCGAGATGATGCCGCGGGAGCGGACCGACGAAGAGGCCGCCTGAGCCATGGAGCCGGTCATCGTCGTCGGCAATCCGGTCTCGCCCTATGTCCGTAAGGTGCTGGCGGCCTGCGCCCTGAAGGGTGTCGAGGTGCAGCTGGATCCCGTCGTCGGGCTGATGGCCAATGACGACTTCGACCGCATCAGCCCGTTGCGGCGGATTCCGGTGTGGGTCGAGGGCGAGGTGGCGCTGTGCGACTCCAGCGTCATCGTCCAGTACATCGAGGAGACGCGGCCCGGGCCCTCGTTGTGGCCGGCCGATCCGGTCGAGCGGGCCAAGGCGCGCTGGCTGGAGGAGTTCGCCGACACCCGGCTGTTCGACGTGCTGGGCTGGCGGCTGTTCTTCGAAATCGCCCTGAAGCCCCGCTTCTTCGGCGAGGAGATCAACCAGGCCACGGTCGAGCACGCCCGGGACGTCGAGCTGCCCGGCATCCTCGACTATCTCGAGGGGGTGGTCCCGCAGAGCGGCTTCCTGTTCGGCGCCCTGTCGATGGCCGACCTCAGCGTGGCCCCGGCCTTCGTCAACGCCGGCGCGGTGCAGATCAATGTCGACGCCGGCCGCTGGCCCAAACTGGCGGCCTGGCTGGAGCGGGTCGAGACGGAGACGCCGCTCGGCCCGCTGAACCGGCTGGCCCGGGCTCTGATGCGCACGCCGGCCCACGCGCACCGTGATCGCCTGCCGGAGTTCGGCCTTGTGCCGGCCTCGCGCAGCTGGGCCGGAGACGCCGTGCGCCGCGGCCCGATGACGCCGCAATAGGCCGACGCTTGCACGCCGCGCGCAAAGAGCCGATCTAGCCCCCGATTTTCCAGACCCTTCCCAAGGTTCCGACATGTCCGATCCGATCGTCATCTGCTCCTTCGCCCGCACGCCCATGGGCGGCTTCCAGGGGGCGCTGTCCGGCGTGAAGGCGACCGAACTGGGCGCGGCGGCGGTGAAGGCCGCGGTGGAGCGGGCGGGGGTCGACCCGGCGAAGGTCGAGCAGATCTACATGGGCTGCGTGCTGCCGGCCGGGCTGGGCCAGGCCCCGGCGCGGCAGGCGGCGCTGGGCGCCGGCCTCGGACGCCACGTCGAGGCGACCACGGTCAACAAGATGTGCGGCTCGGGCCTGCAATCGGTGATGATGGCCTCGGACGCCCTGACCGCCGGCAGCGCCGACGTCATCGTGGCGGGCGGCATGGAAAGCATGAGCGGCGCGCCGTATCTGATGAACAAGCACCGGGCCGGGGCCCGGATCGGCCATGACGTCATCGTCGACTCGATGATGATGGACGGGCTGGAGGACGCCTATTCGCCCGGCAAGCCGATGGGCTCGTTCGCCGAGGACACGGCCGGAACCTACCAGTTCAGCCGCGAGGCCCAGGACGCCTATGCCGTTGAGAGCCTGACGCGGGCGCGGCACGCCATCGCCTCGGGCGCCTTCAAGGCCGAGATCACCCCGGTCGAGGTGACCACCCGCAAGGGCGTGGAGACGGTGGCCGAGGACGAACAGCCCGGCAAGGCCATGCCGGAGAAGATTCCGGGCCTGAAGCCGGCGTTCGCGAAGGACGGGACGATCACGGCGGCGTCCTCGGCCTCGATCTCGGACGGGGCGGCGGCCGTGGTCATGACCCGCGAGAGCGTGGCGAAGGCGCTGGGCCTGCCGATCGTGGCGCGGATCGTCAGCCATTCGGCCCACGCCCACGAGCCGGGCCTGTTCACCACCGCCCCGGTGCCGGCGATGCAGAAGGCGCTGAAGAAGGCCGGCTGGTCAGTCGAGGACGTCGACCTGTGGGAGGTCAACGAGGCCTTCGCCGTGGTGCCGATGATCGCCATGCAGGAGCTGGGCATCGAGCACAGCAAGCTGAACGTGAACGGCGGGGCGACGGCCCTGGGCCATCCGATCGGCGCCTCGGGCGCGCGGGTGCTGGCCACCCTGCTGGCGGCGCTGCAGGCGCGCGGCGGCCGAAAGGGCGTGGCCAGCCTGTGCATCGGCGGCGGCGAGGCCGTGGCCATGGCGGTGGAACTGGCCTGAGGCGCGGTTCTACCCGGGTAAAATCCGGAAACAGTGGGTGCGGAGTCGACAAGCTCGGCGCCGGAACCGGGGGGGTCAGAGTCGGCAGAGTCTACATCGGCGGAGCGGGAGAGCGGCTCCTCGGAGCGGAGCGGCGGGATGCGATTGTCAAAGACCGGCGCCTGTCGCGGCGACAGGACAGCGGCATTATGCGCCCGCCGGCTTATCCGGATGGAAGATCGGTTCTAGAATCCGTCATCTGACTGGAAACGCGGAGTTCTTTCCGCTGAACCCGCCCATAATTTCGCGGATTGCCAGCACTGCGTCTTGACCTTCCTTCTCCCCTCCGGGGGGAGAAGGCGGCTCGCGGAGCGAGACCGATGAGGGGGATGTCCGGAGCGAACTGGCAGCCGGTCGATCAAGAGCCGGCCAACCCCTCATCCGCCCCTCCGGGGCACCGTCTTCCCCCAGGGGAGAGGGAAACAGGAAGCTTGCCCCCGCGCCGCACACCCCCCGACCCTTCTCCCATGGACCTGAACCGACGCACCGCCCTGGGGCTGGCCGCCGCTGTGATGACACCGGTGTCG
>NZ_DASWTO010000074.1:0-5686 GCF_036402095.1 Brevundimonas sp. | reverse complement strand
GTTCGGCGGGTGTGGCCTGGGCCAGGACGGCGCCCGGCAGGGCCAGGCAGAGCAGGGCGGTCAGGATCAGGCGCATGGGGGACACTCTCTCGTAGCGGCCCCGAAGCTTGCTGATCAGCGCACCGGAGTAAAGGACGCCGCTTCGCCTCCATCCAACCGCCGTCATCCTCGGGCTTGACCCGAGGATCAGAGGCGGGAGGCGGACTGTGCGCCGGTGACGGCCCCGTGCCCTCGCCCGTGCAACGCTCGACGCAGCACCGGGCGGTCCGATCCTCGGGTCAAGCCCAAGGATGACGGGGAGGGGCGATAGGGCGCCTCTTTCAGGTGGAGGCAGTCAGCCGCTCCTGCCCCAAGGCGGTTTCTCAGGTCACGGGCTGGCATCTGATGGTGATGCGGCTGTGGCCGCCCCTCGGGCCCGGCGGAAGTCGGGGAATGGACCACCTGTGGTCGGAGTGATGAAACCTCGCGCTGCATGTCAGCTTGTCAGGCACTGGTTGGCCCAGATAGGGGGCGATACCGCCTTCTCGGAGCAGGCCAAACCGACAATGCCGCCAAATCTCTCCACCACTGCACAGAAGGTCTTGGACGTGCAGTAGAGGAGCTTCGCCTTCTTCATTGCCGGCGTTGGCCCACTGCGCCGCGAGTTCGTTGCCATTTCCGATCAAGGCATTCGACTGAAGATCGTGCCAGATCGCCGCGTAAAGTTTCTCCGCAAGCTCCTCATCGGGAGGAGCTATGCGAACTTCTGAACGGGCCCAGTGTGCGCATCCGGACAAAGCCACCGTCACGAGAAGGAGGAAAGGAATGGGGCGCTTCATGGGAGCGACCATAGATTAGTGATGTCCCGTTTCCACCCGTAGCGGACCCCGGGGGCGTCGGCCCGCCGCCCCCGCTTAGACCCCGTTAACCGTTCCGGCCACACAGTGGCCGCCAGCAAGTTTCGGGCCACTTGGTCCGGCAGGGGGCTGCGGACGGTGCTCGGACAAAGGCTGGAGATACGGCAGGGGCAGGGGCTGGTCATCACGCCCCAGCTGCAGCAGGCGATCAAGCTGCTGCAGCTGTCGAACATCGAGCTGGACGCCTTCGTCGAGGCCGAACTCGAGAAGAACCCCCTGCTCCAGCGCGAGGACGCCGATCCCGGCGGCGAAAGCGACGCCCCGGCCGAGGCGGTGGAAAGCCGCGACGGCGCCGAACTGACCTTCGACGAGGGCCACGCCCAGGATTCCGACCGCACCCTCGACGCCCGCTCCGACGACGTCTACGGCGACGCCAGCCCCGGCGAGCGCACCTCCGACCGCATGGAGGACGTCGGCGCCGGCGAGGCCCAGCCCGGCCTCAACGACTGGTCCCGCGCCGGAACCGGCGGCGGCCTGCCCGACGGCGAGGGCCGCGAACGGCCCGACACGCGCGACGCCACCCTGTGGGAGCATCTGCAGGCCCAGGCCTCCCAGGCCGGATTCAGCCCCGCCGACCACGCCATCGCCCTCAGCCTGATCGATGCGGTCGACGAGGGCGGCTATCTGCGCGGCGAACTCGACGAGGTCGCCGATCGCCTCGGGGTCGGCCTCGAGAGGGTCGAGGCCGTGCTGGCGACCTGCCACGGCTTCGAGCCCACCGGGATCATGGCCCGCTCCGTGCCCGAATGCCTGAAGCTGCAGCTGGTCGAGCGCAACCGTTTCGACCCGGCCATGGCGTGCCTGCTCGATAACCTCGACCTGCTGGCCAAACGCGACCTCGCCGCTCTCAGGAAGGCCTGCGGCGTCGACGGCGAGGACATGGCCGAGATGATCGCCGAGCTGAAGGCCCTGACGCCGCGGCCCGGCGCGGGCTTCGGCGGTGAACCGGCCCAGACCGTCATCCCCGACGTCCACGTCCGCCCCGATCCGGCCGGCGGCTGGAAGGTCGAGCTCAACGCCGACACCCTGCCGCGCCTGATCATGGACAAACGCTATCACGGCGTCGTTTCGGCCGGCGCGCGGTCCGATGCGGAAAAGACCTTCGTCGCTGAATGCGCCGCCCAGGCCAGCTGGCTGGTCAAGTCGCTCGATCAACGGGCGAAAACCATTCTCAAGGTCGCCTCCGAGATCGTGCGCCAGCAGGACGCCTTCCTCGCCTTCGGCGTCGAGTTCCTGCGGCCGCTCAACCTGAAGACCGTCGCCGACGCCATCGGCATGCACGAATCGACGGTCAGCCGGGTCACCTCGAACAAATACGTCTCGACCCCGCGCGGCGTGTTCGAGCTGAAATTCTTCTTCACGGCGGCGATCCAGTCGTCCGACGGCGGCGCGACCCACTCGGCCGAGGCCGTCCGCCACCGCATCAAGGCGATGATCGACGGCGAGGCGCGCGACGGCGACGTTTTGTCCGACGACCGGATCGTCGAAATCCTTAATGAGGCCGGGATCGACATCGCCCGCCGAACCGTCGCCAAGTACCGGGAAGCGCTGCGGATTCCGTCTTCCGTCGAGCGCAAGCGGATGCTTAGGACGGGCTGAAGCCTCGCCACAAAACTGTGATCGGCGTTGACACCAAACGTCATCGGTCGCGTTCTATGGGCATGCAAATCCAGGTCAGCGGTAAGCACGTGGATGTCGGCGAAGCGTTAGGCTCGCGCATCTCCCAGGAACTCCAGGACGGGATCGGCAAATATTTCGAACGAGGGGCCCAGGACGCCGAGGTGATCGTCGCCAAGGAGGGTCACAGCTTCAAGGTCGACTGCTGGGTCCGCCTCGCCTCGGGCCAGGTGGTGTTCACCTCGGGTCTGGGCGGCGACGCCCATTCGGCCTTCACCGAAAGCCTCGACAAGCTCGAGAAGCGGGTGCGCCGCTACAAGCGCCGGCTCAAGGATCATCACATCGGTCCCAAGGGGCTTTCGCCCGAGAAGACCGAGCTCGCCGCCCGCGAGGTGGCCCGCAGCATCGTCCTGCGCGACCCGGACTCTGTCGAGGATGAGGATTTCGGGGAGGCCGGCGCGCCCGGCGAGCCGCCGCCCGTCGGCATGGTCATCGCCGAGACCGAGGCCGAGATCCGCACGGTCACGGTCGGCCGCGCGGTCCTGGAGCTGGACATGACGGGCTATCCGGTCGTGGTGTTCCGCAATGCGGCGCACGGCGGCCTGTCCGTGGTCTACCGCCGCCCCGACGGCAACGTCGGCTGGATCGATCCCGAGCGAACCACCAAATCGCTCAACGGACACGGTTCGGTAAACGGTGTCGCGTCATAGTGCTTCCCACAACGAGGCGGGTCGTCTACACGGCGCCCGCCCATCGGGAATGATCGGGTAGAGTCGGGAACAGCCTCAATGGACATCGGTGATTTGCTGGCGGACGGCGGCGTCGTCCTGCGCAGCGGCGCGTCGTCGAAACGTCAGGCCCTGCACACCGTGGCCGAAGCCGCCGCCCAGGCCCTCGGCCTGCCGGAGGCGCGGATCATGGAGGCCCTGCTCGAGCGCGAGGCCCTCGGCTCGACCGGTCTCGGCTCCGGCGTGGCCGTGCCGCACGCCCGCCTCGACGGCGTCGAGCGGGTCACGGCCGTGTTCGTGCGCCTGGACACCCCTGTCGCCTACGGCTCGGTGGACGATCGCCCGGTCGACCTGATCTTCGCCCTGTTCGCCCCGCCGCGCGACGGCGCGGAGCATCTGCGGGCCCTCGCGGCCGTGTCGCGCGCCCTGCGCTCGTCGGAGATGCGCGAGCACCTTCGTCAGGCCCGCACGCCCGACGCCATCCACGCTCTGTTCGTCAAGGACCGGGCCCCCGCCACCGCGGCCTGACTCCGCCTGTTCCACACCGTCACCCTCGGGCTTGATCCGAGGGCCAGACCGTCCGGCGCCGCGTCGATGATCGGCTGTCCGACGGTCGGTGGGCCGTCTCCCATGCACAGCCCGCTCCCACATCTGATCCTCGGGTCAAGCCCGGGGATGACGGGGACCGGGAAGCTAGTGGACCGAAACCGGCTCCAGTTCGTGGGCCACGGCCGCCGCGAAGGCGGTTTCGCGGTCCATCATCACGGCCAGCCGCTCGCCGTCGGCGCCGTGGACGGCGTAGAGCGTCGTCTCGGGATCGATGGCCAGACCCCTGGCTTCGGGAATGGGCGTATCCGCAAGGACGTCGGCGGCGCGGATCTCGCGCACATACACCAGGTCCGGGGCGCCCAGGCCCCTGAAATCTTCCTTGGTCATCGTCGTCGGCGTCATGGCGACCGCCTCCTTGTTCTCAACTAACGCCCCGAGGGGCCGTGTGGTTCGGCCCCGAAAGCGGCGGCCGGAATAACGACGCCCCGATCAGGCCGTCGTGATGGGGATGCGCCGCACCGTCGGCAGGTCTTCCGGCCGGCTCAGCTCGACGTGCAGGAGGCCGTGCTCCAGCCGCGCCGCGTCGACCTCCAGCCCGTCCGCGAGCACGAAACTGCGCACGAAGCCGCGGCCGGCGATGCCGCGATGCAGGAAGGCCTGCTCCGCCTTGCCGGCGTCCTCGCGCTTGCCGGCGATGGTCAGCTGCCGCCCTTCCAGCGTCACCGCCAGGTCGTCGGGGCCGAAGCCCGCCACGGCCAGGGTGATGCGCACCGAATGCTCGCCCAGCTGCTCGACATTGTAGGGCGGATAGCTGTCCGCCGCCGCCCGCGCCGCGCGGTCGATCAGGGCCCGGGTATGGTCGAACCCCAGCAGGAACGGGCTGTCGAACAGGATGGTGCGCGTATTCATCGTCTCGCCCCCGAAGCAGGCCTTCAGGCCGTCTGCGCCTCCCGGGATCGGCAAGGCGTCGGCCGACGACTGTCACATGGGGATTCGGCGTCCGCGGATCAACGACCCTGCGCCAGATGGGACGAAGGCCCCGCGGTCTCCCGCGGGGCCTTCGATGGTGGAGCTAAGCGGAGTCGAACCGCTGACCTCTTGAATGCCATTCAAGCGCTCTACCACCTGAGCTATAGCCCCGAACCTTCAGGCCTGGGGCCTTCGGTCGGACCGCCGGGAGAAAACCGCCCCCCGGCGAGGCGGCGGAACCTATGTCAGGGTCTGATCGCGATCAAGCCCGGTTCCGCCATTTATTTTCGCCTCGTCCGGAACCGCGCGCGGCGGCCCCGGACGGGCCGAAAACCCTAGTCCTCGTCCTTGCCCGGCTTGACGATGTCGTCGTCGAAGGCGTCGTCGTCCTCGTCCTCGATGAAGGGCACGGAATCGTCGTCGTCGTCTTCGGCCAGCACGTCGTCGTCGTCCTCGACGGCTTCGCCCATGCCGGGCTCCTCGGTCGGGTCGACCGGCGCGTCGTCGTCGTCGTCCGGGGTCAGGATCGGCTCGTGGCCTTCCTCGTCGATCTCCGGCGTGGCGACGGCCTCTTCCTCGTCCTCGTCATCGGCGACCTTCTTGTCGACCTGATCCTCGGCGTCCTCGTCGGCCGTCTCGTCGGCGGCGTAGCCGGCCGGGCGGCCGCGGCGGTTGCGCAGCTTCAGCGCCTCTTCCGGGTCGAAGTCGGTCGCGCATTTGGGGCAGTGGGCCGGGCGTCGGCCCAGGTCGTAGAATTTGGCCTGGCAGTTCGGGCAGACCTGCTTTTGGCCCAGTTCGGGATTGGCCACGGGGGCGCCTCTCTCGGTGGGGGGAATTCGGGGGCGTCCCTTGCCACCCCTGAGGGCCGCTGTCAAAAGCCATCTCCGCGCCGCCTGCAGGCTTCGGAGATCGCCGGGTGACGACCCC
>NZ_DASWTO010000073.1:0-19166 GCF_036402095.1 Brevundimonas sp. | reverse complement strand
AACGGGGCCCTGCATCCGACCCTTCGCTACAACGCCAGCATCAACGCCTTCCGCCAGGAGATCGACGCCTCGGGCATCCCCGGCGCCACCGACCGCGAGGGCGAGAGCGTCTCCGGCCGCCTGACCCTCAACTGGCAGCCGACCCAGAACGATTTCCTGCAGGTCTCCGGCATCTGGAGCGGCGACCAGCAGCTGGCCCAGGGCGTCCGCGAGACGGCCCAGCTGGTCAACCTCGGTTACCGGCGCAAGCTCAACAAGGACTGGTCCCTCCAGGTCACCGTGCGCGATCTGCTGGACGAGTTCGGCGCGACCACCACCCTCGAGACCCCGACGTTCACCGACCGCACGAGCCAGACCTTCGGCGGCCGGGCGGCCTACATCGGCCTGACCTGGAATTTCGGTTCGGGCCAGCGGCGGCCGGAGCAGTTCGACTTCTCGGCCCCGACGACCGGCAACTGATCCGGGCGAGGGGGCCTTGTGTGCCCCCTCCGCCACACCCAGATTTGCGGCAGCTCAAGGCGTTGCTTCCTGAAAGGACGTCCTTGGGCGCACACTCCGCCTGATCAGGGGACACGCCGTGAATCTCGAGCTCTATTCCGACCGCGCCAAACAGGCCGTCCAGTCGGCCCAGTCGCTGGCCCTCGCCCGGCGGCACCAGCAGTTCGCGCCAGAGCACCTGCTCAAGGTGCTGCTGGAGGAGCGCGACGGCCTCGCCCGCAACCTGATCAGCGCCGCCGGGGGCGACCCCGCCAAGGCTGAATCCGCCGTCGAGACCGCGCTGCAGAAGCGCGCCCAGGTCTCCGGCGGCTCCGGCCAGCTCTATCTTGACGGCGACACCGCCCGCGTCTTCGCCGCCGCCGAACAGGCCTCGAAGAAGGCCGGCGACGCCTTCGTCACCACCGAACGCCTGCTCAGCGCTATCGCCCGCGAGGGCGGGGTCGCCGCTACCGTGCTCGCCTCCGTCGGCGCCACGCCCGACAAGCTCGACGCCGCCATCAATGAGATCCGCAAGGGGAAGACCGCCGACTCCGCCGCCGCCGAGGATGCCTACGACGCCCTCAAGCGCTACGCCCGCGACCTGACCCTCGCCGCCCGCGACGGCAAGATCGACCCGGTCATCGGCCGCGACGAGGAGATTCGCCGCACCATCCAGGTCCTCGCCCGCCGCACCAAGAACAACCCCGTCCTGATCGGCGAGCCGGGCGTCGGCAAGACGGCCATCGTCGAGGGCCTCGCCCTGCGCATCGTCAACGGCGACGTGCCCGAGAGCCTCAAGGACAAGAAGGTGATGGCCCTCGACATGGGCGCCCTGATCGCCGGCGCGAAATACCGCGGCGAGTTCGAGGAGCGGCTCAAGGCCGTGCTCAACGAGGTGGCCGCGGCGGAGGGCGGCATCGTCCTGTTCATCGACGAGATGCACACCCTGGTCGGAGCCGGCAAGGGCGACGGCGCCATGGACGCTTCCAAC
The DNA here is from genome assembly GCF_036402095.1 of Brevundimonas sp. Classification (GTDB taxonomy): domain Bacteria; phylum Pseudomonadota; class Alphaproteobacteria; order Caulobacterales; family Caulobacteraceae; genus Brevundimonas. Next base: position 17,698 of record NZ_DASWTO010000073.1, on the reverse strand, counting down.
CTGCTCAAGCCGGCGCTGGCTCGCGGCGAGCTGCACTGCGTCGGCGCCACCACGCTGGATGAGTACCGCAAACACGTCGAGAAGGACGCCGCCCTCGCCCGCCGCTTCCAGCCCGTGTTCGTGGAGGAGCCCTCGGTCGAGGACACCGTCTCCATCCTGCGCGGCCTCAAGGAGAAGTATGAGGTCCACCACGGCGTGCGCATCGCCGACGGCGCCATCGTCGCCGCCGCCACTCTTTCGAACCGCTACATCACCGACCGCTTCCTGCCCGACAAGGCCATCGACCTGATCGACGAGGCCGCGTCGCGCGTGCGCATGGCCGTCGACTCCAAGCCGGAGGCGCTGGACGAGATCGACCGCCGCGCCGTCCAGCTCAAGATCGAGCGCGAGGCCCTGCGCAAGGAGACCGACAAGGCCTCCGTCGCCCGGCTCGAAAAGCTCGAGGACGAGATCGCCGAGCTCGACGCCCAGTCCGACGACCTCACCACCCGCTGGAAGGCCGAGAAGGAGAAGGTCGGTCAAGGCGCCCAGCTGCGCGAGACCCTCGACCGGCTGCGCGCCGAGCTGGCCGCCGCCCAGCGCTCCGGCGATCTCGGCCGCGCCTCCGAGATCGCCTACGGCCAGATTCCCCAGATCGAAAAGCAGCTCGCCGAGGCCGAAGCCAACGAGGCCGACAAGACCGGGCCGCTGACCCCCGAGGTCGTCGACGCCGAACAGATCGCCGCCGTCGTCAGCCGCTGGACCGGCGTCCCGGTCGACAAGATGCTGGAGGGCGAGCGAGACAAGCTGCTCAAGATGGAGGACGCCCTGGCCCGCCGCGTCGTCGGCCAGGACGAGGCCCTGACCGCCGTCGCCGACGCCGTGCGCCGCGCCCGCGCCGGCCTCAACGACCCCAATCGCCCGCTCGGCTCCTTCCTCTTCCTCGGCCCCACCGGCGTCGGCAAGACCGAACTGACCAAGGCGCTCGCCGAATTCCTGTTCGACGACGAGGCCGCCATCACCCGCCTCGACATGTCGGAATACATGGAGAAGCACAGCGTCTCCCGCCTGATCGGCGCGCCTCCGGGGTACGTCGGCTACGACGAGGGTGGAGCCCTCACCGAGGCCGTGCGTCGCCGCCCCTATCAGGTCGTGCTGTTCGACGAGGTCGAAAAGGCGCACCCCGACGTCTTCAACACCTTGCTGCAGGTGCTCGACGACGGCCGCCTCACCGACGGCCAGGGCCGCACCATCGACTTCCGCAACACCCTGATCATCATGACCAGCAATCTCGGCTCCGACGCCCTCGCCGGCCAGTCCGAGGGCGACGACGTCGAGGCCGTGCGCCCCTATGTCATGGATGCCGTCCGCGCCCACTTCCGGCCGGAGTTCCTCAACCGGATCGACGAGATCATCCTCTTCCGCCGCCTCGGCCGCGGCCAGATGGCCGGCATCGTCCGCATCCAGCTGGCCCGGTTCGAAAAGCTGCTGGCCGACCGCCGGTTGACCCTGGCCCTCGACGACACCGCCGCCGCCTGGCTCGCCGACAAGGGCTACGACCCGGTCTACGGCGCCCGGCCGCTGAAGCGCGTCATCCAGAAGGAACTCGTCGACCCGATCGCGCGCAAGCTGCTGGCGGGAGAGATCGAGGACGGTTCGGTGATCGCCGTGTCAGCGGGCGAAGGCGGGCTGGAGATCGGAAAGGCGCGGGTGCACTGACGCTTGTCATCCCGGGCCGTGCAGGAGGGCTCGGGATCGGGCGTCCGGCGCCGCGCGCCATATTTCCCAACGCGGGAAGGGACGCCGCTCCGCCTAGCCCAGGAACCGCATCCACGCCCAGGCCGCCAGGGCGATCAGCGCCCCCGCCGCGAAGATCCGGTTGATGAGGATGTCCCATCGCCGGCGCGGCAGGACGTGTGCGGGATAGTCTATCGGCCAGTGCTTCGTGCGAACCGCTTCGGTCAGCACGGCGAGGGTGATGGGGATTCGGCCGACGCGCCGGTAGGGCGGCCTGAAGACCAGGGCGCCGTAGTTCCAGCCTTCTTCGGCATGGTGGAAATACCAGCGGTACGCCGTGACGTCGACGTCGAAGCGGGCGGCGAAGGCGTCGATGAACTCCCCGGCGTCGTCGCCCTCGATCCCGAGGACATCGAACAGGTCGTCGTCGGCGGCGAGGGGCTCTCGCCAGCGCCAGAAGTCTTCGATGAAGGTCAGGACCGCCGCGTGCGCGTCGCTCACCTCATTCCCCAGGCCGCCCGCCGTCCCGGGCGCGCCACTGCTCCCGGCTCTGGCCCCAGCGGTCGACGGTGACGGCGTCGAACGGCGGCGGCAGCCGCGTCGGCCCCTGATTATGCGAGCCGAGCCGCTCCGCCAGCCGTTGCGACGGGGTGTTGTCAGGGTCGATGCAGTGGATGACCTCGGTCCAGCCGAGCACATCGAAGGCGTAGTTGATGGCCGCTGTCGCCGCCTCGAAGCCATAGCCCTTGCCATGCGCGTCCGGGTGCAGGCTCCAGCCCACCTCGGTCCCGGGCCAGCCCAGCGGCGTCCACGGCCCGATCCGGCCCAGCCAGCGACCGGTCTCCCGCTCGACCAGCGAGAACATGGCCACGCCGGTCAGGCTCCACGCCCCCGCCATGGTCATGAAGCCGCGCCAGGCGGTCTCGGCCGGCATGGGCCCGCCGATGAATTTCGCAGCCTCGGGATGGGCCATCATCTCGGCCCAGCGGGGGAAATCCTCCATCGCCTGCGGGCGCAGGGTCAGGCGGGCGGTCTCGATCACCGGTCCGGTCACAGCGGATACTCCTGTTCGAGTTGGTAGCGGCTGCCGTCGTGGGTCAGGACGCTGGACCACAGGCCGAAGCCGTCGACCCGGATCGGCGGCGAGCGCAGTAGATTGTGGCCCGCGATCCATGCGCCGACCCGGTCCGGATTGGTTTGCGGCGTCAGATAGGCCAGCGTCACGTGCGGACGATAGTCCCGCCGCTCCATCGTCACGCCCGCTCGTTCGCCGGCGGCGCGGCAGCGACCGGCGAGCACCGACAGCCGCTCGTTGGGCTCGACCCCGGCCCACAGGGTGTGGCTGCGGTGAGCGTCGCCGAAGGCCCCGACACCGTTGAGGATGAACTCGAATGGCCCGCCGGTCGCCGCGCGGTTCAGCTCGGCGGCCAGATCGTCGGCGCGCCGTTCCTCGATCGCGCCGTAGAAGGCCAGGGTCAGATGCAACTGGTCGCGCCCCCGCCATCGGGCCCCGGGCAGCCCGGACTGGCGGCGCTCGAGCGTGTCGGCCACGTCGTCGGGGATCGCCAAGGCGGTGAACAACCGGATCATGCGACCGTTCGTAGCGGCTGAAACCCGACCGCCCAAGTCCGGTTTTCCTTGCGGAAGGGTCCAACCGGCCCGATATTTCCATCGACGGCCGGGGATCGCCCGGTCCAACGGAGATCGACATCGCCATGAGCGATATGGGAAATTACACCGCCGCCGGCGCCCGGGCCGACGCCGCGCTGGATCCGGGACTGAAGAAATTCATGCTCGGCGTTTACCAGAAGATGGGCATGGGCCTCGTGCTCTCGGCGGCCCTGGCCTGGCTGACCTCCAGCTACGCCCCGGTTTCGGACCTGATGTTCGTCAAGACCCAGAGCGGAGCCCTCGCCGGCTTCACCCTGCTCGGCATGATCGTCAGCTTCGCGCCGCTGGTCATCCTGCTCGGCTCGAACTTCCTGATGAAGGGGGCCAGCGCCCGGGCGGCCAGCATGCTGTACTGGGTCATCGTCGCCCTCGTCGGCGCCTCGCTCGGCACCGTGGTGCTGATGTATGCGGGCGCCAGCGTGGTCACGACCTTCCTGATCACCGCGGCGGCGTTCGGCGGCCTCAGCCTGGCGGGCTACGTCACCAAGCGTGACCTGTCGGGCCTGCGCAGCTTCGTCTTCTTCGCCATGTGGGGCTTCGTCTTCGCCGGCATCGCCTTCTCGATCGGGTCGGCGTTCGGCCTGTTCAGCGTCGGGCCGATCTTCATGATCATGAACGGCGTCGGCATCCTGCTGATGGCGGGCCTGATCGCCTCGGAGACCCAGCATCTGAAGATGATCTACTACAGCGTCCGCGGCGACGGCGAGAGCATGTCGGTGGCGACCAGCTTCGGCGCGCTGAACCTGTACATCGCCTTCGTGAACCTGTTCCGCTTCCTGCTCTACTTCCTGGGCGTGCGGCGCGACTGACCGGCGCAAGCCGGCGACGGAGAGGCCCCGGCGGCGACGCCGGGGCCTTTTCTATTCGACGACGGTGAACCGCCGGCTGTCGAACACCCGCAGCACCTGCGGCAGCTCGCGGCCGCGGCGCAGCACCAGGCCGCCGTCGCCGATCACCGCCCACTGCCCCTGTTTCAGGCGCAGGGCGGGGCGTTTCTCTATGCGGTAGGCGGGTGCGTCGCCGGAGCGGCGGAAGACGGCGAACTCGGCGACCTCGCGGTGCCCGGCCATGGCGTAGTCGCGCCACTCGCCCGCCGCCACCATCCGCCCGTAGACCCTCAGGATCAGCTCCAGCTCCCGCCGGTCGAAGAAGACCGGACCGGACTGCGGCTGCAAATCGGCGGCGTCGCTCATAGGTCGAACGTATGCCCCCCGCCTGGAAACGCCAGACCCTATCGACCGGCGGTTCCACCGACCGCCGTGTCGCGAACGCCACTCGTCGAAGAAATCGTCTGGAACACGAAATAGCCGCTGTTCCGCCCAGCGACCGCCCCCTTGGGGGGCGACACCGAACCCATCGGCTCGTCGGAGTCCGGAGCGATCCCGGATCCTGAACAGCCCCCCCAGCCCCCCTGGATCACTCCATCAAGGGCTCCGGCGGGTCGATGCTTCCTCCAAGCGAGACGCCCGCTCCGCCACCCCTCCCCCCTCCGGCAGAGCGGGCGTTTTGCCGTCCGGGACCCCGGCGGCGGCCTCAGCCGCCCAGCACCACCGTCACATCCTCGTCCCCGCGCCGCACCGACAGGCGATGCTCGCCCGCGCTGGCCAGGGCCGCGGCGAGCCCATCCAGATCGGCGACCGGGGCGTCGTCGACGGCGCGAATGACGTCGCCGGCCTGAAGCGCGGCGCTGGCGGCGGCCGAGCCGCCTTCGACGGCGAACACCTGCAGGCCGTCGGCCGCCGGACGGGCGCTCAGCCCCCGGGCGATGACGACTTCGGAACCAGTCACGACGGAGCGGTCCTGCGGCGCCTCGACGGTCAGGGTGGCGCGGCCCTCACGGCCCTCGCGCAGATAGACGACCTCGACCCGGGTGCCGGGCTCGGCGATGCCGATGGTCGCCGCCACCGTCCCGGCGTTGGAGACGGGCCGGTTCTGGATGCGGGTGACGACGTCGCCGCGCTGAAGGCCGGCGGCCTCGGCGGACGAGCCGGGGGCGACGTTCTCAACCACGGCGCCCCTCACGATGCCGAGGCCGAATTCCCGCGAGCGCTCGGCGTTGAGCGAGCCGAGGATGGCGCCGGTCGAGCCGCGCTTGACCTCGCCGACCGTCCGCAGCTGGTTGACCACATACAGCAGGATGCGGCTGGGCACGGCGAAGGCGATCCCGTCGTTGCCGCCGCCCCCGCCCGACAGGATGGAGGTGTTGATGCCGATCAGCCGTCCGCGGCTGTCCAGCAGCGGCCCGCCCGAATTGCCGGAGTTCACGGCCGCGTCGGTCTGGATGTAGTCCTCGATCCGGTCCCCCATGCCTGAGCGGCCGAGGCCCGAAATCACGCCCATCGTCAGCGTCTGGTCGAGGCCGAGCGGATAGCCGACGGCGAAGGCGAGATCGCCCGTGCGCAGCTGGTCGGAATCGACCACCTCGATCTCCGACAGGCCCGTCGCGTCGAACTTCAGCACCGCCAGGTCGGTGGCCTTGTCGGTGCCGATCAGAACGGCGTCGAAGATGCGCCCGTCGGTCAGATCAACGGTGAATTTCCGTCCACCCTCGACCACGTGGTTGTTGGTGACGACGATGCCTTCCCGGGCGTCGATGATGGCGCCCGAGCCGCTGGAGATCGGCCGCGGCTCGTTCTCCCCGGAACTGGGGCCTTCCGACTGGCCGAGGGTCGTCACCTGCACCACGGCGGGCAGGGCCTGCTCCAGCCCGCTGGCGAAGGAGAAGACGCCGCGCCGGGCGTCATAGGGGATCGGCCCTTGGGGCGTGGACTGGGCCGCGGCCGTCGTCGCCGACAGCAGCGGGACCGCCGCCGCCATCGCCAGTATCGACAGGCCGACAGCCCGCTTGGTGGCCCGGCTGGTGGAACGCTGCATCGCCAATCCCCTGTTGTCCCGGAGAAGCCTAGCGCGAGAAACGCGCCGTGACGACAGCCCCCGGGCGACCGTCATCAACCGTCATGGCTGCGCCGTGCCGTTTCAGGATCGCCCGCACGAAGGCCAGGCCCATGCCGTGGCTCTCCCGGCCGTCCACGGAGGCCGCCGCTCCGGTCGACGGGGCGAGAGAGAATCCAGGCCCCTGGTCGGCCACCGCCAGCACCGGTCCGTCGTCGCGTACGCCCGCCGTCAGGGTCACAATCCCGCCCTCGGGCGAGAATTTGACGGCGTTGTCGACGAGGTTGGTCACCGCCCGCTGAAGTAGCGACCGCACGCCCAGCACCGACACCGGTTCAGCCTCCACCTGGATGGCGATCCCCCGCTCGTCGGCAAGGGGCTGGTAGAGCTCGGCCGCCTGCGCGGCCAGTTCGTCCAGCCGCACGCTTTCGAACACCCAGGCCTCGCCGTCGCGCAGGGCCATGGCCTCGTTCATCGATCGGGTGATCTGGGCCAGGTCCGACCTCGCCTCGTCGATCAGCTTGCGCGCTTCGGGCGTTGTGGCCCCGGCTCGCAACTGCTCCAGCCGCACTGCGGCGCGGGCCAGCGGCGTGCGGAAGTCGTGGGCCAGCTGGTCGGCCGAGTCCCTCAGCCAGCTCAACAGCTCGTCCAGCCGGTCGAGGGTGCGGTTCACATGGCCGGTCAGTTCGGTCAGTTCCGGGGCTGCGTCGGTCTCGGGCGCCCGCAGGGAGAAGTCGCCGACGGCGGCCCGGTCGAGGGCCCGGCTGACCTCGGTCACCGCCCCGGTCAGGCGGCGGCGCGCCACGGCGGCGGCGGCCAGACCGATGACCAGCAGCAGCAGGCCAGTCGCGATCACGGCCGCCACGGCCCAGCCCCAGGCCTGGCCGGAGCGGTCGACCACCCGGCCCACGGCGATGTCGAGGGCCCCGAACGGCCGCCGCACCACCACCACCTCGACGGCGCGGGCCGGACACAGGACCCCCCGGCCCAGCCGCACCACATAGACGTCCTCGCCCAGTCGCCCGGCGCGCTCTCCCCGCGCCGTCTCCAGTGCGGCCAGCCCCGCCGGCTTGCCGACCGGGGCGCGGATGAAACGGACGCCGGCCCCGCCGCGGCCGGTGCGGCAGGTCTCCTCCAGGGTTCGCGCCTCGCGGGCCGGTCCGCTCTGGAAGGCGCTCAGCCAGGCCGACAGCCAGGCCGCATCGGCCTCGGTGAGATGTTCGGCCGACAGGCTGGTTTCAGAGCCCAGTTTGGAGACCATGGAGCCATAGTCGTCGAGCGCCGCCAACGCCGCCTTCTCGCGCTGATCCATGCGCACGGCCGCGCCGGTGACCAGGAGTGAGCCGGACAGGGCCAGGGCCGCCAGCACCCCCATGGCCGCCGCCAGCTGGGTCGAGGTCCGCCGCGCCAGCCAGCCCCTCAGCCCCGATGTCCGCCCGGCCATCTCCGCCTCAATCCGACAGCGCGGACAGGTCGCGGAAGATCAGGCTCTGGCTGCGCGCCGGGACGATCAGCGGATGCAGGTCCTCGCCCAGCTCCGGCGCCTGCTCCTTCAGGCGGCGGCGCAGGGCGCTGATGCGGGCGTCGATGACGTTGACGAAATTGTCGGGCAGGAACCGCCACTCCACCCAGCAGCGGTCCCACAGCATGGTCTTGGTCACCGGCTGGCCGCGCGCGGCCATCAGTTCGGCGACGATGGCGAACTCCAGCGGCGACAGGTCGATCAGCCGGCTCTCGCCGCCCGGCAGGTCCAGCCGCAGGGTGCGGGCGCCCGGCGACAGGCGGAAGGGGCCGTTGACCAGCTCCGCGCCGGCCGGCCGGGCCCGCCGCGCCGCGCGCCGCAACTGGGCGGCGATGCGCGCCAGCAGTTCCTCGTCGCCGACCGGCTTGGCCAGATAGTCGTCGGCTCCGCCCAGCAGTCCCTCGACCTTCTGCCGCTCGCCGCCCAGGGCGGTCAGCATCAGGGCGGGGGCGTCCGCCGAAGTCCCGCCGCCGGCGCGCAGCCGCTTCAGCATCTCCAGCCCGTCCATCCCGGCCGTCAGCCGGTCGAGGATCAGCACGTCGTACGGAGCCCGTCCGGCCGCCTCGAGGGCGGCCTCGCCGGCCTCGAACCGGTCGACAGCCTCGAACCCCGCCGCCGTCAGCCGTTCGGCGACGTGTTCGGCCAGCGCGGGGTCGTCCTCGAGCAGGAGGGCCCGGCGGCCCGCGAACACCGGCCCGAGCCGGGCGAAGGGGTCGTCGCCTTGCGTCGTCATGTCCCCGTCCACGCCCAACTCCACCGCAAGCCGCACGATACGGCGCCGGCGCTGAATGACAACGACCGGCGCCGCTGCTGCTCTAGGCGGGCTGGAGAGGGAGGGGGGCTGACTCTTCCTGACGGTCAGCCGCTCGGTCCGTCAGTCGCCCCCGTGTCCGTGGCCATCGGTCTCCGTTGCGCCGGGGGCCATGCCCTCGCCGCCGCTCTCCGCGAACCAGAACGGAGCGCGGGGCCGCTGGCGGGGCGCGACCTCGTTCATGCCGGAATCGTAAACCCGGCCGTTGGAGATGGTGTAGGCGATCGAGGTGGTGTGACGGATGTTCTCCAGCGGGTTCTGGTCCAGCACCACCATGTCCGCCAGTTTGCCGACCTCCAGCGAGCCGATGTCGCGGTCGAGGCCCAGAGCCCGGGCGCCGTTCAGCGTGCCGGCGCGGATCACGTCCAGCGGCGCCATGCCGCCCTGGGCCAGGCTCCACAGCTCCCAGTGGGCGCCGAGGCCCTCGCGCTGGCCGTGGGCCCCGATCTGGACATTGACTCCCTCGGCGGCCAGGCGGGTCGCCTCACGCGCCACGGAGATGTGGTTCCATTCGTTGTCCGGCAGGGTCACCGGGCGTCGCGCGCGCGAGTCCAGCAGCCGCCGCGGCACATACTGCGTGAGGATCGGATGATCCCAGACGTTGCTCTCCTGGTACCAGTAATTCTCGCCGTAGCTGCCGCCGTAGGCGACGACCAGGGTCGGGTTGTAGGCTGTGCCGGTCTGGCGCCACAGCTGGTGCACGTCGTCATAGAGTCGGGCCAGAGGGATCGAATGTTCGATCGTGGTGTGGCCGTCGACGATCATCGACATGTTGTGCTGGAACAGCGAGCCGCCCTCAGGCACCACCATCATGTTCAGCTGACGGGCCGCCTCGATGATCTGCTGGCGCTGATCGCGGCGGGGCTGGTTGTAGCTCTTCACGCTCCAGGCGCCGGCCGCCTGCATCCGTCGCAGCGTCGACAGGGCGTCGTCCAGATCGTCGATCTGGGCCGTGGCTGCGGTGGTCGCGCCGTACAGGATGGTCCCGGTCGAGAAGATGCGCGGCCCCACCACGCGGCCCGCGCGCGCCAGTTCGCTGTGGGCGAAGATCTCGCTGGTGTCGTTGGACGGGTCGTGGATGGTGGTCACGCCGAAGGCGAGGGCGGCGTAGTTGACCCAGCTCTGTTCCGGAATGATCTCGTCCGAGCCCATCGAGCCGTGCCAGTGGGCGTCGACCAGGCCGGGCATGATCGTCTTGCCGCTCATGTCCAGCGTCGGAATGCCCGCCGGGATGGTCATGCTCGCGGTCGAGCCGATCGCCTCGATGCGGTTGCCGTTGAGGACGACGATCCCGTTCTCGATCACCTCGGCGCCGTTCATGGTGATCAGCCTGGCGCCGGTCAGCGCCATACGGCCTTCCGGCTTGTCGGCCGGAACGCTGAAGCCGAGGTTGATCCCGCGCTCGTCGGGCTTGGGAAGTTCCTCCGGGGCGCCTTCGACGAAGGTGAAGGACTGGTTCAGGTCGCGGGTGAACAGTTCCGGCCCCAGCGACCATTGCAGGCGGCGCGAGTCTCCCGACCAGCTCAGCCATTCGCCGGCGTCGCGGGTCACGCGGGCCTGCGGCAGGGACTTGCCGTCGGCGCTGACCGTGATCGGCCGCCCGGCCGCCACGAACGGCGCGACATAGGCGTTGAAGCGTTCGGTCCAGCCGATCCAGCGGCCGTCGGGCGAGACGGCGAACTCGCTGGCCCATTCCGAGGTCAGGTGGGTGCGCTCGTCCTGGCCGTTGAGGTCGACGGAGATCAGCGTGCGCTTGTCGCCGTCCCGACCCGACAGGAACAGGCGATCGCCGTCGGCGCCGAACTGGGGCTGGGCGCCTTCGTCGGTGATCAGCACGGGCTCGCCCCCCGCCGTGGCCACGCGGTAGACGCCGGGATCGCGGCCCCACAGCGCCGTGGTCAGGAAGCCGTCGCTGACCTTGCGATAGACGATGGTCCGGCCGTCCGGAGAGAAGGTCGGCTCGACGTAGTGGCCGGGGGTGGCGGTGACCACGCGGCCCGCGCCGCCCGTGGCCGGGACCACGCGGATCGCGCCCAGCTGCTGGTCGTCCCAGGTGGCGTAGACGATCGAACGGCCGTCGCGCGACCAGTTGGGATAGAGCTCGAAATGGTCGCTTTGACGGGTCAGCCGTCGCGCCTCGCCGGTGGGCAGGTCGCGAATCCACAGACTGCCCAGCGCCTCGAACACGACCTTCGAACCGTCCGGCGAGGGCCGCGCCCATCGGATCATCTTCACGTCGAACGTCTCGGGGGCGACCTCGACCGGGAAGCGAACGGCGTCCTGCACCCGTCGGGTGTCCGCGACGTGGAACGGGATGTTGGACGCCGTCCCGGTCGCGACCTCGACCTGCTGGATGCGCCCGTCGGCCCAGAACACGATCGAGCGATTGTCCGGCGTCCAGCTGATGGCCGGATAGACCCCGTGAATCGCCCAGGTTTCCTGCAGGTCGCGGTCGAGCCCGGAGAAGACCGGCGTCTCGCGCCCCGTCTCGATGTCCATCACATAGAGAACCGACTGGTACCGCACCCGCCGGATGAAGGCGATCGACTTGCCGTCAGGCGAGGGGGCCGGGCGGATCGAGCCGCCCGGGCCGGTGATGTAAGGGTCGATCTCGCCGGTTTCGCGGTCGAGCCGGCGGATGATGTAGATCTGGCCGTTGACGTCCTTGGAGTATTCGAAGGTGTTTCCCGGCGTCGCGTCGTCGCTGAAGTACAGGTACCGGCCGTCAGGCGAGAAGGCCGGCTCGCCTGTGTCCTTCTGCTGGGTGCGGCGCTCGGTCATCTGCACGCCGCCGCCGCCCGAGCGGTGGTACATCCACAGCTCGCCGGCCCCGAGCGAGCGGGCCGAGGTGAAGTGTTTCCGCGCCACGATGAACTGGCCGTCCGGCGTCCATTCGGGCTGGTTGAGCAGGCGGAAGCTCTCTTTGGAAACCTGGGTCGGATTGGAGCCGTCGGCCTCCATGATCCAGATGTTGTCGCCGCCGGCGCGGTCCGACGTGAAGGCGATGTGGCGGCCGTCCGGAGACCATTTCGGCTGCATGTCCCAGGCCACGCCCGAGGCGATGGCGCGCGCCTCGCCGCCGGTGATCGGCATGACATAGATGTCGCCCAGCAGGTCGAAGACGAGGGTCTGGCCGTCGGGGCTGACGTCGACCGACATCCAGGTGCCGCGGGTCACGTCGATGGGGATGTCGCGCGACGGTCCCGGCGGGGCCTGGACATCCCATTTGGCCTCCTCGGCCTCGTCTGCCGCCGGCGCCGCCGCGGTGGGGAGTTCAGCGGCCGGAACGACCGGCGGCGGAGCGGGCTCGGCAACCTGGGCCGTCACCGGCGAGGCAAGCGCCAGCAGTGCGGCCGTAGCCAGGAGTTCGCGCTTCATGATTCTGATCCCCGATATCCGGACGTCTTGCGCCGACCGCCGGCTGACGCGTCCTTGCCGAGCGCGCAGTGAGCCTTGTCGGAGAGCCGAAGTCCAGTCGGGCGTGGGTCTCAGGCGGCCGCGCCGTGGATATAATCCCGGGTCAGCGGCACGGCGTCCACGCGCTTCGACAGCTGGATCTGGAACACCATGCAGCCGCGATGCCGGAACGCGACCTCGCTGAGGCAGAGGTAGAACTCCCACATCCGGCAAAAGCGCTCGTCGTAGAGCGCGGCGATGCCGGCGCGGTTCGCCTCGAAGCGTTCGCGCCAGGCCTTCAGCGTCTCGGCGTAATGCAGGCGCAGGATCTCGATGTCGGTGACCCAGAGGCCCGCGCGTTCGATGGCCGGCAGGATTTCCGACAGCGCCGGCGTATAGCCGCCCGGGAAGATGTATTTGCCGATCCACGGCTGGTTGCTGACCGACACGTGATTCTGGCCGATGGCGTGCAGGACCGCGACGCCGTCTTCCTTCAGCAGACGCGCGACCGTGTCGAAGAAGGCCTGGTAATTCGGCACGCCCACGTGCTCGAACATGCCGACCGAGACGATGCGGTCGAAGGTCCCCTCGACGTCGCGATAGTCCTGCTTGCGGAACTCCACCCGGTCGCCGAGACCGCGCTCCGCGGCTCGCGCCTGCGCCACTGCGAGCTGTTCGTCCGACAGGGTGACGCCCGTGACGCGTGTCCCTGCGTCCTCGGCCAGGCTCAGGGCCAGTCCGCCCCAGCCGCAGCCGATGTCGAGCACGCTCTGGCCCGGTTCGAGCAGAAGCTTGGCCGCGAGATGGCGTTTCTTGGCGGCCTGGGCCTCGTCCAGGGTCATGTCAGGCCGCTCGAAATAGGCGCAGGAATACTGCAGGTCGGCGTCGAGAAAGCGCCGGTAGAGGTCGAGCGAAAGGTCATAGTGGTGGGCGACGTTGCGCCGCGCGGCCGCCCGGTCGTTGGCCTGTTCGATGCGCCGCCAGAACCGCGCCAGCCGCCCCCGCCGGGGCGGCCGCCGCAGGGACAGGTTGCGGCCGGCCAGATCGAGCAGGTCCCACAGCGTGCCCCGCTCCAGGGTCACGTCGCCGTCCATCCAGGCCTCCCCCAGCGCCAGACCGGGATAGGTCGCCAGCCGCCACGCTGTCCGATAGTCCCGCAGGCGAATACGGACCGTCTCGGCGCCCGGCTCCCCCGCCCGCAGGACCTCTCCCGACGGCAACACCACGCCGAGCGAGCCGACGCGGATCAGCCGGTCGAGCAGGCGCCCGAGCGCGGCCCGGGCCAGGCCGGCGATCGGGCCCGCCCCTCGCCGGGCACCGGTCCCGCGGGTGTCGGAATGATCGAGGACGAACGAGGCTGGCGAGCTCATGTCGGTCTCTCTGGGGTGAAGGTTAACAGCGCCCCGTCAGCGGTAACCTTTGCAATGAGCCGTCGGTTCCCGGGCTTGTGTTCGCAAGCGGGCCGCGGAGGTGGAACCAGGTCCGGCATCGGCTGTTCGCCCCCGCAGGGATCATCTCGTCTCCCGCAGGAGCTCCCATGTTCGGCCACAGCCTTCTTCTGCTGGGCGCCGCCGGCGCCCTGTCGTTCGCCGGTCCGGTCGCGCCGCAGGACCCCGTCGGCCAGCCCGCCCCCTCCCCGATGCCGGCGTCCGTTGCGGCACCGCCGGTCGCGCCGGCCTTCCCGTCCGGGTCCGAGGTGCTCAGCGTGGACGGCGAACCGCTCGGCGTGCTGGCCGAGGTCGAAACCCGGTCGGGCGGCGAGCGCATCCTTCACATCCGGCGGACGGACGGCTCGATGACGGCGGCCCCCGCCAGCGTGGCCTCTCGCGGCGAGCGGGCGGTCGTCCTCGAATGGACCAGAGCCGAGTTCGACAACTCGGCCACGACGGACGCGGCCGCGGCCGCCTCGCCTTCGCCGATCCCGCCCCGGACCTGACGGCCGGCCGGGCGTGAGGTCTAGAGGCCGAACGGCCAGGTTTCGTCTACGCCCTCGCGTTGCGCTGTCGGCACGGGCGTGACGGCGGAAGTCTCGTCGAACCATACCCAGGCGTCGAACTGTTGCGGCAGGGAACAGCCGGAATAGTGACTCCAGCGCTCGGTTTCCGGCCGATAGATGACGCCGATGAACCGCTCCAGCCTCGGGTCCAGCAGCCGCTGGCGAAGCGGTTCGTGGACGCCCTCGCGCAGGTCGAGAAGGAAGCGTTCGACGCCGCTGTCGTGCGCCAGTCGCTCGTAGCTGTCAGGCCGCGAGGGATTGATCCGCTTGACCTCCATCGGCTCGCCCCAGTCCGAGGCGCAGGCGACCTCGCCGCCGTGGGTCCCGAATCCGATCAGCGCCGCGTCGCGACCGAACCGTTCGCGGCACAGCTGACCAATGTTCAGCTCATCACGGACTAGCCCCATCTCTGTTTTCGAGGCGTCGCCGATATGGGAGTTGTGGGCCCAGACCACGGCCTTCGCGTCCGGCCCCCGCGCCTCCAGCACGGCGCACAGCGTCTCGAACATGTGGGTGTCACGCCGGTTCCAGCTTTCGGCGGCGCCGTAGTAGACGGCCCGGTAATACGCCTCGGCGTTCTTGACCAGACGGGCGTTGGCGCTGGCGTCGAGAAAGTCGTCGCCGTCGCTGGCGGCGTACTCCAGCTGTTTTTCGAGCATGTCGGTCAGGGTCGTCACCACGGCCCGTTCGCAGCGCGAATAGCCGGAGGTCAGCGCCATGCGTCCGTAGGCCTGCGGCTCGCTGGCCCAGGGCGTGAGGCAGCCGTAGCGCTCGCGCGCCACCTTGCCCGCCTCCGGGTCGACCCGGTCCAGATAGTCCAGCACCCCGGTGATGGAGGCCGACAGGTTGTAAAGATCCAGTCCGTGGAAGCTCACGCGCGTGTCGGCCGGGCGGTCCCCGTTCCAGCCGCGCAGCCATTCGATGAAGCCTTCGACATCGGTGTTGCGCCACATCCAGGTCGGGAAGCGGCGGAACGGCGGTTCCGCGTGCTTCGGGGACGGGCGCCGGCGGACGTAACGGTCGACGCTGGCGGCGTCGGGCCAGTCCGCCTCCACCGCCACGATGGTGAAGCCGTGCCGCTCGATCAGCCGGCGGGTGATCGCCGCCCGGGCCCGGTAGAACTCCGAGGTCCCGTGGCTGGCTTCTCCCAGCAGCACCACCCGCGCCTCCGCGAACCGGTCGACCAGCGCGCCGAAGGCCGGGTCGTCGAGGGCCGGAAGGGGCTCCGCGGCGGCCCGTATGAGGGAGGCTGCCGGCGCTTCCGCGGGCGCCCTGAAACTGCGTGGCTCCGGCGCCCGCCGCGCCGCGTCGGCGTCGGGCCAGCCCTGCTCGCCGATGAGCGGCACGAACCGGACTGCGCCGAGGTCGTCCTCCTCGAAATGGCTGGCGCTCGTGCGGGTGATCCTGACCAGACGCTGATCGTCCCGCGTCGGGCCGACCGGCATCACCAGCCGGCCGCCGAGATCCAGTTGATCCTTCAGGGCTTGCGGAACCCCCGGGCCCCCGGCGGCGGCGAGTATGGCGTCGAACGGCCCCGCCTCGGGCCACCCGCGCGTGCCGTCGCCTGTGCGCAGTTCGACATTGTCGTATCCGAGGCGTTGAAGCCGGGCGCGGGCGAGTTCGGTGAGGGCCCCGTGCCGCTCGATGGCGTAGACCTGGCCGGCGATGCGGCTCATCACCGCCGCCGCATAGCCCGAACCCGCCCCGATCTCGAGCACGCGGTCGCCCGGCCGGATTCCGGCGGCCTCGATCATCAGACCGACGATATAGGGCTGGGAAATGGTCTGGCCGGCCTCGATCGGCAGGGGTGCGTCGTCATAGGCGAACTCCTGCAGGCCCTCGGGCACGAACGCCTCGCGCGGCACCTCGCGCATCGCCTCCAGCACACGCGCGTCGCGGACTCCGCGCCGGGCCACCTGCCGCTCGACCATCCGTTCGCGCGCGTGGACCAGATCGGGCACGGCCTTCTCTCGCTACGGGCCGGATGTGGGAGGAGGCGGCGCGGCTTCGGGAGGCGCCTCTCCGGGCGGGGGCGGGGCGGGCTGCGCGCCGGGAGGCCCGACGTCCGGCGGCGGGACATCGGGCGGTCCGTCCTCGGGAGGCGGCGGCTGGGGCGAAGGCTCGGGCGGCGTGGCTTCATCAGGCGGCTCCGGCGCCGCTCCGTCGGCGGTCGCTCCGGAGAGCGCCACGCCCGCGTCCGACCGGGTGTCCGTCGCCCCGCTTCCGCCACCCTGACAGGCCGCCAGCGCGGCGCCGGCGACAAGCAGGGTCAGTACACCCGTCCTCGTTCGCATGATCGTCTCCTGCGCCCCGGGTTTGCACAGTCAACCATCGGCCCCTCCCGGGGTTCCGTCGGACGGGTTCCCGTCTGGTCGGTAAAATTTGCGGCTCCGCTCGAACCCGTGCGGCGTCCCGCCGGTTGAGGGCCGCCGTCCCTGGACCGCCCAGCTGTTGAACCGGGCGGGAGGCGCGGCGTTGAACGCTCAAAGGAGACTGTCATGGCGATCACAGATCAGGTCATCCGCGAGGTCGAGACGCCGCCGGGACGCGACCGCGGCGACGACCTCGGCGACGTCGAGCTCATCATCCGTCGCGCCCGCGCCGGCGACCTGACCGAGATGGAAGCCTTCGAGGATATCGAACGCATCGTCCGCCGCCGCGATCCGATCGACCTCTACCAGAAGTCCTGGAGCTAAGGCGCGGTCAGCACCGCCCCGACGGCTGCCATCCTCTCGACCTCGCGACAGGGGCTGACGGAGCATGCCCCCGAACACGTCTGGGTCGATCTCGTCATAGGCCAGATCCACGCCGGCCTCATAGGCGATGGGGACCAGCGACTCATGCAGGCCGTCGCGGCCGGCGACGATTGCGCCGCCGGTGTAGAGCAGAAGGCGCCCGGCCGGCGCGAGCCGGCGCGCCCGGTCCGCACCCACTCCAGCGCCACGGCCGCGCCCGGTCGATCGCCTCCGTCGCGATACACCCCGTCCGCCCTGTCCGGCGTAGGGCTCCGAGCCCCCGAAAGGCCGGGACTGACCCCAGGCCGTCCACTCGCGTCCCGGTCGTTATCGACCGATTAGCAACTCTGGCCCGAGAAATGGCGGGTTCTGGGGCCGGGAGCGAATCCGTGATCGACAAGCGAACAACGTCCCGGTCGGCTGGAATCCGGCTGACGCCGAGGGGAATGGCCGTCTCCCTGGTTCTGCTGACCGTCATCTTCGCGGCGATCTCGTACGCGGCGATCTTCTGGACCAGCTTCGGGGGGGCCACGGCCATCTGGCCCACCAACGCCCTGGCCCTCGTGGCCATCCTGCGAGGCCCGAAGGGCTGGGTCTGGCGCGTCGGCGTGCTGACGGCGCTCGGAGTCGCCATGATCGTCATGATGCTCCTGGCCGGAGGCAATCCGGTCGGGGCCTTGGCGATGGCCGCGCCCAACCTGCTGGAGGTGCTGGTCGCCGTCCTGCTGTTGTCCGCCTTCAGGCTGGTCGGCACGGACGTGACCCGCCCCGGTCCTCTGTTCGCCTTCCTCGCCTGCGCGGCCGTGGCGGCTCCCGCGGTCGGCGCCCTGGCGGCGGCTCCGGTCATCCTCTACGCCACCGACTACACCTTCATCGAGGCGGTCTGGCTCTCCTGGGTCACCGACGCCCTGAGCATGATGATCATCGTGCCGTTCGGGGTGGTCATGACGCGCGACCGC
>NZ_DASWTO010000072.1:0-18769 GCF_036402095.1 Brevundimonas sp. | reverse complement strand
GTGGTCTTGCCGTGGTCGACGTGGGCGATGATGGCGACGTTGCGCAGGTTCATTTGACTATCAGACGTGCAAGGCGGCCGGCCCGGTGAAACGATGGGGCGGGCCGCTGGGTTCAGGCGACGGTGCGGGGAGCGCGCGCCTCTTACAGGGGCGAACGCGGAAACGCCAGTGCGCGAGGAACACGCACTGGCGTAGCGGCCGCCCTTCTCTCTCAGGAAAAGGGCGGGGTGAGGGCGGTCAGACCCTGGCCGAGCGTCCCCGGACCCAGGCGTAGAGGGCGAAGGTCAGCACCGCGAAGGCCGCGATGCCCGCCGTCATGGCCGGCCAGGTCGACCCTTCGGGCAGCATGGCGAACGGCGCGTCGTCGCCGGTGGCCACGATCACCCCCGCCGTCATGACCAGGAACAGGCTCTCGCCCACGATCAGGCCGGACGCCAGCAGCACGCCCATCCGGCGGCCGACATCGGCGAACCGGGTGGTCTTGATGACCTTGTCGTAGACCCAGCCGCAGATCGCCCCGATCACCAGCATGGTGGTGACGGCGGCGGGCAGGTAGAAGCCGATGCCGACGGCCAGCGGCGGCAGCTTCATCTTCCCTTTGGTGGCGCCGTTCAACACCGCGTCCAGAAGGATGATGACGACGCCGATGGCGGCGCCGAGACCGATCAGGTCCCAGCGCAGATCGCCGCCGATCACGCCGCGCGCCAGCGCCGAGATCAGGGTAGCTTGCGGCGCCGCCAGCGGCTCGTCGGCGATGCCCGTCGGACCGCCCTCGAAGCCGAAAGCCTTGTTCAGCAGGTTGAGGATCAGCGGGATGACGAGGGCGCCGGCGACGACGCCGACGATCAGCGCGGTCTGCTGGCGCCACGGCGTGGCCGCGACCAGCTGGCCGGTCTTCAGGTCCTGCAGGTTGTCGTTGGCGATCACGGCCACGGCGAAGACGACGGCGGTCACGATCAGGGCGAAGGCCACCACCGACGGATCGGCGGGCAGTCCGGCCAGCGCCAGCACGCCCAGCATCAGCACCGAGGCGATGACGATGGCGAGGATGCCCACGCCCGACACCGGGCTGTTGGACGATCCGATCAGGCCGGCCATGTAGCCGCAGATGGCCGCGACCGCGAAACCGATGAAGACGACGTAGATCAGGCCGCCGCCGACAAGCAGGGGCATCGAGCCCGCCAGCGTCGGATTGCTGTTGGCGAACCAGGCGAGGATGAGTCCAATGCCGATCAGGCAGGCGACCGACAGGCCGGCGACGATGTTGATCGGGATGTCCTGTTCGGTGCGGTCCAGCACCTCGCCGCTCTGACGGCGGCGGTTGGCCGCCAGGGCCGAGGTCAGACCGCCGACCAGCGGTCCGGCCAGCTTGATCAGGGTCCAGATGGCGGCCACGCCGATCACGCCGGCGCCCATGAAGCGCACCTCGCGGCTCCACACCGTGCCGGCCAGCTCCTCGGCGCCGACGCCGGGCTCCAGCGTGGTGGCGATCGAGGGAATTCCGTTTGCAGTCAGCCAGGCGATGGTCTCGGGCGAGGTGAGGATCGGCACCGCGATCCCCCAGGCCAGAAGCAGGCCGAACAGCTGCGCCAGGCCGACGCTCAGGCCAATCAGGTGACCGGCGCCGAGAAGCGCGAACTGCATGCCGAAGCCCATGCCGGTGGCTCCGCCGCCCAGCGACAGGGGCAGTTTGATGAATCGCGCCGCCTCGCCCGCGAACACGCGGCCCGCCACCAGCAGGGCGTAACCCGCCGACACGAGGGCGCCGGTGATCACGACCCACAGGCCGGCGGCGTTCTCTCGCACCGCGCTGTCGGTCTGCTCGGCTCCTCGCGAGCCCACGGTCAGAACCTCGGCGGCGGCCACGCCCTCGGGATAGGGCAGGCCGGCCTCGACCACGAGGGCGCGGCGCAGGGGGATGGAGAAGGTGACGCCCAGCACGCCGCCGAAGACGCAGATCAGCACCGATTCCCAGAACGGAAACTCCAGCCACCAACCGACCATGACCAGGCCCGGCAGCACGAAGATGATCGAGCTCATCGCCCCGCCCACGGAGGCGACGGTCTGCACCGTCATGTTTTCCCAGATGGTCGAGGTCTTGAACGCCCGGAGGATGGCCATGGAGATGACCGCCGCCGGGATGGCCGAGGCGAAGGTCAGCCCGACCTTCAGGCCCAGATAGGTGTTCGCGGCGGTGAAGATCACCGCCAGGATGCAGCCCAGGACCAGCGCCCGGAGCGTCAGTTCGATGCGCTTGCCGCCGCTGGTCGGCGCGCTCGCGGGTGTGTCGGTCATTGCAGGCCCTCTCCCTTGTTGGCGGGAAGTAAGCCGGAAACACGGCGGGCGTCGAGAGGCGGCCGCCGCAAGACCGCGCCGGATTGACTCGCGAGCCTCCCGGGCGGAGCTTCACCGCGACGGGGAGACACCATGATGCGCAGGATCGTGACCGCGGCCGTACTGGCGATGCTGTGCGTCGGCGGGGCCGCCGAGGCCCAGGGCGAGGGGCCCGCCGGGATCGTCAAGGGACGCCAGGCGGCCATGATGCTGTCGGGCGTCGCCATGGGGGCGATGAAGTCGGCGATCGACGCCCTCCAGCCCCCGGCGAGCCAGCGCTTCAACACCCGCGCCCTGGCGCGCTGGGCCCACGCCGTCCCCGGCATGTTCCCGGCCGGGACCGGGGCCGAAGCCGGCGTCCAGACCAATGCGAAGCCCGAGGTCTGGAGCGACCGCGCGGGCTTCGAGGAGAAGGCCGCCGCCTACGCCGCCGCCGCAGACCGGCTGGCCGAACTCGCGGCGGGCGAGGACGCCGCCGCCTTCGCCGCCCAATGGACGGCCGTGCGCCAGAGCTGCCAGTCGTGCCACGACGTCTACAAGGCCGGGTGACGGACGACGGCTGCGGCTTCTCTGCTGGCATTCCGCGGAATTGTAGCCCGGTAGCCGGGACAGTCTTCCGCGAAAACAGGCGCTTGCTTGTTTCTCGAAGCTGTTTGTCCGCCGCAGAGCGGGCCGGGCCTATACTCTCGACGTCGCCCGGTCTTTGACAATCGATCCTCCGCCGCCCCGCCCAGGAGCCGCCGTCCCTTGCCTGACCAGCGCCCGGTCAATGCCGACTCTGCGGACTCCGCCACACGTTTTTTCCGCCGACCTCGACCCGACGATGTAGACTCTGCCGACGCCGCCTCATGTTTTTTTTGCATCGCTCCCGGACTCCCCATGCCCGAACTTCCCGAGGTCGAGACGGTTCGCCGCGGACTTCAGCCGGTGCTCGAAGGCGCGGAATTGACCCGCGTGCGCCAGAACCGCCCCGACCTGCGCTTCCCCTTCCCCGAACGGTTCGCCGAACGGCTCGAAGGGGCGACCGTCGAGCGCATAGACCGCCGGGCCAAATACCTGCTCATGCCGCTCTCGACCGGCGAGACATGGGTCACTCACCTCGGCATGACCGGCCGCTTCACCCTCGACGGCGAGCAGCTCGGCGAGTTCGAGGAGGCCGCGCCCGTCGCCGGCAAGCACGAGCACGTCAGCCTGTGCGCCGTGAACGGCCGCACGACCACCCGCGTGGGCTTCGCGGACGCCCGCCGCTTCGGCTTCATGGGCCTGATCCCCACTGACGGGGTCGAAGCCCACCCGTGGTTCTCCGGTCTCGGCCCCGAGCCGCTCGGCAACGCCTTCTCCGGCGCCCATCTCGCCGAGGCCTTCGCGGGCAGGAAGCAGAACATCAAGGTCAGCCTGCTCGACCAGCGCGTCGTTGCGGGTCTGGGCAACATCTACGTCTGCGAGGCGCTGTACCGCGCCCGCGTCTCTCCGCTCGTCGCCGCGGGCAAGGTGTCCAGACCACGCCTGGAACGACTCGCCGCCGTCATCCGCGACGTCCTCAACGACGCCATCGCGGCCGGCGGATCGACCCTGCGCGACTTCGCCAACGCCGACGGCGGGCAAGGCTATTTCCAGCATCGTTTCGATGTCTACGGACGCGAGGGCCAGCCGTGTTCCGGCGAAGGCTGCAAGGGCGTGGTCAGGCGCACGGTGCAGGGCGGCCGCTCGACCTTCTGGTGTCCCGCGTGCCAGAAACGGTGAGGCCATGACCGATCACCGCATCATCCTGTTCCGCGGCATGAACACCGGCGGCGTGCGCGCGCCCGTCGGCGAACAGCGCGCCATGGCCGAGGAAATGGGACTGAAGAACCCGCGCACGCTGCAGGCCAGCGGCAATCTCGTGGTCGAGAGCGGCAAGGCGACCACGACGCTCGAGGGCGAGATCGAGGCGGAGATGGCGCGGCGCTTCGGCCTGAAGATCGCCGCCATGGTCCGCACTCCCGACCAATGGGCGAAGCTGATCGCCGCCAACCCCTTCCCGAAGGAGGCGGCCGCCCATCCCGCCAAGGTCCTGGCCATGGTCATGAAGGACGGGATCCGGGACGGCGCGCTGGAGGCCTGCCGCGCCCTTGCCGAAGGCGGCGAGCGGGTCGAGGCGGCCGGCGACGTGCTCTATTTCTGGTTCCCGAACGGCCAGGGCCAGTCCGCCATATTCAGGAAGGCGACGCCGCGCCTGCTCGGCATGGGCACCGGCCGCAACTGGAACACGGTGCTCAAGCTGGCCGACATGGCCGGGGCGAAGGTGAAGGCATGAGCCATCGCAGGACCCAGCTGTGGATCAGCCTGATCGTCGGCATTGTCGTCTGGGGCGGCTATTTCACCCATGTGATCCAGAGCCTCCGACGTGGCGACACCGGCGGCCTCGCCTTCTGGTTCCTCGGCGCCCTGGCGCTGGTGATCGGACTCGAGGCGGTGGCCACCGGCCTCATCACCTGGCTGTTCCGCCGGCGTGCGCGGGTGCTGGACGAGGGCCCGACGCTTCAGGCCGCCCTGCAGGCCAGCCATGTGGCCCTGATGCTGCTGATCGTCATGGTGCTGGCGCTGGCCGCCCTGGTGGCCATGCCCGCTCTTTTCGGATCGAACCTGATCGGCATCTCGCCCGATGCGCCGGTCATCGGCGCCAACCTGCTGCTGGCCATGGTGGTGGTCGCCGAACTGGTCCGCGCCGCCTTCACCCTGGCCCTGATCCCGCGACGCTGACTTCCGCCGCGCGTCTCGCGCGGATAGACAGGCGCCAGACAACGGAGCGCACTCATGGCCGACAGCTATTCCACCCTTCTGATCGAGCGCCACGCCGACGGCTATGCGGTGGTCACCCTGAACCGGCCCGAGGCTCTGAACGCGTTGAACTCCGCCCTGTTCAGGGACCTCGCCGCCTTCCTCGACGCGGTCGAGCACGACGACAGCGTTCGCTGCCTGATCCTGACCGGCTCGGGCGACAAGGCCTTCGCCGCCGGCGCCGACATCAAGGAGATGTCGGACCAGTCCTACGCCGACATGTACAAGGCCAATTTCTTCTCGCTCGGCCACGACCGGATCACCCGCTTCCGCAAGCCGATCATCGCCGCGGTCAACGGCTTCGCCCTGGGCGGCGGCTGCGAACTTGCCATGCTGTGCGACTTCATCGTGGCCTCGGAGAAGGCGAAATTCGGCCAGCCCGAGATCAACCTGGGCGTCGCCCCGGGCATCGGCGGCTCGCAGCGGCTGACCCGGCTGGTCGGCAAGTCCAAGGCCATGGACATGATGCTGACGGCCCGGATGATGGACGCCGCCGAGGCCGAGCGCGCCGGACTGGTCAGCCGCGTGGTCCCGCACGAGACCCTGCTGGACGAGACCCGCGCCATCGCCGCGAAGATCGCGTTCCAGAGCCCGCTGGCGGTCATGGCCAACAAGGAGATGGTCAACGCCGCACTGGAGACGACCCTGACCCAGGGCGTGCAGTTCGAGCGCCGGCTGTTCCACTCCCTGTTCGCGTTCGAGGACCAGAAGGAGGGCATGGCCGCCTTCATCGAGAAACGGAAGCCGAACTTCACCGGACGCTAGCAGCGGCTCAGACGACGCCCGCGATCAGGCCCCTCGTGAGGGCCTGATCGGCCGTCAGGTACCAGTTCTCCTGCGCCTTCTCCTCCAGTTCGGCGAGCGTCACGTCGCTGCCTGCGATCAGCTCTCTGAAGCCCCAGGTCTGCACCTCGATGCCTATGTCGATCTCGGCGAGCAAGGCTTCGACCCGCGGCCTCTCAGCCTTGAGGAAGTTCGACAGCTCGAGCGTCTTCGTCAGCTTGCGGCAGTGGACCATCAGCACGCCGTGCCGGTCCATCCAGCGGTCCTCCTTGCGGAATGCGGCCATGATGGTGGCCCCCGCGGAGAAGACGGTGGTCTTGCCGAAGAAGAGTGGAGTACGGCCCGTGCGTTCCCGGTAGAGGCGGATGTCGGCGGCGATGCGTCGACCGACATCCGCGTCGCCGCCGACCGTGGTCAGCTCCACCACTAAGGGATTCGATGAGTCCGCCGCCGCCAGAAACTGCTCCTGGAAGGCGGCGAACATCTTCTCGTCGACCGATCCGCTCAGTCGAACCTGCGGTTTGAATACGGCGTCCGGGGGGCCGGCGTCCGCCGGTCGGGGCGCTGAAACCAGCCCGGGTTCCTGGTCCTTGGCCATGGCCCCCTCCCGTCACACGATCCGGTCGGGGTGGGTCTGGGTGCCCGGCGGCAGGCCGTCCACCTCCTGGTACGGATCGTCGGTCTCCTCGATCGAGAGGATGGATTCGCCTTCAGACATCAGCGGCACGGCGGCGTCGCCCGCCTGCACGTCCGTTTTCGAAGGCACCTTGATCACCCGGCTCGAGCCGCCCTCGACGCCCACGGTCACGCGATAGGTTCGCATCGGTCAGGTCCCGAAACCGCCGGAGCCGCCGGCGCCGGCCGCACCCTGGCCCCCGGTGGCCGGCTCGGCCTGATCCCGTCCGGGAGGGGCGCCGCCCTGATCGGGCCGCCGCCCGGCGGCCGTCTTCGCATGGCTGGGATCCGGGGTGCGCTCGTTCTGCGGATCGTCGTTCAGAGGTCGGCTGGTCATCACACTCTCCTGCTGGCGAAAGGACAACGGCTCCGCGTCAGTGGGGTTTCAGGACGACCTTCGTCCACTCGTCCGGATTGTCGTGGAAATTCCGGTAGCCCTCGGCGGCCTGCTCCAGCGGCAGCCGGTGGCTGATCAGGTCGGTGGTGTCGATCTTCCCGTCCAGGATCAGCTCCAGCAGTTGCGGCAGGTATTTCTGCACATGGGTCTGGCCGGTCTTGATGGTCAGCCCCTTCTGCATGAAGGCCCCGATCGGCAGCTTGTCACCGAAGCCGCCGTAGACGCCCGGCACCGACACCCGCCCGCTCTTGCGGCAGGCCATGATGGTTTCGCGCAGCACATGCTGGCGATCGGTGCCCAGCCTCGTCTCCTGCTTGACGGCGTCGAGGATGTTGTCCGGCGCGAAGCCGTGCGCCTCCATGCCGACGGCGTCGATGCAGGCGTCGGGGCCGATGCCGGCGGTCATCTCCATCAGGGCCTCGCGCACCTTGACCTCGTGATAGTTCAGCACCTCCGCGCCATTGGCCTTCGCCAGTTCGAAGCGGCGCGGCAGGTGGTCGATGGCGATGACCCGTCCCGCCCCCATCAGCAGGGCGCTCTTGATGGCGAACAGGCCGACCGGGCCGCAGCCCCAGATGGCCACCGTGTCGCCGGGCTCGATCTCCGCGTTCTCGGCCGCCATCCAGCCGGTCGGGAAGATGTCCGAGAGGAACAGCACCCGCTCGTCCTCGATGCCGTCCGGCACCACGATCGGGCCCATGTCCGAATAGGGCACGCGGGCGTATTCGGCCTGCCCGCCGGCATAGCCGCCGGTCATGTGCGAATAGCCGTAGATGCCGGCCATCGGGTAGCCGTAGGCGATCTCGGACATATCCGACTTGTCGGCCGGGTTGGAGTTGTCGCAGGCCGAGTACTGCTGCCGGCCGCAGAAGAAGCACTGGCCGCAGGCGATGACGAAGGGGACCACGACCTTCTGGCCGACCTTCAGGCTGGTGTTCCCGCGCCCGATCTCGACCACCTCGCCCATGAACTCATGCCCGAGGATGTCGCCGTTGGACATGCCGGGGATCATGCTGTCGTAGAGGTGCAGGTCCGAACCGCAGATGGCGGTCGCGGTGATCTTGATGATGGCGTCGCGCGGATTGACGATCTGCGGGTCGGGGACGGTGTCCACCTGGACATTGTGTTTTCCGTGCCAGGTCAGGGCGCGCATGGAGGTCTCTTTCGTGGATCAGAAGTGGCGGTCGGCGCGGGGCGCGGCGTCGGGGGCCTTCGAGGTCGGGATCTCGCCCGTCTCCATCAGCTGCTTGAAGCGGCGCAGCTCGCGGCGGGCCTGAATGCGCGGCTCGCGCTGCAGCACCTTGGCCACCACCTTGCCCAGCCGGCCGGCCGGCGGGTCGTAGCTGATGAACACCCGGACCTCGGTCCCCCGTCCGAAGGGATTGTCGCGGAACTCGATCCAGCCCTCGTGATCGACGTCGCTCTCTTCCAGCGAGCGCCAGGCGATGTATTCGCCGGGCCGCTCCTCGGTGATTTCGCTGACCAGTTCGAAGTCCGCCCCGGCGGGGCCGGCGATCATCCAGCTGGAGCGGCCCGACTCCATGATCTCGACGGACTTCACATTCTCCATGAAGGCCGGGAGGTTCCGGAAGTCGCGCCAGAAGTCGTACAGGTCCTGGCGCGGGCGGTTGATCATCACGGCGCGGACGCTGGAGGCCTGGTGTTCGCCCTCGACCCGGTCGCTGTCGGTGAAGGCGGTGGACTCGACGTCCGCGTCGGTCGACATCTGGTGTCCGGTCATGGCGGCTCCTTCCGGTCCGCCAACCCGATGCGCCGCCGGTTCGTTCCCTTCGTTCGCCGACCTGTCGCGTGGCGCTTGAACCCCCCGCCCCTTTCGGCTATAGCCGCGCGCTCTTGAGATTTTCGCGCCGTGGACGTGTGCTCCGCGGCGTTTTCCGTTCGAAGGTTTGACTGATGGCCAACAACCCCGGCGCCAAGAAAGCGATCCGCAAGATCGCCGCCCGCACCGAAGTGAACAAGGCGCGCCGCACGCGCGTCCGCACCTTCCTGCGCAAGTTCCAGGAAGCCGTGACGGGCGGCGACGCCGGCGCCGCCAAGGCCGCTTTCGTGGAGGCGCAGTCGGAGCTGATGCGCGCCGTCACCAAGGGCGTGGTTCACAAGAACACGGGCTCGCGCAAGGTGTCGCGCCTGGCCGCCCAGCTGAAGAAAATGTCGGCCGCCTGATCTGACGGCGGCGGACGGCCTTTCACAAGGCTGTCACGGTAAATTCGAGTGATTTCAACGGCGAGAGAGCAACGGCTCCCTCGCCGTTTGCACGTGCGCCGCTAACCTTCGCCATCCGGAATTGTGCTCGCCTCAGTGGCGAAATCGAGGATTCCGTTGACTGCGTTTGGCTTTAGCGGAGTCAAACAATTTAACTGCATTCGGCGAATCGAATCAGCGTTGACGCCCCCCTCTCCCGGCGTAAGTTTGGGGCTCTAACGCACTTCCATCCCCACACGGATGAACACGGCGCGGGACCAGTTTCGCGTCGGCGTGAGATGTCTGATCGAGAGCATGACCCCACCCGGGCGGCGTCCAGCCGCACCGGACAGGAGAAGTCGTCCCCGATCCAGGCCGCTCGAAGGGCGTCAGGTGATGGAATTCTACACGGGTGGCTGAACATGGCGGGGGGCGCACAGATGGCGGGGATGACCGATCCGGATCGGATCTGGACCGAGGCGGCGGGTCGCCTGCGCAGCGAGATCGGCGAGGGGGCGTTCAGCTCCTATATCGCTCCCTCGGCGGTGCGGGCCGACGGCGCCGGCCAGCTGATCCTCGTCACCCCGACCGCCTACGCCCGTGACTGGGTGCGCAAGAACGCCCTGCGCCGCATGAACGAACTGTGGCTGGGCCTCGACGGCCTGTCGCGCCGCCTCGAGGTGCGCTGCCGCGCCGAGATGGGTTCGGTCGCGCCGGCCTCGCAGGTCGCCGCTGGCCGCGCCGAGGCGCCCGCCGCCAACGTCGTGCCGATGCCGATGGCCACGGTCGGACCCGTCGCCGACGGCGCCCGGGCCGTGCGCGCCGCCGGCCTGCAGGAGCGCCTCAACTTCGACAGCTTCGTGGAAGGCCAGGGCAACGCCTTCGCCCTCGCCATCGCCCGTCAGGCCGCCTGCTGGGCCGACGGCCACTTCAACCCGATCTTCTTCTGCGGCCCCTACGGCTACGGCAAGACCCACCTGCTCAACGCCATCGCCTGGGAGGCCCAGCGCCTGAAGCCGGACGCCAAGGTGGTGTATCTGACCGCCGAGCGCTTCCTGTCGACCTTCGTGCGCGCCATGCAGGACCGCTCGACCGCGGCCTTCAAGGAAAGCCTGCGCGGCGCCGACATGCTGCTCATCGACGACGTCCAGTTCGTCGGCGGCAAGGCCTCGACCCAGGACGAGCTGCTGGCCACGCTGACCAGCCTGATCGAGGACGGCAAGCGCATCGTCCTGTCGGCCGACCGGCCGCCGATGGCCCTGACCGAGGTCGAGCCGCGCCTGCGCAGCCACCTCGCCTCGGGCCTGACCTGCCCGGTCGAGCCGGCCGACCGCGCCCTCAAACTGGCCGTGGCGCGGAACCGCATACAGGCGCTCGCCAACCTCGGCGTCGTCTCCGGCGAGGCCCGGCCGGACGTGCTGGAGCATCTGGTCGACCGCACCCCCGGTTCGATGCGCGAGCTGGAAGGCGCCGTGAACACCCTGGCCGCCGTCGCCGGCGCCCGGCTGTCGGCCCTGACGGTGGACGAGACCCAGACCCTGCTGGGATCGGCCCTGCGCGGCGGGCCCGAGCGCCGCATCACCGTCGACGAGATCCAGAAGACCGTCGCCGAGCATTTCACCCTGAAGCAGGCCGACCTGCTGTCGGAGCGCCGCACGCGCTCTGTCGCAAGGCCGCGCCAGATCGCCATGTGGCTGTGCAAGCAGCACACGACGCGGTCCTATCCCGACATCGGCCGGCGCTTCGGCGGGCGCGACCACACCACGGTCCTGCACGGCGTGCGCAAGATCGAGGAGCTGATGGCCCAGGACGATCAGATCGCCCGGGACGTCGAGGCCCTGACCCGCAAACTGCGGGGCTAGGTCCGGGGCCGGGCCCCAAAAAAAACGGGGGGCGGAGTCGGCGGAGTCGGCAGCGTCGGCTTCGGCGACAGGGGGGGGGCGGAGTCGGCAGAGTCGGCATCGGCCGTAGGGATTTTCAACGACCTTGCGATGTCGCCTTGTCGACGTTCGGCGCTCCTGAAGCGGAGCGGCGGCGTTTCGATTGTCAAAGACCGGCAGAGCTGAGAACCGCATTATGCGCCCGGTCCTTTGTCAGGCGCGTCGAATGGCCCGAGAATTCATCAGGCGACTGACATCGCGGGCGATTTTCCGCCCAATCCGGCTATAATTCCCCGGATTGCCAGCACAGCGTCACGGACCGTTCGCCCGCCCCGGGGCTTTGTCCACAGACAGTGGCCGCCTCTTCCCTGCCCGCGCGCTCGCGGACGCCCGCCCCTTCCTTGCTCCCGCGCGTCAATCCGCTAGTGTCCAAAGCCCTCTATTCGCGGTGACGCCTTGAGTCGCCGCACCCCGGGCGAGACCACATGCAGCTGACCATCGAACGATCCGCGCTCCTCAAGGCCCTCGGGCACGTGCAGAGCGTGGTGGAGCGGCGCAACACCATTCCGATTCTGTCCAACGTCCTGCTGAGCGCGGGCCGCGACAAGCTCAGCTTCGCCGCGACCGACCTCGACATGGAGATGGTCGACGAGGCCGAGGCCCAGGTGAACGTCGAGGGCCAGATCACCGCCCCGGCCCACACCCTGTACGAGATCGTCCGCAAGCTGCCCGACGGGGCCGAGGTCTCGCTGTCCTACTCCGGCGACGACCCGCGGCTGGTGGTCCAGGCGGGCCGGTCGAAATTCAATCTGCCGGTGCTGCCGGCCGGCGACTTCCCGGTCATGTCGACCGACACCTCGGGCACGCGCTTCACCCTGCCCAAGGAAGACCTGGCGCGGCTGATCGACAAGACCCGGTTCGCCGTCTCGACCGAAGAGACCCGCTACTATCTGAACGGCCTGTATCTGCACACCGTGGCCGAGGCCGGCATTCCGCTGCTGCGCGCCGTGGCCACCGACGGCCACCGTCTGGCCCTGGCCGAGACCCCGGCCCCCGAGGGCGCCGCCGGCGGCCCCGGCGTCATCGTGCCGCGCAAGACGGTGGATCAGGTGCGCCGCCTGCTCGACGATGGCTCCGGCCCGGTCGAGATCATGGTCTCGCCCCAGAAGATCCGCTTCGAATTCGGCCAGGCCAGCCTGACGTCCAAGGTCATCGACGGCGCCTTCCCCGACTACATGCGCGTCATTCCCAAGGGCAACGACAAGCAGGCCGACATCGACAACACCCTGTTCGCCCAGGCCGTCGACCGCGTCGCCACCATCTCGGCCGAGAAGAGCCGCAGCGTGAAACTGGCCTTCGACCTCGACCGCGTCACCCTGACGGTGCGCAACATGGAGGCCGGCCAGGGCGTCGAGGAGGTCGAGATCGGCTATTCCGAGGAGCCGTTCGAGATCGGCTTCAACGCCCGCTACCTGCTCGATGTCGCCGGCCAGATCACCGGCGAGACGGCGCATTTCAAATTCGCCGACCCGGCCAGCCCGACGCTGGTGCTCGATCCGGGCGACCCGGGCGTGCAGTATGTGCTGATGCCGCTGCGGGTTTGAGTTTCAGATTCCGCTCATCCCGGCGAAAGCCGGGACCCAGTGCTTTCGTTGCGTACGGAGGTTCCGGTTGGCGTTCTTCACCTACATCGTCGCCAGCCGTCGCAACGGGACGCTTTACACCGGCTCGACCGACAATCTGGTCAAGCGGATCAACCAGCATCGCGACGGCCATTTTGATGGCTTCACCGCGAAGTACGGCGTGGCCCTGCTCATCTGGTTCGAGGTTCACGAGACCCGCCACGCCGCCTTCGTTCGGGAGCGCCAGATCAAGGAATGGAAGCGGGTCTGGAAGCTCGAACTGATCGAAAAATCGAACCCCGGCTGGATCGACCTGCTCGATACGTTTGGACTGCCCGACTGAGCTTGGGCAAAAGGACTGGGTCCCGGCTTTCGCCGGGATGAGCGGATTTTTGTAAGCCTTGATCCAGTCCCTCACCCTCACCGACTTCCGCTCCTATGCGAGCGCGAGCCTGTCCATCGGGGCGGGGACGGTGGTGCTGCATGGGCCGAACGGGGCGGGGAAGACCAATCTGCTGGAGGCGTTGAGCCTGTTCACCCCGGGCAAGGGGTTGCGCGGGGCGAGCGCGCCGGAGATGGGGCGGCGCGAGCCGGGCGAGGCCGGGGGCCGGGCCTGGGCCGTGGCGGCGGTGCTGACCGACGACGAGGACGAGACGAAGCTGGGCACGGGGGTGCAGTCGCCCGGCGCGGCGCGGCGCATGGTGCGCATCGACGGCGAGACGGCCCAGCCGGGGCGGCTGCTCGATCACCTGCGGCCGGTGTGGGCGACGCCGGAACAGGACCGGCTGTTCTCGGACGCGCGGGCCGAGCGGCTGAAATTCTTCGACCGGCTGGTGTTCGCGGCCGACCCGGATCACGCCGCCTCGGTGTCCGCCTATGAGAAGGCGCTGCGGGAGCGGCTGCGGCTGCTGACCGACGGGGCGAAGGGGCAACCCGCGGATCCGCTGTGGCTGGATGCGCTGGAGTTGAGGCTGGGAGAGGCCGGGGCGGCCGCCGCCCTCGCCCGGGCCGCCGCCCTCGTCACCCTGCAGGCCGCCATCGACGAACGGGGCGACCGGCCGTTTCCGCAGGCCGACCTGGGGCTGGCCGGCGAGGCCGAGGCCATGGCCGCGGACGGCGCCGATGCGACCGCCATCGCCGCTCGGATCCGCGAGGGGATGTCCGCCTCACGCGCCCGCGACGCCGCGGCCGGCCGGTCGCTGTATGGCCCGCACCGCTCGGACCTCACCGCCCTGCACCGCGAGAAGAACCGGCCCGCCGCCGAGGGCTCCTCGGGCGAGCAGAAGGCGCTGGTGCTGAACCTGATCCTCGCCCAGATCGCCCGCCTGGCCGATCAGGCGGCCGCGCCGATCCTGCTGCTGGACGAGGCCCCCGCGCACCTCGACACCCGCCGCCGCGCCGCCCTGTTCGACGAGATCGAGGCGCTGGGTCTGCAGGCGTTTCTGACCGGCACGGAGGCGGAGCTGTTCGCACCGCTGCGGGGCCGGGCGCAGTTCGTGAAGGTGGAAGGCGGGGGGTTGGTGGTGGAGGGATAGAGCTTCTCCCGCCCCACCGTCATCCTCGGGCCTGACCCGAGGATCAGAGGCGAGAGGCGAGCTGTGCCTTACGGACGGCCCTGCGACCGCGCCCGTGCGCCGTTCGACGGAGCACCGGACGGTCTGGTCCTCGGGTCAGGCCCGAGGGTGACGGCAGAAGGATGGATCGGTCACCCCAGCTCCGCTTCCAGATCGGCGAGGCGCGCCGCCTGGTCTTCGGCGATGAGGGCGTTGAGCATGGGGTCGAGGTCGCCCTCGAGGATCTGGGGCAGGCTGTGCAGGGTCAGGCCGATGCGGTGGTCGGTGACGCGCCCCTGGGGGAAGTTGTAGGTGCGGATGCGCTCGGAGCGGTCGCCGGAGCCGACCTGCGACTTGCGGGCGCTGGAGCGGGCGAGATCCTTCTCCTGCCGCTGCATGTCGTAGAGGCGGACGCGCAGGTTCTTCATCGCCTTGTCGCGGTTGACGTGCTGCGACTTCTCCGAGGAGGTCACCACGATGCCGGACGGCAGGTGGGTGATGCGCACCGCGGAATCGGTCTTGTTGACGTGCTGGCCGCCCGAGCCGGAGGCGCGGAAGGTGTCGATGCGGATGTCCTTGTCGTGAATCTCGATCTCGACGTCCTCGACCTCGGGCAGGACGGCGACGGTGGCGGCGGAGGTGTGGATGCGGCCGCCGGCCTCGGTGGTCGGCACGCGCTGGACCCGGTGCACGCCGCTCTCGAACTTGAGCCGGCCGAACACGCCCTCGCCGGTGACGGTGGCGATGATCTCCTTGTAGCCGCCGGCCTCGCCCTCGGTGGCGCTGTCGACCTCGACCCGCCAGCCGCGGGTCTGGGCGTAGCGGGAATACATTCGGAACAGGTCGCCAGCGAACAGGGCCGCCTCGTCGCCGCCGGTGCCGGCGCGGACTTCCAGCACGGCCGAGGCGTTCTCGTCGGCGTCGCGCGGGGCCAGCAGCAGGGCCACGTCGCGCTCCAGCTCCGGCAGCCGGGCCTTCAGCGCCTCCAGCTCCTCCGCCGCCATCTCGGCCATCTCGGGATCGGCGGCCATGGCCTCCAGATCGTCCATCTCGGCGCGGGCGCGGGCGAGGGCGGAGACGGCGTCGACCACCGGCTTCATTTCCGCGTGCTCCTTCGACAGGCGCACGATCTCGGCCCCGTCGCTGGCCGAGCCCATGCGCGCCTCCACCTGGTGGAAGCGGTCGAGCACCTGATCGAGCCGGGCCTGGGGCAGTCGCAAGGGCGGGATTTCCTCGTTTGACGGGAGGGGAGCCTTAGCGCGACGGCCGCCGATCTGTCGATGGACCGGCGCGCAACCAATTGCGCGGACCCGGCTTTCATCGGAGAAGCAACGCTTCGGCGACGCCAGGGGGCGCATGGACACCTTTCTGCTCTTCCTGCTGGTGGGCTTCCTGGCGCAGGCCGTCGACGGGGCCCTGGGCATGGCCTATGGCGTCATCTCATCCTCGGTCCTGCTCGCGCTCGGCGTCCCGCCGGCGACGGCCTCGGCCAGCGTGCACGGGGCGGAGGTCTTCACCACCGCCGCCTCGGCCGGCAGCCACGTCTGGCATCGCAATGTGGACTGGCGCCTGCTGCTGCCGCTGGCGGTCGCCGGGGTGATCGGCGGCTGTCTCGGGGCCTATGTGCTGACCGGGATCGAGGGCGAGGTCATCAAGCCGTTCGTGATCGTCTACCTGGCGCTGATGGGCGCCTACATCCTGTGGCGGGCCGGGCACGATATCCGCATCCGCCGCATCGCCTCATGGGTGACCGGGCCGCTCGGCCTCGTCGGCGGGTTTCTGGACGCCGTGGGCGGGGGCGGCTGGGGGGCCACGGTGTCCTCGACCCTGGTCGGGGCGGGGCAGGAGCCGCGCCGGGCCATAGGCACCGTCAACACCGCCGAATTCTTCGTC
Source organism: Brevundimonas sp. (assembly GCF_036402095.1). Classification (GTDB taxonomy): domain Bacteria; phylum Pseudomonadota; class Alphaproteobacteria; order Caulobacterales; family Caulobacteraceae; genus Brevundimonas. The sequence continues at coordinate 2,610 of NZ_DASWTO010000072.1, read as the reverse complement.
GCCGTGGCCATCAGCGCCGCCTTCGTCTGGGCCCTGCTGTCTGGCCACTGGCGCGACGCCGACGCGCTGCAGAACCACGCCTCGGCCGTGGCCGGCCTGGTCATCGGCGGGCTGGCGGCCGCCCCGTTCGCGGGGCTGATCGCCAAGCGGGTGCCGCGGCGCGCGCTGGCCTATGCGGTCGGCGCCGTGCTGCTGGCCCTGGCCGGCTTTCAGGGTCTGCAATTGGCCGGGGTGGTGGCCTGAACGACAAGGGGCGGGACCGGCGCCGGCCGGTCCCGCCCCTGTTCATCGGTCCGTCCGTCGGATCAGCGCGCGGTGGCGCGGAACCGGGTCAGGAACTGGCGGATGTTCTCCTGGATCGACTTCTCGTTGGCGAGGCGGAGGCGTTCGGCGCCGACGAAGGCCTCGCTGATCGTGGCGGTGCCGGTGGCCGAGACCGTCTCGTTGAAGATGACCTGGCCTTCGCGGCTGACGCTGTAGCGGATCTGGCTGGTGACCGACATGTCGAGACCGACCATCGGCTGCTTCAGGTCCACCAGGCTGGCGGTGACCGTCATCGGGCGGCCCTCGGAGCCCATGTAGCCAGCGGCGGCGAGCGAGGATTCAAGCGCCGTCTTGAAGTCGGCGTTCGAGACCTGGGCGGTCCACAGCGGATTGGTGTCATTGCCCCCGGAGACGTTGACCGTGGTCACCGAGTGATAGCCGACGTCGCCCGGCGCGGCGGTCAGGGCGGGCGTCGCGGCCAGGGCCATGGCGTCCGGACGCGACGGGGTGGCGCAGGCGGCCAGTCCCATCAGGGAAGCGCCGGCGGCGAGGACGGCGAGGCGACGGATCAGCGGGCGGTTCATTGCGGGTTTCCTTGAGCGGCGGGAGCGGCGGCGGCGGCCTGACGGGCGGCCTCGGCCTCGGCCGCGGCGTGCTCGGCCGGCGTCAGCAGATTGACGACCAGCGGGTTGGGTTTCAGGTCCTTCATGGCGCCCGAGTTGGCGTCGACCGTCATGCCGATCAGGCCGCCGACGAGGACGTTGCCGGCGAAGCCGGCGCCGCCGGCGCCCGACATGCCGCTGTCGATCTCGTGCTCCTGGGTGACGTAGCCGTCCATCGAGACGGTGGCCCGGAAGGCGTCCTTGCGCGGCATGCGGAAGGTGCAGGGCGTCGCGTCGCACTGGAAGCCGTTCGATGTCGACACCTGGGCGCCCGAGGGCGTGCTCTCGACCGTGAAAGTCTGTGTCGTGCCGCGCGTGATGGTGGCGCACGCAGGCAGGGAAAGCGCCGCGCCGACGAGTACGAGCGCGCGCGCGCCAAGGCGCGCGTGGCGGATGGAAATCATGAAAGCCCCCAAGAAATGCGGGTCCACCCCCCGGCGAACCTCGCCTCTACTTGGCATTGCAGAAGCGTAGCCGTCAATCCGTCAGACGAGAATCCGGCCGCGACAGTTTCGCCCCCGTCCGGTCAGCCCGGGCGGGTTTCGGCGAAGCTGGTCCGCGCCTCGAGCGCCGCCTGCAGCGCGACCAGGCCCGGACGGCCTGTCTTCCAGTCGAAATCCGGATGACGGAAGCCGATCCAGGTCACGGCGACCCCGGCGGTGATCACGCCCATGTCGAGACGCGCCGCGTCGGGCCCGGCGGCTTCAAGCGCGTCGAGGGCCCGGCCCATGTTGGCCGTCCAGCGCTCGATCCACGACGGCGAGCGCTCGTGTTCGGGCCGGCGTTTCTCCAGAACCAGCTTGACGCCCATCTCAAGCGCGCCGTTGGCGAGGGTCTCGAGCCGCCGCACCCGCAGCCGCTCGCTTCCGCCCTCGGGCAGCAGGCGCGGCCCCTCGCCGAGGGCGTCGAGATATTCGCAGATCACCGGACTGTCGTTCAGCGGCAGGCCGTCCGCGGCGATCAGGGTCGGCACCTGCACCAGCGGGTTCGAGGCCAGCAGTTCCGGGGCGTTGGCGTAGGGATCGACCGCGATCTCCTCGATACGGCCGGACAGCCCCTTCTCGCGCGCAACGATGCGGCATTTGCGGGCGTAGGGCGACGGGACGGTGATGTAGAGCTTCATGTCACTCCGCGGCGTGAAGGGCGGGGGCGGCGGCGCGGGCGGCGTCCAGCTCGGCGGCCTTGGCCTCGACCAGTTCGACGATGTGGTCGATCATGCCCTCGTTGGCGAGCTTGTGGGCCGTCTTGCCGTCCAGATAGACCATGCCCGAGCCCTTGCCGCCGCCGGTGAAGCCGACGTCGGTGTAGAGCGCCTCGCCGGGTCCGTTGACCACGCAGCCGATGATCGACAGCGACATCGGCGTGGTCACATGGGCCAGCTTCTCTTCCAGCACCCCGACCGTCTCGATGACGTTGAAGCCCTGCCGCGCGCACGACGGGCAGGCGATGATGTTGACCCCGCGGTGGCGCAGACCCAGCGACTTGAGGATGTCGAAGCCGACCTTGATCTCCTCGACAGGGTCGGCGGCCAGCGAGACGCGGATCGTGTCGCCGACGCCGGCCCAGCGGAGGTTGCCCATCGCGATGGACGACTTGATCGTGCCGGTGCGGAGGGGCCCCGCCTCGGTGACGCCCACATGGAGCGGGCAGTCGATGGCCTCGGCCAGCTGGTGGTAGGCGGCGA
>NZ_DASWTO010000071.1:0-4136 GCF_036402095.1 Brevundimonas sp. | reverse complement strand
CCGTCGCCGATCTCGAGGATCGAGACGTCGAAGGTGCCGCCGCCGAGGTCGTAGACGGCGATCTTCTGGCCGTCGTTCTTGTCGAGGCCATAGGCCAGGGCGGCCGCGGTCGGCTCGTTGATGATGCGCAGCACCTCGAGGCCGGCGATCTTGCCGGCGTCCTTGGTGGCCTGACGCTGGGCGTCGTTGAAATAGGCGGGAACGGTGATGACGGCCTGGGTGACGGTCTCGCCGAGGTAGGCCTCCGCGGCCTCCTTCATCTTGCCGAGGGTGTAGGCCGAGACCTGCTGGGGCGAATAGTCCTTGCCGTGGGCCTTGACCCAGGCGTCGCCGGTCGGACCCTTGACGATCTCATAGGGCACCATGCCCTTGTCCTTGGCCACCACGGGATCGGAGAAGTTGCGGCCGATCAGGCGCTTGATGGCGAAGAAGGTGTTGGTCGGGTTGGTCACGGCCTGACGCTTGGCGGGCTGGCCGACCAGCACCTCGCCGTTGTCCTGGATGGCGACGACCGACGGAGTCGTGCGGTTGCCTTCCGCGTTCTCGATGACCTTGGGGTTCTTGCCGTCCATGACGGCCACGCACGAGTTGGTGGTGCCCAGGTCGATGCCGATGATCTTGGCCATTGGTTGGTCTTTCACTCCATTTCAGCGGGCGGTGCGGCGGCCTTTCAGAGCTAAGCGCCGCGCGTGACCGCCCCCGGTGTCAGGGTCTTGGGTCGAATGTACGGTTCCGGCGCAAAGCCCCACGGACTGCGGGGTTTTCCGGCGGTTGTCGCCGATATGGGAAACCGCCCCCCGCCCGCAAGGCCTGATCGCGATTCAGCGTCAGTCTCCGTCAGGTGTGTCACGAAGCGCGCAACGACATATACTGGCGTTAACGATCCGCCGGTGCGCGGGTCAGGAGGAGGGGCCATGCTCGCCCGCAGACTGTTCACCGCCGCCGTGATCGCCGCCTCGCTTGGCGCGGCGGGGCTGGCCGACGCCGCGGCCGCGCCGGGGGGCCAGTCCCGCGACGGCCAGAATCGCCGCGTCCGGGTCCACAACCAGACCGGCGTGGCCCTGCAGAAGCTCCAGGCGGCCGATGTCCGCACCGGAACCTTCGGCGCCGACCTGCTGGGCGGAACGCCGGTGTCCAGCGGCGCCAGCGTGCCGGTGACCATCGACGACGGCGCCGGCGGGTGCCTCTACGACCTGCGGGCGGAGCTCGCCGGCGGCCAGGTCCTGCTGCGCGAGAACATCAACGTCTGCCGCATCGCGGATTATTATCTGACGCGGTGAGGGGCGGCACAGGCGCCGACAAGGCCCCCATCACTCCCCCGTGACTCGACGGCCCGGGGAAGCCGCGCCACTGTCCCGCTTTCCCGCGATGGAGGCCCCGATGCCAGACCTCGTCCGTCCCGAAGGCCCCGAGGCCGACGACTTCCGCTTCAGCCGCCGCGCCCTCGCCGCGGGCGGCCTCGGCGGGCTGTTCTTCGCCGGCTACGCGCCGGCCGCGCTCGCCGCCCAGGCCAGCCCGGTGACCACGCCGGCGGACGGGCTGGAGACGGCCAATGTGACCTATCCGGCGCCGGACGGCTTCAATCTGCCGGCCTATGTGGCGCGACCGGCCGGCGACGGCCCCTTCCCGGTGGTCGTGGTCGTGTCGGAGATCTTCGGCGTGCACGAATATATCCGCGACGTCTGCCGTCGGCTGGCCAGAGCGGGCTATGCCGCCATCGCCCCGGCCTTCTTCGTGCGGGTGGCCGACCCGGCGGGCGCCGAGATGACCCGGGTGCAGGAGATCGTCGCCGCGGCCGGCTATGAACAGGTCATGGGAGACATCGCCGCCACGCTCGACTGGTCCAGTCAGCAGCTGTGGGCCAACGCCGACAAGGTCGGGATCACCGGCTGGTGCTGGGGCGGCAAGGTGGTGTGGCAGGCGGCGGCGCGGTTCGCGGCCATCGACGCCGGCGTGGCCTGGTACGGCCGCCTCGCCCCGCCCGCCAACGCCACGCCGGAACAGGCCGCCGCCGGGGCCCCGTGGCCGGTCGATGTGGCCGACGACCTCAAGGCGCCCGTGCTGGGCCTCTACGGCGAGGCTGACCGGGGCATCCCGCTGGACACGGTCGAGGCCATGCGCAGCGCCCTGCAGCGCGCCGGCCAGACCGACAGCCGGATCGACGTCTATCCCGCCGCGCCGCACGGCTTCCACGCCGACTACCGCGACAGCTACCGGGCGGCCGACGCCGCGGACGGCTGGGCCAGGCTGCTGGCCCTGTTCGAGGCGCGGCTGAAGGGCTAGCGGCCTCGCCTCTTCCCTCCCGTCATCCTCGGGCTTGACCCGAGGATCAGAGGCGGGGGGCGATCTGTGCGATCGGGAGCGGCCCCGCGACCGCGCCCGTGTATCGCTTCCACGGAGCACCGGACAGTCTGATCCTCGGGTCAAGCCCGAGGATGACGGTGGGGGGGTTTAGCGGCCCCTCGGCGTCAGGCCTTGCCGTCGAAATTTCCGCCGTCGGCTTCCGCGGCCCTGGCATAGGCCGCATTGCCGGCCGCGGCGCCGGAGCCCTTGGCGGCGACCACGACCATGGCCGGGCGCACGGTGCGGCCGAACAGGGCGTAGCCCGCCTGCAGCGTCTGGATCACCTGACCGCCCTGAACCGTGTCAGACGGCTGTTCCATCATGGCCTGGTGCAGGTGCGGGTCGAAGGCCTCGCCCGGTTCCGGCGCGACGCGCTTGAGATTGTTGGCCTCGAAGGCCTGCAGCAGCGACTTCTGGGTCAACTCCAGTCCGGTGACCAGTCCGGCCTCGCCGGCGTCGGCGTTCTTCGGCGCCGCCTGCAGCGCCCGCTCGAGGTTGTCGGCCACGCCCAGCAGGTCGCGGGCGAAGCGCTGGATCGCGTAGGCCCGGGCGTCGTTGGACTGGGTCTCCGCGCGCTTCTTCGTGTTCTCGGCCTCGGCCACGGCGCGCAGGGCGCGGTCCTTCCACTGGTCGCGTTCGGCGATCAGGGCGTCGATCGGGCCCAGGCCGTCGTCGGGCTCGCCATCGAACCCTTCGGTCTCGCCGATGTCGGCGGACAGCTCTTCGGAGGTCGGGGTGTCGTCGTGAATGTCGCTCAAGTCTCTTGTCCGTCCAGAATCCGGCCCAGCACCCGGGCGGTATAGTCCACCAACGGTATGACACGGGCGTAGTTCAGTCGCGCGGGGCCGATCACGCCGATGGCGCCCAACACCCGCTGCCGGCCCGTCATATAGGGCGCCGCGATGACGGCGGAACCCGAAAGCGAAAACAGACGCGTTTCCGCGCCGATGAAGATGCGCACGCCCTGGGCCGTTGAGACGCCGTCCAGCAGGCCGATCAGCTGTTCCTTCTGCTCCAGATCGTCGAACAGGACCCGCACCCGTTCCAGATCCTCGACCGTCTCGCGGTCCTGCAGCAGGTTGGCCCGGCCGCGCACGATCAGGGCCCGCTCGCGCTCGGCCCCGCCCGACCAGGCGGCGAGCCCGTCCTCGACCAGCCGGGCGGCGGCGGCGTCCAGCTCGCGGCGGGCGGCGTCCAGTTCGGTGCGCATCTCGGTGCGCGCCTCGTGCAGCGGGCGGCCCTTCAGCCGGGCGTTGAGGAAGTTCGACGCCTCGGTCAGGGTCGAGGGCGTCACCCCCGCCTTGAGCGGCATCAGCCGGTTCTCGACCGTGCCGTCGTCGGCGACCAGCACGGCCAGGGCCTGGTCGTGGCCAAGGGCGACGAATTCGACGTGCTTGACCCCGGCCTCGCGCACCGGGCTGGCGACGATGCTGGCCCCGCCGGCGAGGCCCGACAGCAGGGCGGAAGCCTCGTTCAGCGCCTCGTCGAAGCTGCGGCCGCTGCCGGCGAGGCGGGCGTCGATCTCGCGCCGCTCCTCGGCCCCGACGTCGCCGATCTCCAGCAGGCCGTCGACGAACAGGCGCAGGCCGGCGTGGGTCGGGATGCGCCCGGCGGAGGTGTGCGGCGCGCCCAGCAGGCCCGCCAGCGTCAGATCCTGCATGGTGTTGCGGATCGAGGCCGGGGACAGGGCGACGCCGGTCAGCGACAGGGTGCGCGACCCGACCGGCTCGCCGGTCTGCAGATAGGTCTCGACGATGCGCCGGAAGATGTCGCGCGCCCGCTCGTCGAGGGCG
>NZ_DASWTO010000070.1:0-3088 GCF_036402095.1 Brevundimonas sp. | reverse complement strand
GCCGCGCGACTTCATGCCGACGAAGCGGTTCTCGACCAGGTCGAGCCGGCCGACGCCGTTGTCGTGCCCGTACTGGTTCAGGGCCGTCAGCAGGGTCGCCGGGCTCATGGCCTCGCCGTTGATCGAGACCGCGTCGCCCTTCTCGAAGCCGATGGTGATGACGGTGGCCTTGTCCGGCGCGTCCTCGGGCGAGAGGGTGCGCTGGTGCACGAATTCGGGGGCCTCGACCGCCGGATCCTCCAGCACCTTGCCCTCGCTGGACGAGTGCAGAAGGTTGGCGTCGACGCTGAACGGGGCTTCGCCGCGCTTGTCCTTGGCGATCGGGATCTGGTGCTTCTCGGCGAAGTCGAGCAGGTGCTCGCGCGACCGGAACGACCACTCGCGCCACGGGGCCACGACGCGGATGTCGGGCTCCAGCGCATAATAGCCGAGCTCGAAGCGGACCTGGTCGTTGCCCTTGCCGGTGGCCCCGTGACAGACGGCGTCGGCGCCGACCATGCGGGCGATCTCGATCTGGCGCTTGGCGATCAGCGGCCGCGCGATCGAGGTGCCGAGCAGATACTGACCCTCGTACAGGGCGTTGGCCCGGAACATCGGGAAGACGTAGTCCCGCACGAACTCCTCGCGCAGGTCGTCGATGAAGATGTTCTCTTCCTTGATGCCGAGCTTGAGCGCCTTCTCGCGCGCCGGCGCCAGTTCCTCGCCCTGGCCGAGGTCGGCGGTGAAGGTCACCACCTCCGCCCCGTATTCGGTCTGCAGCCACTTGAGGATGATCGAGGTGTCGAGGCCGCCGGAATAGGCGAGCACGACCTTCTTCGGGGCGGGCAGGGTCATGGGGCGGGTCCTTCGGCGAACGCGGGGAGGCGTTTTCGGCGTATGCGCGCGCTTAAAGGACCAGACGCCCCGTGATGCAAGGGCGGGATTGGGGCGAAGTCACCCCCACGGCCCCGGGGCGCGCGAGGGGGTGGTCGGGACGCTGGTCGTGACCGGCCCCGGGGCGACCTCGGTAAACGCGGCGCGGCGCGGCGCCAGCCCCATCTGCGTTCCCAGCGCCAGCAGCGCCTTGACCCGGTTGCCGGTGTTCGGGTGGGTCGAGAACAGGTTGTCGGCGCCGCGGCCCGCCAGCGGATTGATGATGAACAGCTGGCCCGAGGCCGGATTGCGCTCGGCCGTCGGATTGTGGATGCGTCTGGCGTACGCCTCGATCTTCTCAAGGGCCGAGGCGAGCGACGCCGGGTCCTTCGCGATCTCGGCCCCGACCTTGTCGGCCTCGTATTCGCGCGTACGGCTGATGGCCATCTGCACCAGGCCGGCGGCCATCGGGGCGAGGATCATCAGGGCCAGCATGCCGACGATGCCGCCCGGCCGCTCGCGGTCCTCGCCGCCGCCGAAGAACATCGCGAAATTGGCCAGGGCGGCGATGGCGCCGGCGACGGTGGCGGTGACCGTCATGGTCAGGGTGTCGCGGTTCTTCACATGGGCCAGTTCGTGCGCCATGACGCCGCGGATTTCCTCGCGGGTCAGCATGTCGAGCAGGCCGGTGGTGGCGCAGACGGCGGCGTTCTCGGGGTTGCGGCCGGTGGCGAAGGCGTTGGGCTGGTCGTTGGGGATGATGGCCACCACCGGGCGCGGCAGGCCGGCGTCCCGCGCCATCTGCACCACGTCGCCGACATAGGCGCGCACCACCGCATTCGGATGGGTCTCGTCGACGGGCTGGGCCCGGTACATGCGCAGCACGATCTTGTCGGCGTTCCAGTAGCTGAACAGGTTCATGCCGCCGGCGAAGACCAGGGCGATCAGCATGCCGGTCGTCCCGCCGATCAGATAGCCGATGCCGACGAACAGGGCGGTCAGCGCGGCCAGCAGGGTGAAGGTCTTCAGATGGTTCATCGTCGAAGAAAACTCGGGTCGTCTCTGGCGCGGACCGCGCCGGGCGCTAACTTGTGCAGTCCCGGGCTCAGGCTCAAGGCAGGACCGCTGTGACCGATCATCCCACCTCTGATGGCCCCGCCGCGGAAACCCCGACGCCCGTCTTCAACGCCGACGTGCCCCACGCCACGCCGGAGCGGCCGCTGAGCGAGGCCGCGCGCCGGGCCCTGCTGGAAGCGGCCGAACGTCGCGCCTCGGGCGAGGCGGCGGCGCCGGCGACGGAGCACGGCGGTCCGCGCGGCCCCGAACCGACCCGCTACGGCGACTGGGAGAAGAAGGGCCTGGCCGTCGATTTCTGACGCCGGGCGGCGCGGACGAAGAACCCCGGCGGACGAACGGCGTTAACCCTGTCGCACAGGAGTTCGCCGCCATGATCCGCCCCGTCGCCGCCGCCGGCGCCCTCTTCGTCCTCGCCCTCGCCGGCGCGGCCTCGGCTCAGACCTGGGGCCAGCCGGTCTACGTCACCCCCTATGGCCACGTCGTCGGCGGCACGCCGCTGTCGGAGGTCGAGACCCGGTCCTATGTGAACACCGGCCGGTGGGCCGACGGCTATTCCGATCAGGCCTATGTCTATGTGCCCGCCCCGGTCCATGCCGCGCCCTATGGTCACGGCGGCCGGTACGGCTACGACAGCCGGTATGGCGACGGGCGCTACCGCTATCGGGATCACCGTCATCAGGGTCATGGCGGCGGATACGGTTCCGACCGCTACGGCTACGGCTACGGCTACGGCTACGGCGGTTACGAGCCGCGCCCGCGCCCGGGATATCGCGACCTCTGGGGCTACAACGACGATCGCCACCCCTCGGCCCGCGGCTGGTCGCGCGACCGGCGCGACCACCGGTACGACCGCGATTGCGGCTGCGGCGACGTCTATCTGTACGACCGCTGAAGCCGGAAAAGGTTAATTCCGACGCCGTCCGGGGAATGCGGAGCCCCTGTTTTCGCCCCCTCGGTGCATTCCGAACCCTTTTCTTTCCAGTGACTTAGAACGGCTCCAGCATCCGGAGTCCGTGTCATGCGCCTGTTAACCCTTTCCGCCGCCCTGGCCCTGCTCGCGGCCGGGCCGGCGCTCGCCGGCGACCCGCGCGGCGGCGGCCATTCCGGCGGCCCATGCTGCGCCCCGCCGCCGCCGCCTCCCCCGCCCTGCTGCAGCCAC
>NZ_DASWTO010000069.1:0-4727 GCF_036402095.1 Brevundimonas sp. | reverse complement strand
CGCGGCGGCGGGGCCGGTGGCGATCGGCGAGCCGGCCGAGCGCGATCTGGCCCTGACCCTGGACGCCTTCTCGCAGGCCGTGAGCGAAGCCTACGACAAGCGGATGCCGCACCTGATCTGCGAGCACGCGTACCGGCTGGCGCAGTCGTTCTCGAAATTCTACGCCGCCTGCCCGGTGCTGAGCGCGCCGGACGAGGCGACGAAGGGGTCCCGGCTGACGCTGTCGAGGGCGGTGCTGGACCAGCTGGAGCGGGCGCTGGACCTGCTGGGCATCGATACGCCGGAGCGGATGTAGGTCAGGCCGGGTCCGGCAGGCTGCGCTGGGCCAGGGCGGCGACGATGCTCCAGGCCCCGGCCACGACCACCACCGCCAGAACGCTGTGCACGTCCGCGCCCCAGGTTCCGGTCGCCAGCCAGGCCATGAAGGCCAGCGCGGCCAGGACGCCGCCCCACTTCAGGCCGAGGTCCGAAGGGCGGTTCGGCCAGGCGAGGGCGAAGAGGCCGACGGCGATCATCAGCAGCACGTAGTGCACGGTCGCGAAGCCCTGGTTCAGCCAGAAGACCAGGTGGCGCAGGGCGTCGAGAGTCTCCGGCGGGAACTCGCCGGCCCCGCGGGCCACCTCTGCCATGACGAGGCCGCTCATGGTCGCGGCGGCCATGCCGGCGAACAGGCTCGCGATCAGGGTGCAGACCGCCAGCAGCACCAGCGGCCGCCGCAGGTCGAGGCGGCGCCCCAGCTCGACATAGCCGTAGATCAGGATCGGCAGGATCAGCAGGCCGGTCCAGTGAACCGCGTCGTTCAGGCTGACGTGACCGAGGGCGGGGCCGCCCAGGCGGGTGGGATGCACCGCCATCAGGCCGATGTAGCCGGCCCATCCGGCGATGAGCGCGGCGGCGCAGGCGTTGCGGTTGGCGGTCATGGCGGCGTCTCCCCTATCTCCGGCTTGTCGTGGCGGCGGTTCGGGAGGAAAACCAGTCATGCCCTGCACGCTCCCGGCGATGCGGGACACGGAGGCGGGGAATGTCCGGAAACAGGCCGGGTCGGGAGGGGATGGACCAGCGCGTCGCCCGCACGCGCGGCCGGCTGGGCCAGGCTCTGATGCAGCTGGGCCAGGGGCAGGACCTCGATTCGATCCGCATCGGCGATCTGGTGCGCGCCGCGGACGTCGGCCGCTCGACCTTCTACGCCCATTTCGAGGACCGCGACGATTTCCTCGGCCGGTCCTTCTGCGGGATGATCGACATCTGCGACGCCCTGGCGCGCCGCGAGGGTCTGGCGGCGGACATCCTGCCCGTCGCCCATGTGACACACCACATCGCGGGCAATCTGGCCTTCGCCCGCAACGCGGGCCGGTCGCGGGCGATGGAGGTCATGCTCGCCGCCGGAGAACAGCGCCTGCGCCTCATCGCCGGGACCCATCTCGAAGAGGCCCTGCCCCGCGTCCCGCCGGAGGAGCGCCGGCAGGTCGCCGCCTTTCTGGCGGGCGCCTTCGTCGGCCAGCTGCGCCTGTGGCTGCACAATGACCTGCGCACCCCGCCGGGAACGCTGGTGGCCGCCAACCGCCGGCTGACAGCCGGGGTGCTGGGCGCGCTGCAGGCCCCGCCCGCCCACCTTCCCGACCGGAGACCCGCCCATGTCCCTTGACGCCTATATCGCCGGCCTGCCCAAGGCAGAGCTGCATCTGCACATCGAGGGATCGCTGGAGCCCGAGCTGATGTTCGAGCTGGCGCGGCGCAACCGGGTGGCCATCCCGTTCGACAGCGTCGAGGCGGTGCGCGCGGCCTACGACTTTTCCAACCTGCAGGACTTCCTCGACATCTATTACGCGGGGGCGAACGTCCTCCTGACGGAAGAGGATTTCCACGATCTGGCCCTGGCCTATTTCCGGCGGGCGGCGGCGGACAACGTTCGCCACGCCGAGATTTTCTTCGACCCGCAGACCCATACCGACCGGGGCGTTCCGTTCGGCGTCGTGGCCGAAGGGCTGCTGGCGGGGATGAAGCGGGCGGAGCGCGAGCTGGGCGTCAATTCGAAGCTGATCCTGTGCTTCCTGCGCCATCTGGACGAACACGCCGCCTTCGACGTGCTGCATCAGGCCGAGCCCTGGCTGGACCGGATCGAGGGGGTCGGGCTGGACTCGTCCGAGGTCGGGCATCCGCCGTCGAAATTCCGGCGGGTGTTCGAGCGCGCCGGCCAGATGGGTCTGAAGCGGGTCGCCCACGCCGGCGAGGAAGGTCCGCCGGAGTATGTGCGCGAGGCGCTGGACCTGCTGCACATCGACCGCATGGACCACGGCAACCGCTCGATGGAGGACGAAGCCCTGATCGAACGGCTGGCGGCGTCGCAGATGACGCTGACGGTGTGCCCGCTGTCGAACCTGAAGCTGTGCGTGGTCAGGGACCTGAAGGACCATCCCGTGCCGGAGATGCTGCGCCGGGGCCTGCACGTGACCCTGAACTCGGACGACCCCGCCTATTTCGGCGGCTATGTGAACGAGAATTATCGGCAGCTTGCCGAGGCGGTGGGGCTGACGCGGGCGCAGGTGACGCAACTGGCGCGGAACAGCTTCGAGGGGTCGTTCCTGAGCGAGGCGGAAAAGGCGGCCCGCATCGCCGAAGTGGACGCCTACGCGGTCGCCCGTTGATGACGTTCATTCGCTCTCTCAGCTGGAAAGAATGGTTGGCGCTGATCGTGGTCGCCGGTTGGCATGTCGCGGCAGGCCGGAATTACGGACCGGTCGGGCTCGCCATCGGACTGGCGCTCGGTCTCTGCGTCGGCCTCGCATTGGTTATGGCCTTCAGGGTCCTCGCCAAGGCCGAGCGGAAAAAGAAGAACGCGAATCAGCCCTAGCCATCTGACGCGGCTTGCGCCCGCCGCCCCGCTCCCGCTTGACTTCGCACCGGAGTCGGGGCCTAGGTCGCGGCGCTCTCGCGGGAGAGATCGGGGCCGTTTCGGCGGGCCCGGAGCCGAAGGCGCAACCGCCCCGGAAACGCTCAGGCAAACGGACCGCGAGGACATACGGACGCTGGAAAGTCGCTCTTAGGAGCGCGCCGACGGAGCAAGGCCAGCCCGGGACCGGGCGGGCCGGAATCTCTCAGGCTTCAGGACAGCGGGGGCGCGAGGACGGCGGAGCTTTCCGCCCCATAACGCGACCGTGGGACCCTGATGATGACCGACGAAACCCTGAAGACCACGCCCCTCAACGCCGCGCATCGCGCGCTGGGCGCCCGCATGGTCGGCTTCGGCGGCTACGACATGCCGGTGCAGTACGAGGGAGTGCTGGCCGAGCACCGCTGGACCCGCGAACACGCCGGCCTGTTCGACGTGTCACACATGGGCCAGTGCAAGATCACCGGCGCGGACGCGACGGCCCAGTTCGAGCGCTTCGTCCCCGGCGACTATGCGATCCTCAAGGCCGGGCGGCAGAAATACAGCCTGCTGCTCAATGACGAGGGCGGCATCATGGACGACCTGATGGCCGGCCGTCCCGACCACGACGGCCTCTATGTGGTGGTCAACGCCGGCAACAAGGACGCCGACTTCGCCTTCCTCGAAGCGAACCTCGAGGGCGACGCCAAACTCACCGTGCTGGCCGACCGCGCCCTGCTCGCCATCCAGGGGCCGGAAGCCGCCGAGGTGATGGCGAAACACGAACCCGTGCTGGCCGAATTCGGCTTCATGGACTGCGCCCGGGTGATGCTGTTCGGGGTCGACTGCTTCGTCTCGCGCTCGGGCTATACCGGCGAGGACGGCTACGAGATCTCGGTGCCGGCGGCCGACGCCGAACGCATCTGGAACGAGATCCTGAAGGACGCCCGGGTCAAGCCGATCGGCCTCGGCGCCCGCGACAGCCTGAGGCTGGAGGCCGGCCTGCCGCTGCACGGCCACGACATCGACGCCACGACCAGCCCGGTCGAGGGCGCCCTGACCTTCGCCCTGTCGAAGTCGCGCAAGGAGCGGGCCGACTTCAACGGCGCCGACCGCGTGCTCAAGGAGCTGGCCGGGGGGCCGGCCCGCGTCCGCGTCGGTCTCAGCGTCAAGGAAGGCGCTCCGGCCCGCGAAGGCGCCGAGATCGCTGACATGGACGGCAATGTCATCGGCAAGGTGACCTCGGGCGGCCCCTCGCCGACGCTGGGCCGCAACATCGCCATGGGCTATGTGCCGCCGGCGTTCGCCGAGCTGGGCACGGAGCTGAAGGTCATCGTGCGCGGCAAGCCCGCCGCCGCCGAGGTCGTCGCCATGCCCTTCGTCGCGCAGAGGTACTACAGGAAGCCGAAGTAGGTTTTTCACCCCCGTCATCGCCGGGCTCGTCCCGGCGATCCAGGATCACCGGCCTTCGGTGTTTCGGACGGGACGGATCGAGTTCATGGATCCCCGGGACAAGCCCGGGGATGACGGAAGGAAGACGCGGATGAAGTTCACCAAGGATCACGAGTGGGTTCGCCTCGACGGCGACGTCGCCACGGTCGGCATCAGCAAGCACGCCGCCGAGGCGCTCGGCGACGTGGTGTTCGTGGAGACGCCAGAGGCCGGCAAGTCGGTCTCGAAGGGCGACAGCTTCGCCGTGGTCGAGAGCGTCCAGGCGGCCTCGGACGTCTACGCCCCGGTCTCGGGCGAGGTGATCGAGGGCAACGCCGCCCTCGCCTCGGCCCCCGAGACGGTCAACGCCGATCCGGAAGGCGAAGGCTGGTTCGCGAAGATCCGCGTGTCGGATGCGTCGCAACTG
>NZ_DASWTO010000068.1:0-2933 GCF_036402095.1 Brevundimonas sp. | reverse complement strand
GGGACGTGGATGCGCGACGGGGCGGCCGGCGCGCCGCCGCCGGGATCCTCGGACGGCTCGTCCGGCGGCGGCGGTGTCGGCGCGGGCCGGAACAGCTGCACCTCGAACACCGGCGGCAGCGGCTCCAGGGGCGTCGGCCGGGTGCGGGCCACCAGCGCGAACACGCCGATGTGGGCGGCGAGCACGACGAGGAAGGCGCCGAGCTTGCGCTGCCGGTCACGGTTGAAGAGGGCGCCTGTGTCCACGGGTCGACTATGCCACATGGGGCATGAACGCGCCGGAACGGGAAAGTGTCAGCTTCCGTTCACCCGGCCATGGGGGAAACGCGCCCGATTCAGGCGTCGAGCGCGGCGTCGATGGCGGCGGAAACGGTCTGGATGTCGCCCATGCCGTCGATTTCGGTCAGCAGGCCCTGATCCGCGTAATACGGCAGCAGCGGTGCGGTCTGGCGGTTATAGACGGCCAGCCGGTCCTTGAAGGTGTCCGGATTGTCGTCCGGCCGGGCCTGTTCGGCGAAGCGTTTGGCGATCCGGGCCGTCAGGGCGGCGTCGTCGACCTTCAGGCGGACGACCCGGTCGATCCTGGCGCCGCGGCGGGCCAGCATGGCGTCCAGCGCCTCGGCCTGGGCCACGGTGCGGGGAAAGCCGTCGAAGATGGCCCCGCCGGCGGCCTCGGCTTCCGGCAGGCGGGCCTCGATCAGGGCGATGACGATCTCGTCGGTGACCAGATCGCCACGGGCCAGCACGTCCTTGACCTTCAGGCCGAGGTCGGAGCCAGAGGCGATGGCCGCCCGCAGCATGTCGCCCGTCGACAGCTGGACCATGCCCCGGGTCTCGACGAGACGCTTGGCCTGCGTGCCCTTGCCGGCCGCGGGCGGTCCGAACAGGATCAGGTTCATCGCCGCCCCTCCCCGGGCTGTGGGCTCAAGTAACGCGGAGCGCGATCGCCCGCCAGGAATGTTAGCGCCGCGCCGGGGCGGTGGAGCCCTTGCCGCGGTTCTGGCCCCGGCCGCGCAGCTTGGCCTTCTTGATCAGGCCTTCGTACTGGTGCGCCAGCAGCTGCGACTGGATCTGGGCCACCGTGTCCATGGTCACCGAGACCACGATCAGGATCGACGTGCCGCCGAACAGCAGCCCGCTGCCCATCTGGGTGCTCAGGATCTCCGGCAGCAGGCAGACGGCGGTGATGTAGATCGCGCCGATGGTGGTCAGCCGCGTCAGCACATAGTCGAGATACTCGGCCGTGCGCTTGCCCGGACGGATGCCCGGCAGGAAGCCGCCGTATTTGCGCAGGTTCTCGGCCGTGTCCTCGGGATTGAAGGTGATCGAGGTGTAGAAGAAGGTGAAGAAGACGATCAGCAGGCCGTACAGGACGGTGAACACCGGCTGGCCATGCTGCATCTGCGCCGTGACCAGCGGCAGCCAGTCCAGCCACGCCGGCAGGTTGGCGTTCGCGGTGATCTGGGCGACCGTGGTCGGCAGCATCAGCAGGGACGAGGCGAAGATCGGCGGAATGACGCCGGCGGTGTTCACCTTCAGCGGCAGGAACGAGCGCTCGCCCCCGGCCATCCGGTTGCCTTCCTGGCGCTTCGGATACTGGATCAGCAGCCGGCGCTGGGCCCGCTCCATGAAGACGATGAACACCACCACAGCGATGGCCACGGCCGTCAGCAGCAGCAGGGTGAAGGGCGACATCAGGCCCTGCTGGGCCATGCCGAACATGCGGGCGACGGTGCCCGGCAGGACGGCGACGATGCCGGCGAAGATGATCAGGGAGATGCCGTTGCCGACGCCGCGCGCCGTCACCTGCTCGCCCAGCCACATCAGGAACATGGTGCCGCCAGTCAGGACGGTGACGGTCGAGACGATGAAGAACAGGCCGGGCTGGTCGATCAGGCCGGGCTGGGCGTTCAGGCCGATGGCGATGCCGGTCGACTGGAACAGGGCCAGCACCACGGTCAGATAGCGGGTGTACTGGTTCAGCTGCTTGCGGCCGCTCTCGCCGCCTTCCTTGCGCAGCTTCTCCCACGGCGGATAGACCGCGCCCATCAGCTGGACGATGATCGAGGCCGAGATGTAGGGCATGACGTTCAGGGCGAACACGGCCATCCGCTCGACGGCGCCGCCCGAGAACATGTTGAACATGTCGAGGATGCCGCGCTGGCCGTCCGGGTCCTGGAAGAACTGCAGGAAGGCGTCGGAGTTGATCCCCGGGATCGGCACATAGGTGCCGATGCGGTAGACCAGCAGAGCCAGCAGCGTGAACAGCAGACGCTTGTGAAGCTCGGTCGCCTTCGCGAACGAGCCCATGTTCATATTTGCTGCGAGTTGTTCGGCGGCCGAAGCCATGTGTCGTCACCCCGACTGATCAGAACGCGGCGCATCGGACAGGAATCCGGCGCCTGCGTCCAGATAGGCGAAGGGCGCCCTCTTAGCGAGAGCGCCCCTCAAGCTTTATTTGGCGGCCGTGCGCTTGGCGCGGGCCGAGACCTTGTTGGCGTCGCCGCGCGGCGCCTTGGGGGCCGGAGCCTTGCCCTTGGCGGCGTTGCGCTTCTCGACGCGCGCGGCGGCCTTGGCTTCGGCTTCGATGCGCTGCTGGGTGACCGAGCCGCCGGCGGCCTCGATGGCCTTGATGGCGCCCGAGGTGGCCGACCAGACGACCAGGTTCAGCTTGCCCTTGATCTCGCCGGTGCCCAGCAGGCGGACGCCGTCCTTGACGCGGCGGATCACGCCGGCGGCGACCAGGGCCTCGCCGTTGATCTCGCCCTTGGCGTCCAGCTTCTTGGCGTCGATCGCCTCCTGCAGGCGCCACAGGTTCACTTCGGCCAGCTTCAGCGCGTTCGGATTGTTGAAGCCGCGCTTGGGCATCCGCATGTACAGCGGCATCTGGCCGCCTTCGAAGCCGCCGATGGCGACGCCCGAACGCGACTTCTG
>NZ_DASWTO010000067.1:0-33587 GCF_036402095.1 Brevundimonas sp. | reverse complement strand
CATCATGGTGGTGACGTCGCCGTTGACCTTCCACGCCACGGAGTCGGACGGAAACAGCGCATCCGCCCGCCGCAGCACCGGCCGCTCGCCCTTCGAGGCGTCGTTGAAGACGTCGGCGATCTTCTGGCGGACGGCGCGTTTGGCGAGATCGAGGATCATCGCCCCCTCTCCCCCTGCGGGAGAGGGAGATCGCGCACGAAGGCGCAAGCCTTCGTTCTTGCGCGGTCGGGTGAGGGGTTGCGCCGGCGCGGCCGGTGCGACCCCTCATCCGGCCCTTCGGGCCACCTTCTCCCGCAAGGGGATAAGGGCTTCATCAGCGGTCCCGCCACGCCTTCAGCGCCTCGATGGCCCGCACGCTCATCAGCCGCTTCTTCGCCCGCCCGCGATCCTTCGGCGGAATCTTCTTGCCCTCGGCGTCGACCTTCGGCGCCTCGAGCGGCGGCAGCAGACCGTAGTTGATGTTCATCGGCTGGAATTTCGAGCCTTCGAGATGTCCGCCGGTGATGTGCTCGACCAGGGCGCCCATCGCCGTCTCGGGCGGCGGCGGGGCGAGGTCGCGGCCCAGCGCCTGGGCGGCCGCGAGCCGGCCGGTCAGCAGGCCCATGGCGGCGCTCTCCACATAGCCCTCGACCCCCGTGACCTGCCCGGCGAACCTCAGGCGCGGCATGGTCTTCAGACGCAGCTGGCGGTCCAGCAGCTTCGGCGAGTTGAGGAAGGTGTTGCGGTGCAGGCCGCCGAGCCGGGCGAACTGGGCGTCCTGCAGGCCGGGGATCATGCGGAACACCTCGGCCTGGGCGCCGTGCTTCAGCTTGGTCTGGAAGCCGACCATGTTGAACAGCGTCCCCAGCGCATTGTCCTGACGCAACTGGACGATGGCGTGGGCCTTGACCTGCGGATCGCGCGGATTGGTCAGGCCGACCGGCTTCATCGGCCCGTGGCGCAGCGTTTCGCGGCCGCGCTCGGCCATCACCTCGATGGGCAGGCAGCCGTCGAAATAGGGGACGTTCTCCCACTCCTTGAACTCGGCCTTGGGGCCGGCCAGCAGGGCGTCGATGAAGGCGTCGTACTGCTCGCGGTTCATCGGGCAGTTGACGTAGGCGGCGGCGTCTCCGCCCGGGCCTTCCTTGTCGTAGCGCGACTGCCGCCAGGCGATGTCGAAGTCGATCGAGTCGGCGTGGACGATCGGGGCGATGGCGTCGAAGAAGCTGAGGCTCTCCTCGCCGGTGGCCTTCAGGATGGCCTCGGCGAGGGCGGGGGAGGTCAGCGGCCCGGTGGCGACGATGACGTTGTCCCAGTCCTCGGGGGGCAGTCCGGCGATCTCCTCGCGCACGACGGTGACCAGCGGATGCGCCTCCAGCCTGGCCGTCACCGCCTGCGAGAAGCCCTCGCGGTCGACCGCCAGAGCGCCGCCGGCCGGCACCTGGTTGGCGTCGCCGCAGGCCATGATGACCGAGTCCAGCGCGCGCATCTCGGCGTGCAACAGGCCGACGGCGTTGTACTCCCAGTCGTCCGACCGGAACGAATTCGAGCACACCAGCTCGGCGAGGCCGTCGGTGTGATGGGCGTCGGTCTTCACGCCGGGCACGCCGCGCATCTCGTGCAGGATGACGGGCACGCCGGCGCTTGCGATCTGCCAGGCGGCCTCCGAGCCGGCGAGGCCGCCGCCGATGACGTGGACGGGGGAGGGGGAGGGGGAGGAGGCGTTCATCGCGGCTTTCTAGTCATGACGGACCGCCCCGTCAGCCTCCCAAATCGATGGCGCTTGGGTCGCAAGCGTCGCTGTGGTTAATATGCGCGGCCGGGGAGGGCGAACCATGAAGACATTCTCTGTTTCGGAGGCGGTAGCCGAGCCGTTCCGGCAGGCCGGGCGCCGGCCGATGGCGACGATCATCTGGGGACTGGTGCTGTTGGCGCCGAGCGTGCTCGCCTTCTGGGCGATGATCCCCCTGCTGTCCGAAATGGCGGCTGCGGGAGCGTTCGAACCCGGCGGGGCGGCCGATGGCCCGCCGTTCGACGACTTCGGCGCGATGATGCAGTTCCAGGCCTGGTCCCATCTGGCCAATTTGCTGCAGTTGCTGGGCGCCCTGTTCGTCACCACGGCGGTGATCCGGGCCGTTTTCGCGGGCCGGCGCGGCGACGGCGCCGCCTTCCTCCGCGTCAGCGTACACGAGCTGTACGTCGCCGTCGTGGGCGTGACGATCGTCATAGGTGTGATCATCGCCATGGTCGCAGTGGTCCTGCTGGCGGTCGGAATCGGTCTGGCCCTCTCGGGCCTGCCCGACCCGTGGCGAGCCCTGGTCTATGTGGCCATGGGCGTCGCGATCGCGCTCGGCTTCCTCGCGCTGTGGGGGCGGTTGGCCCTGATCGCGCCGGCCAGCCTTCGTTACGACACCATAGCCTTCGTCGAGGGCTGGAAGCTGGGCGGCGGGCAGACGTGGCGGCTGATGGGGCTGCTGATCGTCCAGTTCCTGATCGCCATGGTGCTCGGCATGGCCCTGCTGCTGCTGATCGTCATCGTCGCCCTGATCGTCGGTGGCGGCGTCGCGGTGACCAATCCCGACGCCATGTTGGCGTGGCTGCAGGGACTGCCCGAGCAGCCCGCGCTGCTGCTCGGGGTGGCTGTGGTGCTGCTGCTGCCCATGGCCTGGATTCAGGGGTTCTCGCAACTGCTGGCCACCGCGCCGTTCGCCAGGGCCGTGCTCGACCTGGCGACGGAGCCCGGGACGGCCCCGGAAGCGATTTCCACTGACACCGCCCCGATGGGCGACTAGATTCCGGCCCGTCGGAACAGGAGGGGATGATGACGTTTTCCGCCAGCGATGCGGCCTTCGAGGGTTTCCGCCTCGTCAGACGAAAGCCGATGGCGCTTGTGGCCTGGACGCTGCTGTACGCCGTGCTGAGCCTCGCCAGCCTGTTCGCCATGTCCAGCGCGATAGAGCCGCTCATGGCCTGGGCCGAGCGCATGGAGGCGCTGGACTCGGGAACGGCGACACCCTCCGCGGAAGAGGTGCTCGCCGCGTTCCAGGGGCTGGGCGAAGTGATGCTGAGCCTGGCGTGGCTCATTCCCGTTTCGCTGATCGTCGGCGCCATGCTGATGGCGGCGGTCGCGCGGGCCGTGCTGAATCCCCGCGCGGGCGGGTTCGGCTATCTCCGGCTCGGCATGGACGAGCTGCGGGTGTTCGTCGTCACCCTCGTGCTGGCCATCCTCATGTTTTGCGCCTGGGTCGCTGTCGGCGCGCTGGTCGGCGTGCTTGCGGGCATCGCCGGCGCGACGGGAGCGAACTGGCTGTGGCTGGTGGTGATCCTCGGCGGCCTCGCCGGCGTCGGGGCGGTCATCTGGCTCGCCATCCGACTCAGCCTGGCCGTCCCCATCACCGTGGCCGAAAACCGGTTCGCCTTCTTTGATTCCTTCGGGGTCACCAAGGGCCGTTTCTGGCCCCTCTTCGGCATGGCCGTCATCACCATCGTCATGGTGCTCGTGGTCCAGTTCCTCCTGGGAATCGTGACCATGCCGCTCGCCCTGATGACCGGGCAGCAGATGTGGACCTTCGGCGCCGGGCAGGATCCCGAGGCGCTCAGGACGGCGCTCGACGTGACCAACCCCTGGGTCATCGCCTCGGCGCTGGCCGAGGCCGTGGTCTACGCCCTGACGGTCGGGGTGATGTACGCGCCGTTCGCGGCGGCCTATCGCGACATCAAGGGACTGGGGGCGGAGACGCCCACCGCCTGAGCCGGCGGGCTCTCAGGCCCGCTTCTTCAGCGCCGCCACCCGCGCCTTGCGGCGCTGTTCGTGCCGGTCCAGCACCTCCTTGAGGTATTTGCCGGTCCAGCTGTCCGGATTGGCGGCGACCTGTTCGGGCGTGCCGACGGCGACGATCTCGCCACCGCCGTCGCCGCCCTCGGGCCCGAAGTCGAGCAGCCAGTCCGCCACCTTGATGACGTCGAGATTGTGCTCGATGACGACGATGGTGTTGCCGTTGTCGACCAGCTCCTGCAGCACCTCGAGCAGCTTGCGCGTATCCTCGAAATGCAGGCCGGTGGTCGGCTCGTCGAGGATGTAGAGGGTCTTGCCGGTCGCCCGCTTGGACAGCTCCTTGGACAGCTTGACCCGCTGCGCCTCGCCGCCGGACAGGGTGGTCGCCGACTGGCCGACCTTCACATAGCCGAGGCCGACCCGGTTCAGGGTCAGCATCTTGTCGCGGATCGACGGCACGGCCTTGAAGAAGCTGGCGGCCTCTTCAACCGTCATATCCAGAACGTCGGATATGCTCTTGCCCTTGAAGACGATTTCCAGCGTCTCGCGGTTGTAGCGCCGGCCCTTGCAGACGTCGCAGGTGACGTAGACGTCGGGCAGGAAATGCATCTCGATCTTGATCAGGCCGTCGCCCTGGCAGGCCTCGCAGCGCCCGCCCTTGACGTTGAAGCTGAACCGTCCGGGTCCGTAGCCGCGCGCCTTTGACTCCGGCAGGCCGGCGTACCAGTCGCGGATCGGCCCGAAGGCGCCGGTGTAGGTGGCGGGATTCGAGCGCGGCGTACGGCCGATCGGGCTCTGGTCGATGTCGATGACCTTGTCGAACAGCTCCAGCCCCTCGATCCGGTCGAATGGGGCCGGCGCGTCCGAGGCGTTATGCAGGCGCCGCGCGGCCGCCGTG
The DNA here is from genome assembly GCF_036402095.1 of Brevundimonas sp. Classification (GTDB taxonomy): domain Bacteria; phylum Pseudomonadota; class Alphaproteobacteria; order Caulobacterales; family Caulobacteraceae; genus Brevundimonas. Next base: position 28,935 of record NZ_DASWTO010000067.1, on the reverse strand, counting down.
TAGAGGGTCTCGATGGTGAAGGTCGACTTGCCCCCGCCGGAGACGCCGGTGACGCAGGTGAACAGGCCGCCGGGGATCTCGCCGGTGACGCTCTTCAGATTGTTGCCGGTGGCGCCGCTGATCTTCAGCATCCGCTTGCGGTCGACCGGGCGGCGGCCCTCCGGCGGCAGCTCGATCTCGCGTTCGCCGGTCAGATATTTGCCGGTCAGGGAGTTCGGGTTGGCCATGACATCGGCCGGCGTGCCCTGGGCGCAGACCTCGCCGCCGTGGATGCCCGCCGCCGGCCCCATGTCGATGACATAGTCGGCCGTCAGGATGGCCTCCTCGTCGTGCTCGACCACCAGCACGGAGTTGCCGAGATCGCGCAGCCCGCGCAGGCTTTCCAGCAGGCGCGAGTTGTCGCGCTGGTGCAGCCCGATCGATGGTTCGTCGAGCACGTACAGCACGCCGGTCAGACCCGAGCCGATCTGCGACGCCAGCCGGATGCGCTGGCTCTCGCCGCCGGACAGGGTGCCCGAGGACCGCGACAGGCTGAGGTAGTCCAGGCCGACGTTGTTGAGGAAGCGCAGCCGGTCGGTGATCTCCTTCAGGATGCGGCGGCCGATCTCCATCTGCTTGTCGGTCAGCTTGTCCGCCAGCGCCGTGAACCACTCGTGCGCGTGCTTGATCGACAGCCATGACACCTCGGCGATGTCCGTGCCGGCGACCTTGACCGCCAGCGCCTCCGGCTTGAGGCGTTTGCCGCCGCAGGCTTCGCACGGCGTCTCCGACTGGAACCGGCCCAGTTCCTCGCGCACCCAGGCGCTGTCAGTCTCGCGCCAGCGCCGCTCAAGGTTCGGCAGCACGCCCTCGAATGCCTTCGACACCTCATAGGTGCGGGCGTTGTCGTCGTAGCGGAATTTGATCTTCTCGGCGCCGGTGCCGTGCAGGATCACCTGCTGCGCCTGCGCCGGCAGTTCGCGCCACGGCTTGTCCATCGAGAAGCCGTAGTGGCGGCTCAGCGACTGCAGCGTCTGGGTGTAGAGGGGCGAAGGCCCGCGCGACCACGGCGCGACCGCGCCCTTGTGCAGGCTCTTGTCGCGGTCCGGGATCACCAGATCGGCGTCGAACGCCAGCTTGACGCCCAGCCCGTCGCAGACGGGACAGGCGCCGAAGGGGTTGTTGAACGAGAACAGCCGCGGTTCGATCTCGCTGATGGTGAAGCCGGACACCGGGCAGGCGAACTTCTCCGAGAAGGTCAGGCGGCGCGGCGCCTCGCCCTCGGGCGTAGTGGCCCACTCGGCCACGGCGATCCCGTCCGCCAGCCCCAGCGCGGTCTGCAGGCTGTCGGCGTATCGGCCTTCCAGCCCGGCCTTGGTGACGATCCGGTCGACGACGATGTCGATGTCGTGCTTGAATTTCTTGTCGAGCGCCGGGGCGTCCTCGATGGCGTAGAACACGCCGTCAATCTTGAGCCGCTGGAAGCCCGAGCGCTGCCACTCGGCGATCTCCTTGCGGTACTCGCCCTTGCGGCCGCGGACGACCGGCGCCAGCAGCAGGATGCGCTCGCCCTCGGGCAGTGCGGTCAGCTTGTCGACCATCATCGAGATCGTCTGGCTCTCGATCGGCAGGCCGGTCGCCGGCGAGTAGGGCACGCCGACCCGCGCCCACAGCAGGCGCATGTAGTCGTGGATCTCGGTCACCGTGCCGACGGTCGAGCGCGGGTTTTTCGAGGTCGTCTTCTGTTCGATGGAGATGGCCGGGCTCAATCCCTCGATCAGGTCCACGTCCGGCTTGCCCATCAGCTCCAGGAACTGGCGGGCGTAGGCGCTCAGCGACTCGACGTAGCGGCGCTGGCCCTCCGCGTAGATGGTGTCGAACGCCAGCGACGACTTGCCCGAGCCCGACAGGCCGGTCATCACCACCAGCTGCTCGCGCGGAATGTCGAGGTCGACCCCCTTGAGATTGTGCTCGCGGGCGCCGCGCACGCGGATGAAGTTGTGCTTTTCGGTCATGAGGCCTGAAGGCTTGGGAGTCCGGGAACGCGGAGGGGCCGGGCAAGCTCCGGCGCGACAGCGCTATATGGGGATCAGTTCGCGGGATTCAGCAAGAACATTGTAGGAACAAACCGTCCGCCGCGCCAGTCTGCTGCCAGATTCTGTCAGCAGGGCCGGGCGGGCGCGGCCGCTTTAGCCCCCCGGCGACCACGCCTCAGTCGGCCGCAGATAGCGCTCGCCCTTGCCCAGCAGCACGCCGTTGGCCCCGGCGATGCCCAGCTCGAGGCTTTCGGCGATGCGGCGGGCGCGCTCGATGAAGTGGTCGGCGGCGGCGGGTGGGCACAGCTCGCGGGCCGTCGCCTCGAACAGCTCCAGCCAGCGGTCGAAATGGCGCGCGTCGACCGGCAGGGGCAGGTGCTTCGGCATCGGCCGTCCGTGATAGACGCCGCTCATCAGGGCTACCGACGACCAGAACAGCCGCATCTGCTCCAGGTGAGGGCCCCAGTCGCTGATGCGGTCATTGAAGACCGGGCCGATCACCGGATCGGCGCGCACGCGGTCGTAGAAGCCGTCGACGAGCCGGGCGATCATGACCTCGTCGATGCCGGTTTCGGCGCGAATGCGGTCGACGATCGCCGCGCGGCGGCCGGCGGCGTCCTGGGGGTCGGCGGTCTGGTCCATGGCCGCCCATTTAGGGCCGCGGCCCTGTCGAAACCAGCGGCCGCGGCGTCGCAACGCCCCCTGAAGCGGGCCTGGTAACGGCATCGTCAGGAGCGGCCCGCCGCGAAATTGCTTGCGGCGCCGCGGCTTCGCACCCATTCTGCCGGTTCGAGTGAGTTCACTGGAGGCCCGACGAAGATGATCAGCGCGCTGGGAATTGGTTTCGCCCTTTCCGCTTCGCTGCTCGCGTTCGTCCATGTCCTCACCCAGCCTCGCCCCAGGCCCGTCCCCATCCGCATTCGTGACGCTCGATCGCGTCGCGGCCCGGACGCCTGACGGCCACACCCTTTTTTCCAACCTGAGCCTCGCCTTCGGGCGCGAGCGGACGGGTCTCGTCGGCCGTAACGGCGTCGGCAAGACCACGCTGCTGCGCCTCGTCATGGCCCGGGGTGAACCCGTCGAAGGCTCAGTGTCGCGCACGGGCAAGGTCGGCTGGCTTGAGCAAAGGCGCGAGCCCGGACCCGGCGAAACGGTCCTCGATCTTCTCGGCGCCGCGACGGCCATGACGGTCGTACGCCGGGTGCTGGCCGGGGAGGGCGCGCCCGACGATCTCGCCGACGCCGACTGGACCCTTGAGGGCCGGATCGGGAGCGCCCTTGCCGACGTCGGCCTGCCCGAACTCGACATCGACCGCCCGGCGACGACCTTGAGCGGCGGCGAACAGACGCGGGTGCGGCTGGCCCGCGTGCTGCTGCACGAGCCGGATCTGCTGGTGCTGGACGAGCCGACCAATCATCTGGACGCCGACGGCCGCGCCGCCATCGAAGGCCTGCTGAATCGCTGGAAGGGCGGCGCCCTCGTGGTCAGCCACGACCGCGCGCTGTTGCGGCGCATGGACCGCATCGTCGAACTGTCCGGCCTCGGAGTCGCCGTCTATGGCGGCGGCTACGACCTCTACGCCGAGCGAAAGGCGGCTGAGCGGGCGGCGGCGGAACGCGACCTCGAGATCGCCGCACGCAGCGCCGCCCAGGTCGCGCGCGAGAGCCAGAAAGCGCTGGAGAAGAAGGCCCGGCGCGACAAGGCCGGGCGGGCCTTCGCAGCGAAGAAGTCGGAGCCGAAAATCCTGCTGGGGGCGATGGCCGAACGGGCCGAGAACTCCGGGGCTCGCGAAAGCCTTCTGGCGCAACGCCGGGCCGCCGAAGCCGAGGCTGAACTCAACGAGGCGCGCGAGCGGGTCGAGCGTGTCCGGGCCATAGCCATTCCCATGCCGTCGACCGGCCTCGCGTCAGGCAAGACCGTGCTGGTCCTCAACCAGGCCATCCTGGATGCGCCCGACGGCCGGCGCGTCGTCGGACCCGTCTCGCTTCGGATGACCGGTCCGGAGCGGGTGGCGATCAACGGTCCCAACGGCGCGGGCAAGACCACCCTGTTGCGTCTGATCTCCGGAGACCTCGCCCCGACGGCCGGCCGGGTCGAGCGCCACGTGCCGGCGGCGCTGCTCGATCAGGAGACGGCGGTGCTGCGGCCGGACGAGACGCTTCTCGAGGCGTGGCGCCGCCTCAATCCCGGGGGCACGGTCAACGAGGCCCACGCGGCGCTGGCCCGCTTTCTGTTCCGCAATACGGCGGCGCAGCGCATCGTCGGAACCCTGTCAGGCGGCGAGCGGCTGCGCGCCGCCCTGGCCTGCGTCATGGCCGGCGCCCGGCCGCCGCAACTGCTGATCCTCGACGAGCCGACGAATCACCTCGATCTCGACTCGCTCGCGGCCGTGGAGGCGGCGCTGACCGCCTACGACGGCGCCCTGATCGTGGTCAGCCACGACCCTGACTTCCTGCGCGCGGTCGGCGTGGAGAGGACGATCGAACTCAGGCGGTGCGATTGAACGCCACGGCCCGTCCGTCGCCGGTGTTGGCCCGTCCGCTGGCGCCATAGGCCGACGGGCTGCCACGCTGGGCTGCGACCTCGGCGGCGATGGTCTTGACCAGACCCTCGGAGATGATGCGCGCGGCCTCGATGGCGCGGGAATGGCGGCTCAGGACCGCCTCGAACGCCTCGGTCACACGGATCAGGGCCTTGCGGTCGCTCGCCGGGGCGGCGGCCAGCACCGTGGGATTGGCCTTCACCTGGGCCGACTCGCGCCGGTAGGCGTTCGCGAGGTCCTGCGTGCCCGCCAGCGTGGCCGCGGCGTCCTGCGGCCGGTGCGCCTCAAACGCCCTGGCCTCGGCGCCCAGACTGGCGGTCAGCCGTTCGGTCAGGTCGATCAACTGCCGCACGCGGGCAGTGGCGTTGAGTTCGGCGGTTCCGGTCATTGGGCCTGCTCCTGCATCTTCACCATCTGGGCGACGACCTGATCGGCCAGGCCGATGCCCCCGGCCTTGACGGTCTGCCTGGCCATGGCCTCGATCATGAAGCCGCGCCATGTGCCCTCGGCCTCGCCGCCGCCGAACGGCGCTTCCGTCGAGAGACCTTCGAACATCGGCTTCAGCATCTGCGCCAGGAACGAGGCCTCGAACGCCTCGGCCGTTTCGCGCATACGGGCGGTGGGCGGCGGCGCCGACGGCGTGGGCTGGAGCAGGGAAGGGGAGACGGCCAGGTCGCTCATGCTCACATCACCTCGATTTCGGCCTGCAGCGCGCCCGCCGCCTTGATGGCCTGCAGGATGCTGATCATGTCGCGCGGGCTGACACCGAGGGCGTTGAGGCCGTTGACGAGATCGGAGAGGGATGCGCCGCCGCCGACGATGCGCATCTGCCGGCCGAGCTCCTCCTCGACCGAGACGTCGGACTGCGGCACGACCACGGTCTCGCCGCCGCGGCTGAAGGGTTCCGGCTGACTGACCATCGGCGATTCCTGCACCGAGACGGTCAGATTGCCCTGGGCGATGGCCACGGTGGAGACCCGCACCGCATCGCCCATGACGATGACGCCGTTGACCTCGTCGATGATCACCTTGGCCGGGGCGTCGACCGCCACCGGCAGGTTCTCGACCCGGCTGATGAAGCCCGCCATCCCCATCTGGCCGGGGGCGCGGAGGGCGATGACGGTGCCGTTCTCGGCCAGGGCGGCGTTCGGATAGACCTGATTGATGGCGGCGGCGACGCGCTGGGCCGTGGTGAAGTCGGGGTTGCGCAGGGTCAGCCGCACCTCGTTCATATTGGCCAGCTGAAAGCCGGTCTCGCGCTCGACGGTGGCCCCCGAGGCGATGCGGCCCGCTGTGGGCACGCCGCGCGTCACCGACGAGCCGGAGGCCCCTGAGGCCGAGACCGCGCCGGTCTGGATGGACCCCTGCGCCACCGCATAGACCTCGCCGTCGGCGCCCTGCAGGCTGGTGACCAGCAAGGTGCCGCCCAGCAGGCTCTTGGCGTCGCACATCGACGAGACGCTGACGTCGATGCGGGAGCCGGGCGTGGCGAACGGCGGCAGTTCGGCCGTGACCATGATCGCCGCCATGTTCTTGGAGTTGGCGTTGGAGCCGCGGATGTTGACCCCGAGCCGCTCGGTCATGCCCTCCAGCGACTGGCGGGTGAAGGGGCAGTTGCGCAGGGAGTCGCCGGTGCCGTTCAGGCCGACGACCAGGCCGTAGCCGACCAGCTGGTTGGTGCGGACGCCCTCCACCGCGGCGATGTCCTTGATCCGCGACTGGGCCGCCGCCGGCGCTGCGAATCCGGCCAGGGCGGCGGCGGTCAGGAGGGAGGCGAGCAGTTTCTGCATCGGTACGGTGTCCGCGAACTGTTGTGCCCACCGTGATGCCAGCGCCGTGCCAGGCGAAAAAGCCAGTGAATTCAGTGCATGCTCCAGATTTGCGTCGGATCGATGCGGCAGAAACTGCCGGGGCGTTAACCAAACGGTGACCCGGCGCCGACGATGGTCGGGCAAGTGCTGGAGTCGTAATCCATGAAGGTCACCGGCCCATCCGGACCGTCCGCCTCCCAGGGAGCGCGCCCCGCGAAAGCGGCGGGCGGCTTCTCCGTGCCCGCGTCAGGAGCCGGGGCTCCCGCCGGCGCGGCCACGACCACCGCGGCCGTTTCGGGCGTGGCCGGCGTTTCCGCCCTGATGGCGCTGCAGGGCGTCGAGGACGCCACCGAGCGCCGACGCCGGGCCATTCGCCGCGGCGGCGGCCTGCTGGACCGGCTGGACGAGCTGAAGCTGGCCCTGCTGGCGGGCGAGGCCGGCGAGGCGACGCTGGAACGTCTCGGCCGCGGCCTGCGCGAGGAGCGTCCGGTCGACCTCGACCCCGCTCTGAACAGCCTGCTGGCCCAGATCGATCTGAGGGCGGCGGTCGAGCTGGCCAAGGCCGATCTTCGCCGCAGCGCAGCATAAACCGGTGAAATCTTTCGCAAAAGCGTGATCGGCGAGCGCCGGGTGATGAAGAAATGTCACGCTCGGTCGCCGACCGGATCAATCGTCGGTCACGCTCGCGCGAGCGTTGTTGCCGCGACTCTCCACCATCCCTATACGCAAGCACTGCGCCACAGGGGGGCGCTGTTGAGAGCGTGAGTGCGATGAACGCATTGGCGTCTGCGAGTGAGCCGAACCACTATCGGCCCTCCGAGGACGAGCCGTTCATGAACGAACGGCAGCTGGCCTATTTCAAGGCCAAGCTCCTGGCCTGGAAGGACGAAATCCTTCGCGAGTCCAAGGGCACGGTGATCAACCTGAAGGCCGAGACGGAAAACCATCCCGATCTCGTCGACCGGGCGTCATCGGAATCCGACCGCGCGCTGGAACTGCGGACGCGCGACCGCCAGCGCAAGCTGATCTCCAAGATCGATGAAGCGCTGCGCCGCATCGAGGACGGCTCCTACGGCTACTGCGAGGAAACCGGCGAGCCGATCAGCCTCGGCCGGCTGGAAGCCCGGCCGACCGCCACCCTTTCGGTCGAGGCCCAGGAGCGGCACGAGCGTCGCGAGCGCGTCCACCGCGACGACTGAGCGACCGCCACGCCTTGACTTGGGCCGCCGCGGGCGCGACCTACGCGCCTCGCGTTTCAAGGTCGCTCCATGTCCGTCAAGGTTCGTTTCGCCCCGTCGCCGACGGGTAAGCTGCACGTAGGCAATGTGCGCACCGCCCTGGTGAACTGGATGTTCGCCAAGGGGCAGGGCGGCTCGTTCGTGCTGCGCATCGACGACACCGACCTCGCCCGCTCCACGCCCGAGTTCGAGCAGGGCATCGAGGACGATCTGGCCTGGCTCGGCCTGGTCTGGGACGAACGCCACAACCAGTCGAAACGGTTCGACCGCTACGAGGAGGCCGCCGCCCGGCTGAAGGCGTCCGGCCGGCTCTACGCCTGTTATGAAACCGCCGAGGAACTCGACCGCCGCCGAAAGGTGCAGCTGTCGCGCGGCCTGCCGCCGGTCTACGACCGCGCCGCCCTGCAGCTGACCGACGCCGAGAAGGCCGCCTACGAGGCCGAGGGCCGTCGCCCTCACTGGCGCTTCAAACTCGACGGCAAGCGGGTGGCCTGGGAGGATCTGTCGCGCGGCCACGCCGAGGTCGACACCGCCTCGATGTCCGATCCCGTCCTGATCCGTGAGGACGGCCTGTTCCTCTACACCCTGCCGTCTGTGGTCGACGACATCGACATGGCCATCACCCATGTGATCCGCGGTGAGGACCACGTCACCAACACCGGGGCCCAGATCGAGATCTTCGAGGCGCTGGGCGGACCCGTTCCGGCTTTCGCCCATATGCCCCTGCTGGTCGGCGCCGACGGTCAGGCCCTGTCCAAGCGGCTTGGATCGCTGTCGATCTCCGAAATGCGCGATCAGGGGTATGAGCCGATCGCCATCACCAGCCACCTCGGCCGTATCGGCACGTCCGATCCGCTGGAGGTCGCGGCCTCGATCGAAGCCCTGGGGGAAAGCTTCTCCTTCTCAAAGATGGGCCGTTCGCCGGCGCGGTACGACACCGCCGACCTCGACCGTCTGAACGCCCAGGCCCTGCATGCGATGGACTACCGGACGGCGCAGCCGAGGCTGGCCGCGCTCGGCTCTGACATGGGCGAGGCGGTCTGGAACGCCCTGCGCCCGAACCTGCAGAAGTTCGCCGATGTGGTTGATCTGGAACGGATCATCAGTGGACCCGTCACGCCGGTTGTCGAGGATCCGGCCTTCGCCGCCGCTGCGCTCGAAGTCCTGCCGGCGACGCTCGGACCCGACGCCTGGCCGGTCTGGACCAATGCCGTCAAGGAGCGCACGGGCGCCAAGGGCAAGGCCCTGTTCATGCCGCTGCGCCACATCCTGACCGGGCAGGAGCACGGTCCGGACATGGCGACCCTCGTGCCGCTGATCGGGCGTGAGCGCATCGTCAGACGCCTGACCGGCGAGACCGCCTGATCCCGCCCAGGCACGGAAAAGGGCCGCCCCGCCAAGGGACGGCCCTTGTCATCGTCCGAACGCTGCGACGGTCAGGCGTTGCAGGCGGCGATCTGTTCGGCCGTCAGGTCGACGCCCTTGTAGCTGAAGGCGGTCACCGGACCGAAGCGGGCCACGACCCGGCGGCAGGCGCGCGTGGCGGTCTGGCTGGCGCCGCCGTTGGCGGTGCAGGTCGCGCCTTCGCAGCGCCAGGCGGCGCCGTCGATGATGGTGCGGTTGGCAGGCGCCCGGGAGGCGTCGGCGAGCACAGCGCTCGAGACGGGGGCCTGGGCGACGGCCGGGGCGGCGACGAGCATGGCCGCGGCGATAAGCAGAGCACGCATGGGGAGGTCTCCGAAGATGGCATGGGCGTTGATCCGCCCGGCGACGCCAGTGTCCGTTTTCATACGCAACTGTCAAGCCGCGTTTTCAAAAGAGACGCACGATCCACTGACTGACCAGTGATTACTTATCGCTGATCATGTTGCAAGTGAGGCATCTCGTCCGAGGCCCGCACCGCCTCGATGGCCGCCGCCACCGTGTCGCAGACGACCCAGGCCTGGCGGAACGAGGCCGGGGTCATGCCCTCCTCGATGCTGTGCTCCATGACGGCCAGAAGGGCATCCCAGAAGCCGTTCAGATTCAGGAAGATGACCGGCTTGGCGTGCAGGTCGAGCCGCTTCCACGACAGCACCTCGATCGCCTCCTCCAGCGTGCCGACGCCGCCCGGCGCGACGACGAAGGCGTCCGACTGGTCGTACATGATGGTCTTGCGCTCGTGCATCGAGGGCACGACCAGGGTCTCCACCTCGTCGAACAGACGTTCGCGGCTGCGCAGGAACCCCGGCATCACGCCCAGCACCCGCCCGCCGGCGCCGTGGGCGGCCCGCGCCGAGGCGCCCATCAGGCCCACGCCGCCCCCGCCGTAGACGAGCCGCCAGCCCGCCCTGGCCGTCGCCTCGCCGAACGCCTTGGCCGCCGCCAGATACTCCGGGTGGACGGTCTCGGACGAGCCGCAGAACAGACAGACGGACTTGCCGTCGAACGGCTGGATGGTGACGGGGGACGACATGGAGCCTCTTGAAGACAGTGAAAGACAGCGGGCGTCCCGCCGCGCTATCTGGGTCGACACTCCTAACGGTCGGAGAGGCAGGATGAAACGGGCGATATTGTCCACGGTCGCGGCCGTGCTGGCGGCCGCCGCGGTCGCCTGTTCACCGGCTGCGCCCCGTCAGGCGGAAACCGGGCCGGAGGCCGACGGCGACTGGAGCCGTCCTCCCGCCATCGAACGCGTGGAACGGGCCGGGTCCGCCCTGATCGTATCCGGGGCCGCAGAGTCGCAGGCCCGCGTGGTCCTGCGCAGCGACGACGGCGCGGCTTTCGCGGCCTCCGCCGATCCTCGCGGCCGATTCGAGATCCGCCTGCCCGCACCGGTCGGACATCTGCTGCTTCGGCCCGAGACCCAGGTCGGCCAGGACACCATTCCATCGCCGGACCGGCTGCTGATCCTGGCGGCGGGGCAGGGGCCGATCGTCGTGCTTCGTCCGGGGGGAGCGACCCGCCGGCTGGACGCCGCACCGGCGCTCGGCGCGATCGACAGCGACGGCCGGATGCGACTGGCCTCCGGCCGCGCCGCCCCGGGGACCGACGGTGTCGAGGTGCGCAGCGGCGGTGAAATCCTGCAGGTCGCGCCCGATGCCCAGGGCCGCTGGAGCGTGATGCTGGCGCCGCGCGAGGGGTCCGAGCAGATCCATGTTGCGGGTCGCGACTTCACCTGGCCGGGAGAAGCGGCGCCGTCGCGGGACCTGACCGTCGAGAGATCCGGTTCCGGTTGGCGCATACGCTGGACCGGCCCGGGCGGCGCCCGCCAGTCCACCTGGCTGCCCGATCTGGCGGGACCGTGAGGTGGTTTACAGCCCGTTAACCAATTCAGTCGAACGAGGGGGCGTCTTCCTTGTTCGAGGACACCCACCATCACCGAACCACTTCAGCCCGGCGCTCGCGTCGGGCTTTTTTCTTGCCGGCGTCGGGCCATGACGTCCGTGGCGATGTGGGGGATGGGAGAGAGTGGCTCCGCGGGTAGGATTCGACCCTACGACCAGCCGATTACCCGTCGGCTGCTCTACCACTGAGCTACCGCGGAACACTTCCTCTCGGGAAGGCGCGCGCTATAGCAGCGCGAGTCAGGCTCACGCAACGGGAAATATCCGATTGCCCGCAATCCTCATCGACGATCCGCTGGACCCGCGCGTCGCGGCCTTCCGCGACATCCGCGAACGCGATCTGACGGGCCGGCAGGGCCTGTTCGTCGCCGAGGGCGAGGTGGTGCTGCGGGTCCTCGCCTCTCCGGCCTCCCTGTGCCGTCCGGTGGCGGCCCTCATCGCCGAAAGACGGCTCGCCGCCCTCGAGGACACGCTCGCGGCCCTGCCGCCGGACGCGCCCGTGTACTCGGCCGCGCAGCCGGTTCTCGATGGCGTGGCCGGCTTCCACCTCCACCGCGGCATTCTGGCGCTGGGCCGGAAGCCGGCCTCGCGGCCGCTGGAGGACGTGCTGGCCGGGGTGACCGAAGACGCCGTCGTGGTGCTGGCCTGCGGGATCGGCAATCACGACAACATGGGCGGCATATTCCGCGCCGCCGCGGCCTTCGGGGCCGGGGCCGTGCTGCTCGACGACCGCTGTTGCGATCCCTTTTACCGCAAGGCCATCCGCGTCTCGGTCGGAGCGGTCCTGCGCACCCCCATGGCCGCGGGCCTGGACGCAGCCGGCGCGATCGACGGGCTTAAGGCGGCGGGGTTCCGGGTCCTGGCCATGACTCCGTCCTCGCCGGCCCCGCTGCATCTTGCGTCGCGCGGCGGCCGGACGGCCATCGTGCTCGGCGCCGAGGGGCCCGGCCTTCCGAATCAGCTGCTTGCCCGCTGCGAGCCGATCGGCATTCCGATGTCGGGCGGCTTCGATTCCCTCAATGTGGCGACTGCGGGGGCGATCGCCCTGCATCATTTCACGCGATAGGCGAGAAGCGTTCACCAATCCGCGATTAACCCTTCGTATACCTTGATGAACGGCGCGATCTGTGGCGCTGTGCCGTGGTCCGGGGGGAGTAGGTCATGCTCGACAGCATTCTGTTTTTCGTGAACCGCAACGCGCGCGTGGCCGTGGCGATCACCATCGTCGCCGCGACGGTGAGTGCGGCCACGGTGATCGGCTGGGTGACCGCGCCCGTCTGAACTGTCCGAAAATCGCGATGGAGGCCTGACCGAGAATCGAACTCGGGTGCAAGGATTTGCAGTCCTCTGCGTAACCACTCCGCCATCAGGCCCTGGGGCCGACCCGGAAACCATTCCGGGCACGACCACGCCATCGCGAGGGGCGTTCGCTACCAGATCGGATTGTCGCCCGCAACGCACAGACCTATAAGCGCGCGAGATTTCCGGCGCGTGGTCGCGCCTTGCCTATTCGGGACGATCGACAGATGGATTTCGCCGCCGCGCGCAAGATCATGGTGGACAGCCAGGTCCGGGTGAACGACGTCACCGACCGCGACCTCCAGGCCGCGCTGCTCGCGGTGCCGCGCGAACGTTTCCTGCCCGCCGAACGCGCCTTCGCCGCCTATGCCGAGATGGAGCCGGAGATCGCCGCGGGCCGCCGCCTGATGCTGCCCCGCGACCTGTCCAAACTGCTGATGGCCCTGGATCTGCGCGCCGGCGAGACGGCCCTGGCCATCGCCGGCCCCTACGCCGCCGCCGTTCTCGCCCGGATGGGCCTGAAGGTCACGGCCCAGGAAGCCGACGCGGAAGTGCTCGAGGTCGTGGCCCCGGCGCTGGCCGAGGCCGGCGTCGACGGCGTCCTCTCGCCCTTCACCGCTCCGGTCGGCGAGGGCTACGACGTCATCGTCTCCGAGGCCGCCGCGCCGGTTCGCCCGGACGCCTGGCTGGCGGCCCTCAAGGTCGGCGGCCGCCTCGCCGTGGTCGAACGCTCCGGCCCCGCGGGGAAGGCCGTCCTCTATGTGAAGGGCGCCTCCGGCCTGTCGCGGCGTGAACTTTTCGATTCGGCGCCGCCCGTGCTGGCGGCGCTTGCGCCCGAGCCCGCCTTCGCCCTGTAGTCAGGGGCGCTTTCCGGGGGGCGCGTGAAAAAATCTTAACTGGCGCGGGAGGAAACCGTCCCGCATCAGGCCTATGGGATACAAAGGGGCGCGCATCCTTCCGCGCCAGGCAGGAACAGTCATGCTGAAACGTTCGCGCGTGCTCGCCTCGGTCGCCGCCATCGCCGTCGTCACCGGCATGGGCGCGCCCGTCTGGGCCGAAACGCTGCAGGAAGCGCTCGCCCTGGCTTACCAGACAAATCCGTCGCTGCTGGCCCAGCGCGCCAATCAGCGGGCGCTGGACGAATCGATCGTCCAGGCGCGGTCCGGGCTGCGCCCCCGGCTGGACGTCACCGTCAGCGGCAACTACGCCCGCGATTACAGCGACACCGCCTTCGATCCCGACAGCGACAGCGCATCGGCCAGCATCGGCCTGTCGCAGACGCTGTGGAGCGGCGGCCGCATCGGTCACGGCATCACCGCCGCCGAAGCCGACATCCTCGCCGGCCGCGAGAACCTGCGCGACATCGAACAGACCGTCCTGGCCTCGGTGATCCAGGCCTATGCGGACGTGATCCGCGACACCGAGATCCTGCGCATCCGCCAGGCCAATCTTGGCGTGCTCCAGCGCCAGCTGGAAGAGGCTTCGGCCCGCTTCGAGGTCGGCGAGATCACCCGCACCGACGTCGCCCAGTCGGAGGCCCGGCTGGCCCAGTCCGAGGCCGACCTGGCCAACGCCCAGGCGCAGCTGTCGGTCTCGCGCGCCTCCTACGCCGCCGTGGTCGGCCAGTCGCCGGGCGATCTGGCGCCGATGCCGGTGCTGCCGGGCGTGCCGACGGACTTCGACGCCGCCCTCGACGTGGCGCTGGCGGACAACCCCGGCATCCGGTCCGCCGCCTACAGCCTGCGGGCGGCCGAGGCCAATGTCGCCGCCGCCAAGGCCGAATACATGCCGTCGGCCCGCCTGACCGCGTCCTACGGTGGCTCCAACAGCGACTTCGACCAGATCAGCGACATCGGCGACGAGACCCGCCTGACGGCCGGCGCCACCGTTTCCATGCCGTTGTTCACCGGCGGCCTGAACGGCTCACGCGTCGCCCAGGCGCTCGAACGGGCCAACGTGGCCCAGATCAATGTCGAGGGCGAACGCCGCAACACCCTGCAGTCGGTCAGTTCGGCCTACGCCCAGGCCCTGTCGGCCCGCTCCAGCCTCGAGGCCGGAACGGAGGCCGTGCGCGCCGCCACCGTGGCCGCCGAGGGCGTGCGTCAGGAGGCCCAGGTCGGTCTGCGCACGACCCTGGACGTGCTGAACCAGGAACTGGAGCTGCGCAACGCCGAGATCACCCTGGCCAGCGCCCGACGCAACGAATACGTCGCCCAGGCCAATCTTCTGGCGGCCATGGGCCGGCTGGAAGGGGCCGATCTCGACCCCACGCTGGCCCTCTACGATCCCTCCGACAACTACGACCGCGTGCGCAATCGCGGAGCGCTGCCGTGGGACAGCCTGATCGAGGCGGTCGACCGCATCGTCGCGCCGCCGATCGTGCCGGCCACGGACGCCCCCGACGCGCCGATCGACCAGCAGCTCAAGTCCGAGATCGTCCAGACGGCGCCGCGGAACTGAGTCCGCGGCGGATCGCCTGGCAGGCGACCCCGGCGCGGGTCGTTAACCTGGGACGCGAAAAACGCCCGTTGATTCCAGCGGGCTGAGATGCGACGACATCGGGCGGGGCAGGGGCCATGGTCCCGCGCCGCCCAACCATTCTGACTTTGCGTTCGCCGCGCGCGCCTCGGGGTTTCGACATGACCGACCAGACCGCCCAGGAACCGACGATGGAGGAAATCCTGGCGTCGATCCGCCGGATCATCTCCGAAGACGACGCGCCCGCCGAGACGGCCCCGGCCGCCGCCGCGCCCGCCGAAGACGAGCCCGAGGAGGCGGAGGTCTCGCCCGCGCTGATGGACGAGACGCCCTCGATGCAGGAAGCCGACGGGTCCGAAGAGGACGTGCTCGAGCTGACCGACACCTACGAGGCTCCGGCCGCCGAGAGCATCGGCGATCTCGACGTCTCGCCGGCCGAAACCGACGTGGATCCGTTCCCGGTCGAGGCGGTCAGCGAATCGGTGTTCGCGCCCGAGCCGGAGCATCCGTCGGACACCGCCAGCCACGCCGCCGCCACCGGCTACGACACCCTCGTCGGCGAGAGCGCCGCGGCCAGCGCCGCATCCGCCTTCGCCGGATTGGCCTCCTCGCTGAAGAAGTCCGAGCCCATGGAACCGACCACCCCCTCCGGCCCCACGCTTGATGAACTCGCCCGCTCCCTGCTGCGGCCGATGCTCAAGGAATGGCTCGACGCCAACCTGCCGGGCATCGTCGAGGCCCAGGTACGCAAGGAAGTCGAACGCATCGCCCGCAACGCCGGCTAGCTTCACCTGCGACCTGATCAAGGCTAGATCGTTCCGGGGCGGCTCCAGTCGGGGCCGCCCTTTCTCTTTTGTCTGAAGTCTCCCCTCCCATGCTCGACAAGACCTTCGACCCGAAAGCCGCCGAACCCCGCCTGTATGCGATGTGGGAGGAAAGCGGCGTGTTCGCGCCGAAGACGGACGGCGCAGCCGAGGCCTATTCGATCGTCATCCCGCCGCCGAACGTGACCGGCTCGCTGCACATCGGCCACGCGCTCAACAACACCCTGCAGGACATCCTCGCCCGTTATCACCGCATGCGCGGCAAGGCGGTGCTGTGGCTGCCCGGGACCGATCACGCCGGCATCGCCACCCAGATGGTGGTCGAGCGCCAGCTGGCCGCCGACGGCAACATGGGCCGGCGCGAGATGGGCCGCGACGCCTTTGTCGGCAAGGTCTGGGAGTGGAAGGCCGAGAGCGGGGGAACCATCGTCCAGCAGCTGCGCCGGCTGGGGGCCTCCTGCGACTGGAGTCGCGAGCGCTTCACCCTCGACGAGGGTCTCAACGCCGCCGTCCGCAAGGTCTTCGTCCAGCTGCACCGCGAGGGCCTGATCTATCGCGACAAGCGGCTGGTCAACTGGGACCCGCATTTCCAGACCGCCATCTCCGATCTCGAGGTCGAGCAGCGCGAGATGGACGGCTTCTACTGGCATTTCGCCTACCCGCTCGCCGATGGCGTCACCTACGAGCATCCGGTCGCGTACGACGGCGACGGCCAGCCGACCGGATACGAGACCCGGGATTTCATCGTCGTCGCCACCACCCGGCCCGAGACCATGCTGGGCGACACCGGCGTGGCCGTGCACCCGGACGACCCGCGCTACGCCGGTCTGGTCGGCAAGTCCGTCGTCCTGCCTGTCACTGGCCGCCGCATCCCCATCGTCGCCGATGACTACGCCGATCCGACCAAGGGATCGGGCGCGGTGAAGATCACGCCGGCTCACGACTTCAACGACTTCCAGGTCGGCAAGCGCGCCGGTCTGGCCGCCCTGAACGTCATGGACGCCTTCGGCCGCATCACCGCCGCGGATACGCCCGATGTGCCCGCCGACTACGAGGGCATGGACCGCTTCGCCGCCCGCAAGGCCATCGTCGCCCGGGCGGAAGAGGAGGGCTGGCTGAAGGAGATCGAGAAGACGCGCCACGTCATCCCTCACGGCGACCGCTCCGGCGTGGTCATCGAACCGTGGCTGACGGACCAGTGGTACGTCGACGCCCACACCCTGGCGCAGCCGGCCATCAAGGCGGTGGAGCAGGGCGATACGACCTTCGAGCCGAAGAGCTACGAGAAGATCTATTTCGAGTGGCTGCGAAACATCGAGCCGTGGTGCATCTCGCGCCAGCTGTGGTGGGGCCACCGCATCCCGGCGTGGTACGGGCCGGACGGGACCATCTTCGTCGAGGAGAGCGAGGACGAGGCGCGCGCCGCCGCCCGCCATCACTACGGCGCCGAGACCCCGCTGAACCAGGACGAAGACGTTCTCGACACCTGGTTCTCCTCCGCCCTGTGGCCGTTCTCGACCATGGGCTGGCCGGAGAAGACGGAGGATCTCGAGCGCTTTTATCCGACCTCCGACCTCGTGACGGCCGCTGACATCATTTTCTTCTGGGTCGCCCGGATGATGATGATGGGTCTTCACTTCATGGATGAAGTGCCGTTCCGGCGCGTGATCATCAACGGCCTGGTCCGCGATGAGAAGGGCCAGAAGATGAGCAAGTCGAAGGGGAACGTCATCGATCCCCTGACCATCATCGACGAACTCGGGGCCGATCCGCTGCGCTTCACCATGGCCATCCTGTCGGGCACACGTGACATTAAGCTGTCGCGCCAACGCATTGAAGGCTATCGTAACTTTGGCACCAAACTGTGGAACGCCGCGCGCTTCTCGCAGATGAACGAGGCCCGTCGCGTCGAGGGTTTTGACCCGGCCGCCGTCGACCAGACCATCAACCGCTGGATTCGCGGCGAGCTGACGAAGGCCGAACGGCAGGTCTCCGCCGCCATTGAGGGCGGCCGCTTCGACGACGCCGCTTCGGCGCTCTACCGCTTCGTCTGGAACGTCTTCTGCGACTGGTATCTGGAACTGGCCAAGCCGGTCTTCACCGGCACGGACGAGGCGGCGAAGGCGGAAACCCGGGCCATGACCGCCTGGACGCTCGACCAGACGCTGAAACTCATGCACCCGGTCATGCCCTTCATCACCGAGGAGTTGTGGGACAAGCTGTCGGACCAGGGCGCGCCGCGCCTTGAGGCGGCCCTGATCGGCGCTGCCTGGCCCGACCTGCCGGACGCCTTCATCGATCCGGCGGCCGAGGCCGAGATCGGCTGGCTGGTGGACCTCGTCACCGAGATCCGGGCCCTGCGCGCGGAGATGAACGTGCCGCCTTCGGCCAAGCCGCCGCTGGCCTTCATCGGGCCGGACAGCGCGACGGCGCAGCGGATCGCCCGCCACCGTGACCTGCTCCTGACTCTCGGCCGGGTATCTGAAACCGCCATCGCCGAGACCGCCCCGGCGGGCGCCGTGACCTTCGTCTCCGGCGGCGCCACCGCGGCCCTGTCGCTGGCCGGGATCATCGATCTCGCCGCTGAGCGGGCGCGGCTCGAGAAGGAGATCGCCGCCTTCGACAGCGACATCGCCCACGTCGGCAAAAAGCTCGGCAACCCCAACTTCGTCGCTCGCGCCGCGCCCGAGGTGGTCGAGGAGCAGCGCGGGAAGCTGGCCGAGGCCGAGGCCGGCAAGGCCAGGCTGCAGGCCGCCCTGGCCCGTCTGGACACGGTGGGGTGACCAGGAGCCGGCTCGACCAGCTGCTGGTCGCGCGCGGCTTGGCCGAAAGCCGGGCGAAGGCGAAGGCGGCGATCGAGGCGGGGGGAGTCACGGTCGACGGCGCGCCCGCGAAATCGGCCTCCCAATCGGTGAGCGAGGACGCCGTCCTCGCCTACGCCGAAGCCCACCGCTGGGTGGGGCGCGGGGCCCTGAAACTGGACTACGCCCTGTCGTTGTGGCCGGTCCCCGTCGACGGCCGCGTCGTGCTCGACGTCGGCGCCTCGACCGGCGGCTTTACCGAGGTCTGCCTTGATCGCGGCGCGGCCCGCGTCCATGCCGTCGACGTCGGTTCCGGCCAGCTGCACCCGCGGGTCGCCGCCGATCCGCGGGTGATCAACCTCGAACGCACCGACGCCCGCGACCTGACGGCGGCGCTGATCCCCGAACCGCCGCAACTGATCGTCTGTGACGCCAGCTTCATCGGCCTCGCCAAGGTGCTGCCCGCCGCCTTGGCCTTGGCCGCGCCGGACGCCGATCTGGTCACGCTCGTGAAGCCGCAGTTCGAGATGGACAGCCGGTCCGATATCGGGCGAGGGGGCGTGGTGAAGGACCAGGCCGCCCGTCAGGCTGCGCTCGACCGGGTTTCCGTCTGGCTGGAAGGGCAGGGGTGGGCCGTCGAGGCGACCACGGAAAGCCCGGTCACCGGCGGCGACGGCAACGTGGAATTTCTGCTCTGGGCAAGGCGCTCAGGCAATGGGCCGCCGCGCGGCGAGCGATAGCGCTCGCTGCAGACAGGAAAAACCCCCGGTGGATTGCTCCACCGGGGGTCTCCGTCACGCCGCCGATCGACAGGGGGGCTGAAAAATAATCAGCGGCGCGATCCGGTCAGTAGCGGTCCGGGCAGGACTGCTCGTATCGGGTGATCAGGCGGCCGTCGCGGGTCCGGGTCGTCGACTCGACGGTGCGGCAGCCGTACCGGTCCGCGCCGTAGCCCGACTGGTAGCCGCTGCTGTAGCGGCGGTCGTAGTCGTAGTCCGAGCGGCCGTAGTCGTCGTAGCGGCTGTCGCCGTAGTACCGGTCGTCGTAGCGGTCATAGGACTGGTAGCCGTACCGGTTGTCCTCGTAGCGATAGTCCGATTGGCCGTAATAACGGTCGCAATCGCGGCCCGAGCTGCTGCCGACGCCGGCGCCGACCATGGCCCCGAGCACGCCGCCCAGCACGCTGCCTTCGGTGCGGCGGCCGCGGGCGGCCATCTGCGAACCGGCCACGGCGCCGACGGTGGCGCCGATCACGGCGCCGGCCGCGCCCCGGTCGCTGCGGCTGGTGCAGTAGTCGTCCCGGCGATCGTAGCCGTAGCGGTCCGAACCGTAGCGGTCCTGATAGCCGTAGCGGTCGTCATAGCCGTAGGGCTGGCCGTAGGAGGCGGAGCCGTAGGCCTGCGCGCCCTGGTAGGTGTAGGCCTGGGCCGAAGCCGAGGCGGGGGCCGCCAGCATGCCGGCGGCGGCGACGGCGGCGGTGGTGGCGGTCAGACGGGCGAACATCGGATCGATCCTGGCTTCGGTTGCGGTGGGCGGAGGCCGAACGAACGGCGCCCCGGTCTGTTGCATTCATCGTTAAGGCCGCGAAGCTGAACGGCCATTGAGCGCGCCGTTCATCTTCGTTCATGTTTGCCGGGGCGCGCGGAACCTCTAGAAGCGCCCGATGACGGAAACGCTGACCATCGCGCGCGTGGGCGGGCAGGGCGACGGGATCGCCGAAACCCCCGCCGGCCCGGTGTTCGCACCCCTGACCCTGCCGGGCGAGACCGTGCGGGCCGTGGTGCGCGACGGCCGCGCAGAAGCCGTCGAGATCGTGGTCGCCAGTCCCGAGCGGGTCGTCCCGGTCTCGCCCCACTATGGCGATTGCGGCGGCTGCTCGCTGCAGCACTGGGCCGCCGGCCCCTATCTGGAATGGAAGCGGGAGCAGGTCCGGCTGGCCCTGGCCCGCGAGCGGATCGAGGCTGAGGTCGAACCCACTGTCGCGGTTCCGCCGGGCACGCGCCGCCGCCTCGCCCTGCACGCGCGGCGCGGCGAGGACGGCCGCGTCCTGCTCGGTTTCAAGGCGCGCAAGAGCTGGCGGCTGGTGGAAGTCCGGGTCTGCCCCGTGGCCGATCCTCGCCTCGTCGCGGCCCTTCCGGCGTTGTCGCGGGTGGCCGAGGCCTTTCTCGAACATCCCAAATCCGCCCCGACCCTGCATGTGACCTGGACCCTGACCGGGCTGGACGTCGACGTCACCGGCGTCGAGCGCCGTAGCGGCGGCCTGTCCCGCGACGCACAGATGCGGGCCATCGAGGCCGCGACGGCCGCCGATCTCGCCCGCCTGAGCCTCGCCGGCGAGACGCTGGTGATGTCGCGCCAGCCGGTCGTCACCTTCGGGGCCGCGACCGTGCCCCTGCCGCCGGGCGGCTTCCTCCAGGCCGTGCCCGAGGCCGAGGCGGCGATGGTCTCACGGACGGTCGGGGCGGTGCGCGGCGCGAGGAAGATCGCCGACCTGTTCTGCGGCGCGGGAACCTTCACCTTCCCGCTGGCGACCCTTGCGCCGGTGCTGGCGGCGGACGCCTCGGCCGCCGGCATCGCCGCGCTGAGGGCGGGCATGGGCACGGCGAAGGGGCTGAAGCCGATCACGGCCGAGGCGCGCGACTTGTTCCGCCGCCCGCTCGCCCCTTACGATCTGCGCGGCTGCGACGCCATCGTGCTCGATCCGCCGCGCGCCGGGGCGATGGAACAGAC
Organism: Brevundimonas sp.; assembly: GCF_036402095.1. Taxonomy (GTDB): domain Bacteria; phylum Pseudomonadota; class Alphaproteobacteria; order Caulobacterales; family Caulobacteraceae; genus Brevundimonas. Next base: position 7,871 of record NZ_DASWTO010000067.1, on the reverse strand, counting down.
GCTGCAGGTGGCCCAGACCAGGGCCGGCACCGTCGTCTACGTCTCCTGCAACCCGGTCACCTTCGCCCGCGACGCGCGGGGGCTGATCGACGCCGGCTTCCGGCTGGAGCGGGTCACGCCCGTCGACCAGTTCCTGTGGTCGGCCCACGTCGAACTGGTCGGCGTGTTCCGGCGCTAGGGGGCGAGGGCGGCGGCGACGCGGCTCTCGAAATCCGGCTGGCGGCCGACGTCGTTGTGGCCCGCGTTCGGGAACACCAGCCGCTCGACCCTCAGGCCGCGCACTTCCAGCTCGTGCGCCAGCCTGCGGCTCAGCGACGGCGCCAGCGTCTCGTCCCGGCCCGCTTCGAGCACAAGGATCTGCCCGCCGAAGCCCTCCAGGGCCGCCGGAACGTCGATCGTGGCCAGCGCCGGCGCCATGTTCACCCGCACGAAGGGTCGCATCAGTCCTACCTGCTGGTCCACGGCGGCGCGTGCGCCCGGCGTGGTGGTTTCGAGCACGAGGATATCGGCCCGCGCCTTCACCGCCGCGTCGGCGCACACCACCCCGCCCAGGGAATGGCCCCAGGCGATCAGCGGCCGGCCCTCGGCGTCGGCCTGGGCGCGGGCGGTGGCGGCCATTACGGCGCCGGCGGCGCTGAAGTTGGCGAGCGTCGCCTCGCCGCCGGTGTCGCCATAGCCCGGATAGTCGAACATCAACACGTCGCCGAACGGCGCCAGCTTGGCGGCCGCGAAACCGCCCGCCGCGCCGCGCCGGAACAGATTGCCGCCGCAGAACAGGATCAGCGGCCGCGGCGCGGCCGAGGTCCGGATCCGCGTCGCTCCGATCGTTCCGCCGGCATAGGCCAGGGTCAGGGCTTCCGAGCCCTGCGGCGGCGGGTTCGGCGCCAGCACCATCTGCTCCTGCGCCAGCCGGCTCTCGGGCCAGAAGAAGGCATCCTCGGGCACCTCGACCTTCAGGCAGCCGGACAGGGCCGCCGCCGCCACGCCGGCCGTCAGTCTGAACATCCTTGACGCCATGGCCTCCCCTCCCCGGATCCGGGGGCATTACGACCTCCCGCCGGATGACTGTCCAGCCTCCGCGCCTCAGCTGGCCATATCGAACAGGTCCAGCTGTTTCTTCATCTCCGCCGGGACCCGGAATTGGCTCTCGTCCAGCGCATGCCTCGGCCCGTCCAGCCCGTAGCGTTTCACCGCCGCCTTGAACCGCGCCGCGATCAGCTCGGCGACGGGTCCGGTCCCCTTCATCCGCTGGTTCCAGTCGGGATCGTAGTCGCGCCCGCCGCGGGTCTGCCGGATCAGCGACATCACCCGCGCCGCCCGCTCCGGCCGGGCGTCGGCCAGCCACTCGCGGAACAGATCCTTGATCTCCAGCGGCAGGCGCAGGGTCACGTACATGGCCGAGGTCGCCCCCGCCTTCGCCGCCGCCTCCAGCACGCCTTCCAGTTCGTGATCGTTGAGCCCGGGAATGACCGGCGCGAAGCCGACGCCGACGGGGCAGCCCGCCTCGGCCAGCCGGCTGATCGCCTCCAGCCGCTTCGCCGGCGTCGAGGCGCGTGGCTCCATGGCCCGGGCCAGGCCGCGGTCGAGGGTGGTGATCGAGACGAAGGCCGAGGCCAGTCCCTCGCGCCCCATGGCCCCGAGGATGTCCGCGTCCCGCGCGATCAGCACCGACTTGGTGATGATGCTGAACGGGTGCCGGAACCGCTGCATCACCTCGAGGATCGACCGCGTCGATCCCAGGTCGCGCTCGACCGGCTGATAGGGATCGGTGTTGCCGCCTATGTGGATGCGCTTGCAGGCGTAGCGGGGCCTGCAGAGCTCCTGCTCCAGCAAACGCGCTCCCTCGGGCTTGAAGAAGATCCGGCTCTCGAAATCCAGGCCCGGGGATAGGCCCATGAAGGCATGGGACGGACGGGCGTAGCAGTAGATGCAGCCATGTTCACAGCCCTTGTAGGGGTTGATTGACCGGTCGAAACCGATATCCGGACTGGTGTTCCGCGCGATGATCGTCCGGGCGTGCTCGGGCGTCAGGGTGGTGCGCAGGGGCGCCGCCTCGACATCGTCGCTGGTCCAGCCATCGTCGAAGGCCTCGACGGTCTCCGGTTCGAACCGCCCGGTCGCATTCGACCGCGCCCCCCGACCCTTCGCTGCTTCAGCCATGAATGGACGATAGCAGCGAAACGGAACAAAGCAAGAACATAGTAGGTATGGCCAGGACGCTGTTGCGATAGACGATCCTGTCGGACAGCCCTGCTTCGCCAGGGCTTCGCAGGGCATCCTGCTTCGCGCCCCTTGACGCCCCGCTGGACAAGTCCTGCGAAGCGCCACGGGCGCGAAGCAGGATGGTGCGGATGAGAGGACTCGAACCTCCACGCCTTGCGGCGCTGGAACCTAAATCCAGTGCGTCTACCAGTTCCGCCACATCCGCCAGGTCCTGCCCACAGCCTCTAGGGGAGCCCGCCGAAAAGCGAAAGGCTCGGGATCGCTCCCGGGCCTTTGCCGTATTGCCGATCTGATCCGGAGATCAGTCCTCCTTGACGTTGTCGACGTTGCCGCCGAGCGCCTGGTCCGGAGTCGACAGCTTCGGATCGTCCGTGATGTCGATGCCCTTGGCCAGCTTCGAGTGCCAGAAGCCGTAGAGGGCGTAGACCACCGCGCCGATCAGGGCGTAGCCACCCAGCAGCTGCAGCGTCAGCGGGTCGGGAACGACGCCGTTGGCCAGCTGCTCCGGGGTCGGGAAGGCCTGCTCGATCATCGGCGAGAAATTCTGCCAGGCGAGGAACAGACAGGCGGCGATGCCGAGCAGGGCGGTGATGATGCCGCCGGGCACCCGGAAGGGCCGCTCCAGCTCCGGATGCTTGATCCGCAGGTAGATCACCGACAGGCAGACGATCGAGAAGGCCAGCGCCGTACCGAAGGACACCAGCTGACCCAGCAGGCTGATGGGCAGGAAGGCGGCCGCGACCGCGATCACCGCGCCCAGCAGGATGGTGCCGAGCCAGGGCGTGCGGAACTTCGGATGGATGTTGGCGAACACCTTCGGCAGCAGGCCGTCGCGGGCCATGGTGTAGAAGATGCGCGTCTGGCCGTAGCACAGCACCAGCATGACCGAGCTCAGGCCGGTGATGGCGCCGATCTTGATCATGAAGTTGATCAGGTTCAGCTCGCCGCCCACCGCGAACGGCACGGCGAAGTTCGCCCAGGCCAGGTCCATGCGGTCGATGGCGACGGCCACCGGCGCGGGGCTGGACAGTTCGGCGAAGGGCACCACGCCGGTCATCACGGCCGCGACGGCCATGTAGATCAGGGTGCAGACGAACAGGGCGCCGAGGATGCCGATCGGCACGTCCTTCGACGGGTTCTTGGCCTCGGCCGCGGCGGTCGAGACCGCCTCGAAGCCGACGTAGGCGAAGAAGATGATCGCCGCGCCGCGGAACACGCCGCCCAGGCCGTAGCGGCCCGGCTCGTTCGGGTCCGCTTCAGGGATGAAGGGCACCCAGTTCTCCGGGTTCACATACGAGACGCCGACCCCGATGAAGGTCAGCAGCACGATCACCTTGATGACCACGATGATGTTGTTGACGTTGGCCGACTCGCTGACGCCCAGCACCAGCAGGGCGCAGACGGCGGCGATGCCGATGGCGGCGACGAGGTTGAACGTCCCGGTCATCTGCAGCGTCGTTCCGGTGTCGCCCCGCACCGCCTCGATCAGCGGCGTGGCCCACTGCGCGCCTTCCTGCCCGGCGTAGGTGATGGCCGGGAACAGATTGGCGGAGAAGGTGAAGTCCTTGGCGATCTCCAGCACATAGCCGGCCCAGCCGACCGCGACGGTCGAGGCGGCGATGCCGTATTCGAGCACCAGCAGCCAGCCCATGATCCAGGCGAAGACCTCGCCGAGCGTGCCGTAGGCGTAGGTGTAGGCCGAGCCGGACACCGGCATGGTCGAGGCCAGCTCGGCGTAGCAAAGGCCGGCGAGGCCGCAGGCGATGCCCGCGACCACGAAGCTGATCATGATGCCGGGGCCGGCGTAGTCGGCCGCGACCTGACCGGTCAGCACGAAGATGCCGGCGCCGATGATGGCGCCGATGCCCAGGCTCATCAGGTTGATGGGGCCGAGCGAGCGCTTCAGCTCGCTCTTGGCCGCCTCCTTCTGGATCTGGGCTACGGATTTCTTGAGGAACAGACGGTTCCCCCTGGGCCTGAGGCCTTCTGCGGACATAGAGTCTCGCCCCCTGAATACGGCGAGTCCTCCCCGGACCGCCTTCAATGGCGCGGACGCTAGCGGCGCTTGTCCCCGCTGGCAACGCGGTTTCCAATCGATGAACGGCCGACGATGCTTTCGTGACCGGGACCGTTGCGGGTAGACCGCAGCAGATGCTGCCCATCCACGCCGTCCTCGAACCGCTGAAAGCCGCCCTCGTCGCGGCCAATGCGGTCGTGCTCGCCGCCCCGCCCGGCGCGGGCAAGACCACCGTCGTGCCGCTGGCGCTGGCGGATCAGCCCTGGCTCGGCGGCGGCCGGGTGCTTGTGCTCGAACCCCGGCGGCTGGCGGCGCGCGCGGCGGCCGGGCGGATGGCGGCGACGCTCGGCGAGAGCCCCGGCGAGACGGTCGGCTACCGGACCCGCCTGGAAAGCCGGATCGGACCCCGGACGCGCATCGAGGTGATCACCGAGGGCGTCTTCACCCGGATGATTCTCGACGACCCAGGCCTCGAGGGCGTCGGCGCGGTGCTGTTCGACGAATTCCACGAACGCAGTCTCGACGCCGACCTCGGTCTCGCCCTGGCCCGCGAGACCCAGAGCCTGCTCCGCGACGACCTGCGCCTGCTGGTCATGTCGGCGACGCTGGACATCGCCGGCGTCTCAAGGCTGCTGCAGGACGCGCCGGTGATCGAGGCCGAGGGCCGGATGTTCCCGGTCGAGACCCGCTATCTCGGCCGCAACGCCGCCGAGCGGTTCGAGGACGCCATGGCGCGGGCGATCCTGCTGGCGCTGGGTGAGGAGACCGGTTCGGTGCTGGCCTTCCTGCCGGGGCAGGGGGAAATCCACCGCACGGCCCGGCGGCTCGACGAACGCCTGCGCGATCCCGCCGTCGACGTCGTGCCGCTGTACGGCGCGCTCGACAAGGCGGTGCAGGACCGGGCCATCGAACCGGCCGCGCCGGGGCGCCGCAAGGTCGTCCTGGCGACCTCGGTGGCCGAGACCAGCCTGACCATCGAGGGGGTGCGCGTGGTCATCGACGGCGGGCTGTCGCGCGTGCCCCGCTTCGAGCCGTCCAGCGGCCTGACAAGGCTGGCCACCGTCCGCGTCAGCCGCTCCTCGGCCGGGCAGCGCCGCGGCCGGGCCGGTCGCACCCAGCCCGGCGTCTGCTACCGGCTGTGGGACGAGGAACAGACCCGCGGGTTGGTCCCGCACCAGCGCCCGGAAATCCTCGAGGCGGACCTGACGGCCTTCGCCCTCGACCTCGCCCGCTGGGGCGCGCGGACAACAGAGGGTCTGGCCCTGCTGGATCAGCCGCCCGCCGGCGCCTTCGCCGAGGCCCGCAAGGTGCTGCAGCGGCTCGGTGCGCTGGACGACGCTGGAGGGCTGACGGACCATGGCGGCCGCCTGACCCGCATCCCCCTGCCGCCCCGCCTGGCGCATATGGTCGCCGCGGCGGGCGAGGCCGGCGACGCCATGCTGGGCGCGCGCATCGCCGCCGTCCTGTCCGAGCCGGGGCTGGGCGGGACCGATGCCGACCTGCGCGAGCGCCTGCGCGGCCTGGAACGCGATCGCTCCCAGCGCGCCCGCGACGCCCTCAAACTGGCCGATCGCTGGGCCCGCGCCGCCGGGGGCGGGCAGGGGGGCGAGGCTGACTCCGGCGCCCTGCTGGCCGAGGCCTACCCCGAGCGGGTGGCGAAGGCGCGCGGGAAACCGGGCGAGTTTCTGCTGGCGTCGGGGCGCGGGGCTTTCGTCGATCCGACCGATCCGCTGGCGCGCGAGCCCTGGCTGGCCGTGGCCGAGCTCGGCGGCGGAGACGCCCGCGACCGCATCCGCCTCGCCGCGCCCCTCGATCCCTCCGCGCTGGAGCACCGGCTCGAGGTCGAAGACCGGCTGGCGCGCGAGCCCTCCGGCCGCATGGTCCTGAAGCGAATCCGCCGCATCGGCGCGATCGCGGTCGACGAGAAGGTTGTCGGCGCGCCCGACCGGTCCCAGGTCGCCGCCGCCCTCAGGGCCGAGGTCGACCGTGACGGCCTGGGCAGCCTGCGTTGGGGCGAGCGCGCCTCGGCCCTGCGCGCCCGCCTCGCCTTCCTGCGGACGCTGGACGACGGCTGGCCCGATGTGTCGGACGAAGGCCTCTCGGCCGAGCGGGAGACCTGGCTGTGGCCGTTGCTTGAGGACGTCCAGGCGCTTGACGCCGTCACCGACGCCGCGCTCGAACAGGGTCTCCGCGCCCTGATCCCGTGGGACCGGCAGCGCGCCCTCGACGACCTGGCCCCCGCCCGGCTGGACACTCCCCTCGGCTCCGCCGCCATCGACTACGGCGCGGAGGGCGGTCCCCGCGTCGATATCCGGGTGCAGGAGCTGTTCGGAGTCACCGCCCATCCGGCCGTCGGCGGCGGCCGCGTCCCCCTGACCCTCGCCCTGCTGTCGCCCGCGCGCCGTCCGGTGCAGGTGACTAAGGATCTGCCCGGCTTCTGGTCCGGCAGCTGGGCCGCCGTCCGCGCCGAGATGCGCGGCCGCTACCCCCGGCACCCCTGGCCCGAGGACCCGACCAGGGCCGAACCCACCACCCGGGCCAAGCCGCGCGGGACCTAACCGCTCAGGCCGCCCCGTTCAGCAGCCGGCCGTAGCTGTCGACCAGGCTGGAGTAGGTCGGCACGAACATCACCGTCGCCCCGCCGCCGCTGGCCACCGCCGCCTTGATCTCGAAATGCAGGTGGATGGTGGTGGCGTTGCCGCCGAAGTCCGCCGACACCTTGCCGATATGCTGGCCGCGGGTGACGGTGCGCGAGGCCGCGTCCGGGAACAGGGCGTTCACCCCGGCCATGTCGAGATGCAGGTAACGGTAGATGCGCCCGGAGTCCCCCAGCAGCGTCACCGTATAGCTGCCGATCGAGGTGATCCGGCCGTTTTCGGCCGCCACCGCCCAATGCACCTTCTTCTCGCAGGTGGCCGGGCGGATATCCTGCCCCTGATGCCCCTTGCCCGCCGGGCACATGCCGTTGGTCCACGAGCGGGTCTCGCAGAAATTGTCGCGCCACGGATAGGCGTAGTTGCGGGCGTCGCACTGGCCCCCCGGTCCCGGCGCCGCAAAGCCGCCGTAGCCGTAGACCTGCGAATTGGCGTAGGCGGGCGCGGCCTCGATCGGGAAGCGCATTCCGGCCGCCCACAGGGTGGCGTCGGTCGCGCCCGAGCCCGATCCGGGATAGAGGCCGCCGCCCGGCTCGTGCGGCCAGGTGACGGGTTCGGGGGCGGGCGGGGTCTCCGGCTCGGCGGCCGGGGCCGGATCGGGATCGCCGGGCAGGGGCTCGGCGTCCGGGTTGGGATCGGCCGTCTCGGGGGCGCCCGTCTGCTGGCAGCCGCCCGGGGCGCAGGCTGTCAGCGTCAGCAGCAGCCCCGCCAGCGCCAGCCGCCTCACGACGCGCCTCCGCCGATCAGCCGCAGCCCGGCGGCGAAGGCGATGGCGTCGGCCTCGGCGCAGTCCGGCGCGCCCTCGCACAGGAAGCTGACGTTATAGGCCGCTCCGAAGCGGCTGAAGGTGACGTCGACGCCGTACTCCGTGCGCTCGGTCCTCAGGTCGGTCAGCCCGCTCGCGCCCGCTTGGGCCGCCGGGCGGGCGGCGGCGGCGGGAACCCGCGCCGCCGCGATGCGCGGGCCTTGCAGCGGCG
>NZ_DASWTO010000066.1:0-3987 GCF_036402095.1 Brevundimonas sp. | reverse complement strand
CCGAACAAGGACCACATCCACCTGCACCTCGACCACCTCGATCCGAAGATCCTGCACGAGCGCCTGCCCGGCATCTCGGAATCGGCCAAGATCTTCGCCGGCGTCGACGTCACCAAACAGCCGATCCCGGTGCTGCCGACGGTCCACTACAACATGGGCGGCATCCCCACGAACTATCACGGCGAGGTCCTGACCAAGGTCGGCGACAATGCGGACAGCGTCGTGCCCGGCCTGATGGCGGTGGGCGAGGCGGCCTGCGTCTCGGTGCACGGGGCCAACCGCCTCGGCTCGAACAGCCTGACCGACCTGGTGGTGTTCGGCCGCGCCGCCGGCCTGCGCTGCGGCGAAGTGGTCGACAAGGCCTCGGCCGTGCCGTCGGCCCCGGCCTCGGCCACCGACGCCCATCTCGCCCGCCTCGACCGCTTCCGTCACGCCTCGGGCTCGACCCCGACGGCGAAGCTGCGCATCGAGATGCAGCGCGCCATGCAGTCGGACGCGGCCGTATTCCGCACCGGCAAGACGCTGGAGGAGGGGGTGGCCAAGCTGCGCGCCATCCACGCGGCCGGCGCCGACATCCGCACCACCGACCGCGGCCTGATCTGGAACACCGACCTCGTCGAGACGCTCGAATACGACAACCTGATCGACCAGGCCCTGGTCACCATCGAGGGCGCCCTGAACCGCACCGAGAGCCGCGGCGCCCACGCCCGCGAGGACTATCCGGACCGCGACGACGTGAACTGGATGAAGCACACCCTCGCCTGGAAGGTCCCCGGCGACGCGGTGAAGATCGATTACCGGCCGGTGCACAATTACACGATGTCGGACGACATCTCGTACATCGAGCCCAAGGCGCGGGTTTACTAATGGTCCAGCTGACTCTCCCCAAGGGCTCGAAGCCGACGCGCGGCAAGGTCTACAAGGCGCCCGCCGGCGCGAAGAACGTCAAGACCTACAAGGTCTACCGCTACGACCCCGAGGTCGACGCCGATCCGCGCTGGGACGTCTACGAGGTCTCGGCCGACGACCACGGCCCGATGCTGCTGGACGCCCTGATCCACATCAAGAACGAGATCGACCCGACCCTGTCGTTCCGGCGTTCGTGCCGCGAGGGCATCTGCGGCTCCTGCTCGATGAACATCGACGGCCGCAACACCCTGGCCTGCACCAAGGGCTGGGAGGAGTGCTCGTCCTCGACCATCTCCATCGCGCCCCTGCCGCACCAGCCGGTGGTCAAGGACCTGGTCACCGACCTGACCCTGTTCTACGCCCAGTACGACTCGATCCAGCCCTGGCTCCAGTCCGACGAGCCGGACCCGGAGACCGAGCGGCTGCAGACGCCCGAGGAGCGGTCGAAGCTCGACGGCCTCTACGAATGCATCCTGTGCGCCTGCTGTTCGACCTCCTGCCCCAGCTACTGGTGGAACCAGACCGAATACCTCGGCCCCGCCGCCCTGCTGCAGTCCTACCGCTGGATCGCCGACAGCCGCGACGAGGCCACGGACAAGCGGCTCGACGACCTCGAGGATCCGTTCAAGCTCTACCGCTGCCACACCATCATGAACTGCGCCCAGGTCTGCCCCAAGGGCCTGAACCCGGCCAAGGCCATCGCCGAGACCAAGAAGCTGATGGTCTCGCCCAGCCGCAAGAAGACGGAAGCCGCCTGATCTTGGCAAAGATTAGATACATCGAGCACGACGGCCGCGAGCATGTGGTCGAGGTCAGGAATGGCCTCTCCGTCATGGAGGGGGCGATCCGCAACAACGTGCCCGGCATCGACGCCGACTGCGGCGGGGCCTGCGCCTGCGCCACCTGCCACGTTTATGTGGACGAGGCCTTCCAGGCCGAGACCGGCCGCGCCTCGGCCATGGAGGAGTCGATGCTGGACTTCGCCGAGAACGTGCAGCCGAACAGCCGCCTGTCCTGCCAGATCCGCGTCAGCGACGATCTCGACGGCCTGATCGTCCGCCTGCCCGAATCCCAGCACTGACCCGGCCGTGGGCCGCGCGCACCCGGATCTGGTCGATCTGGTCGGCCGGCTGATCGCCGATGGACCGAAGGACCGCCCCCCGCTGATCGCCATCGTCGGGGCGCAGGGCTCCGGCAAGACCACCCTCGCCCGCGCCGCCGCCGAACGCTTCGGCGCCGCCCAGATCTCCATCGACGACGTCTATCTGACACGGGCCGAACGCGAGGCCCTGGCGCGCGACCTGCATCCGCTGCTCGTCACCCGCGGCCCGCCGGGGACCCACGACCTGGGCCTGCTCCAGGGCCTGATCGACCGCCTCTCCACGGCCGGTCCGGACGACGGGACCCTGATCCCGGACTTCGACAAGCGCGGCGACGACCGCCGGCCGGTCGAGCGCTGGCGCCGTTTCACCGGCCGGCCGTCGGCCATCCTGATCGACGCCTGGTGCCTCGCCGCCCTGCCCGAGGACGAGGCCGCCCTCGCCGAACCGGTCAACGTCCTCGAGCGCGAGCAGGACCCCGACGGCGCATGGCGGCGCGCGGTCAACGGCTTCGTCGCCGGGCCCTACGCCGCGTTCGCCGCCCGCTTCGACGCCGTCCTGTTCCTGCAGGCCCCCGGCTTCGAGGTCGTGCTCGACTGGCGCAGCCAGCAGGAGGCCGATCTGCTCGGCGTCGCCGCGGACGATCTGCCGCAGGCGGAGCGCCGCCGTCTCGCCGGCTTCATCCAGTATTTCGAGCGCATCACCCGCCGCATGCTGTCCGGCGGCGTAGGGGCAAGCGTCACCGTGAAACTGGATCGAAACCGTCAGCCGGTATCCATCGCGCGATGAACAGGCCGGACGACCGCAGACTCGAGCCCCGCTCGCCCGCCAATATGCGCGGGGTCGTCATCGCGCCCGGTCTGGAGCTGGCCTGCCTGATCCTCGACCAGTCCGGCTCCGGCGCCCGGCTGCGGCTGGACCGCAACCTCGCCCTGCCGGAGCGGGTGGTGGTCGTCGACGTCGTCCAGGCCACCGCCGTCGAGGCCCAGGTGATCTGGCGCAAGGGCCAGGAAGCGGGGGTCAAACGCCTCGGCGCCGCCGCCTCCCTGCGCGGGCTGGTGCCGTCCCGCCTCGCCTCCGCCCGCGCCGCCCTGATGCGGGCCGGCGGTCGCTGAGGCAGGCCGGCGCGGAACCTTGCGCACCGGCATCCGGCATGGTCTGGATCGCGGCATGAAACTGCTGTCTCTCGCCGTCGCCGCCGCATGGTCCCTGGCCGCATCCGTCGCCGCCCAGTCCTCGGCGCCTCCCCAATGGTCGCCGGAAGTCATCGAGGCCAATCTGGCGGCCGCCATGGAGGATGAGGGCAAGCGCCACGCCTTTCTGATCAGTTTCCTGAACGGCGAAGTCTGGGTCCGCGTCGAGCAGGCCAGCCTCGACGCCGCGGCCGAGCACCAGCGGTCCGGCGCGCCGGGTCGGGTGCCGCTGCGGGTGTTCGCGGGCGAGATCGAAGGGCAGACCGTGATATTCGCCTTCACGCGCCCCGAACTGGCCCCCGCCGCGTTCGGTCAGGAGGTGCCCCTGCTCGGCATGTCCGGCGAGGCGGCGCTCCGCGCCCAGAGCGAGGTCGGTTTTTCGCTCAACTATAACAATGGGCCCGGCGTCATCTTCACCCGGGAGGAGATCGCCGCCCTGCTCGCCACCATCCAGTATCAGCCCGCTACACCGCCGACAGCGTCCCCGCGTTGATGGCGATACGGCCGATCAGGCCCTTGACGATCAGGTCCAGGGCCGAACCCTCGCGGTAGTCGGCGGCGGCGACGAAATTGACCCGGTCCTCCGAGATCAGGCCGTAGATCTTCTGCTGGTCCCGCTCCGAGTTGCGCGGATCGTAGACGGCGATCGAGAAGCCGCCCTTGGTGTGCATCATCTTCATGGTCGGCACGTCGGTGTCGCCGTCGCCGAGGAAGATCATCCGCTCGAACGGCACCGGCCGGTCGTCGTCGGCCATGAAGCGGTTGATCTTCTCGTGCTCCCAGTG
>NZ_DASWTO010000065.1:0-10057 GCF_036402095.1 Brevundimonas sp. | reverse complement strand
CGGTGCGCATCCGCAAGGGCGCGGGCGAGCTGACCGCGACCAGCGACGACGTGGTCGCGTTCGGCGAGGCGGTGCGGCTGATGAAGCGGCGCAACGACGGCCTGTCGTGGGCGCGACAGAGCCAGATCCACCACCGCGATTCCCAGCACAACAACGGCCTGTTCCTGCCGTGGCACCGGCAGCAGGTGGTCCACATGGAGCGGATCGTGGCGCGGCTGACCGGGCACGACGCCTTCGCCATGCCCTACTGGGACTGGCAGGAGCACCGGTTCCTGCCCGCGTGGGTCTGCGACCGGGAGTCGCCCCTGTACGAGCGCAACCGGGCGAGGGGCGTCGATGAGCTGGACTTCGCGGCGGCGCGGTGGGCGGAGTCGCCCTATACGGCGAAGCTGGCGTCCGACGACTTCCCGACCTTCTGCGGCAAGCTGCCGGAAGGGGCGGGGATGGTCGAGGGCTACGGCCACAACCACATCCACCAGCTGATCGGCGGAGCGATGAAGCACCCGCGGACCTCGGCCGTGGACCCGATGTTCTGGCTGCACCACAGTAATGTCGACCGGGTGTGGGCGACCTGGCACGGGGCCCGGGGGCGGGACCTGTATCCGGCTGACTGGACGGCGCGGACGGTGACCGGCTTCGTCGATGTCGAGGGGCGGCCGGTGGGAGACCTGGCGGTGGGCGCGAGCCTGGAGACGCGGCCGCTGGGCTACGACTACGACCGGCTGTATCCCTTCCCGGTGTTCAGCGTGCCCGAGCCGGGGCCGCCCGGCGTGACCCGGCGGGTTCCGACCGGCGGGCAGAGCTGGACGGTGCGGGCGGAGGCGGCGTCGGGGGCCGACCGGGTCAGCCTGACGCTGCCGGAGGCGGCGGTGGCGCGGATGCGCGAGGCCGACGACACCCTGATGATCTCGGGCGAGGGGGCGGTGGCCTATGCGCGCGAGGCGGCGCTGGAGGACCGGTCGCTGGAGATCCGCATGACGAGCGGCGGGCGCGAGCGCGCGCTGGGCTCGTCGCCGACCTTCGTGCACCTGCCGGAGCCGGGCGGGCATCACGGCCATCGCGGGCCGTATGTGCTGCCGTTCCGGTTCGGCGAGGAGGTGCTGAACCTGTTGGCCGCCGGCGACGGGCCGGCGACGGTGACGGTGTTCGCCGAGGACCTGGACCCGGCGGCGGGGCGGCCCGGGGCGCGGGCGGCGTGGATCGAGCTGACGCTGACGCTGACGGACACGCGCTGGGCATGAAGGGACGGGGCATGAACCGGTTCAGGGTCGTTCTGCTGTTGATGCTGGCGGGGTTGGCCGCCGCGCCGCTGGCGGGGTGCGCGTTATTCCGGCAGGAGCCGCCGCCGGTCTATGCGCCGCCGCCACCCCCTCCACCTCCGCCCCCTCCACCGCCGCCGCCGCCGCCTCCGCCGATGGCGCCGCCGCCGGCCGAGGCCGACATGTGGCCGGACGGGGTCGTGCCGATGTGCTTCCAGGCGCCGGCCGAAGCGGACGGCTGGGCGCGGGCGAAGGTGATGGACGCGGCGGCGGCCTGGGAGGCCGTGGCCAGGGTCGAGTTCGACATCCGCGCGGACTGCGCCGGCAGCCCCACGTCAGGGCCGGGCCGGCGCATCCCGATCCGCATCGACCACGATCCGGAGCTGTTCGCCTCGGCCAGCCATCTGGGGGTCAATCTGGTGCGCGGCGGGACGATCACGCTGAACGCCGAATACCTGGTCACCAACCGCATCTGCGGGCGGCGCGGGAGCGTCGGGCGGGAGGGCTGTTTCTACGCCGACGCCCTGCACGAGCTGGGGCACGCGCTGGGCTTCTCGCACGACCACGTGAGCCCCCGCGCGCCGGACTGCGTGGCGCGGATGAGCACGCCGGAGCCGGAGGTGGCCGACGAGACCTATTACGACGCCGCCTCGATCATGAACTACTGCAACCCGGAGCGCTGGAAGGGCCAGCTGAGCCCGGCGGACGTCTGCTCGATCCGGGCGGCGTACGGCGATCCGCTGGGACAGAGGCCGACACGGGCCAGCTGCTATGCGATGACCGGGGCGCGGGAGCGGACGTGAAAAAGGGCCCGGCGGTCGCCGCCGGGCCCTTTCGCTACATGGACAGGCGCCTAGCGCTTGCGGGCCGCCTGTTCGCCGCCGCGGCCGTCACCGCCGTCGGAGATGTCGCCGACGATGGGGTTCTCGGCCTGGACGCGCGGGCGGTTCTGACGCCAGGTGTCGAAGTCGGCCGAGAATTTCTGGCGGCGTTCGTTGCGCCAGTCGCTGTAGTCCTTGTCAAAGGCCGACAGCTGCTGCTCGCGCCAGTGCAGATAGTCCGGCTCGAACTCGTGGTGCTGGTGGCTCTGGCCGCCCATGCCGCGGCCGGAGCCTTCCCAGATCTGGGAGCCCGGGGCGTAGGCGTGGCTGGGGAAACCCTGGCCGCCATAGGTCTGGCCGCCATAGGTCTGGGCGCCGTAGTTCTGGCCGCCGTAGCTGGGGGCGCCGTAGCCCTGATCCATCGGCGAGGCGTAGGAGGACGGACCATAGCCGGGCTGGCCGTAGGACGGGTTGCGCGTCACGCCGGTGTCCTGGCCGAACTGCGGCCCCGCGCCATAGGCCTGTGGCCCCGACTGATAGCCGCCCGGGCCGTAGGGGCCTCCGGGGCCGCGGTCGCCTGTGTAGGGGGTCGACATGCCCTGGCCATACTGGCTCGGCTGGTTCTGGCCGTAGCCCCAGCCCGAGGCGCCGGAGTGTTCGCGCTGCTGGTCGTGGCCCTGGCCGCGGAAGGCCTCGGCCACGCGGCCACCGTCGCCGCCGCCCCAGGTGCGATATTCCTCGGGCCGCTGGCCGCGCCCGTCGCCGCCCTGCGACATGCGGTCGTCGTGATCGGGTCGCCCTCGGTGTTCTTCGTGACGGAAGGGATTCTGCATGGTCCTGCACTCCGTTGGATGGGACTGCAAAACCGGGCCTGACCGGGGATGTTCCGGCCGACCGCCGCGCTCACGAAGGTGTCAGAGACGCTCGCGGCGGTGCAACAATCCTGTTGCGCGCGCGTAACTTATAGGGCCACGCTTGTGGTTCACCTGCAGCGGGAGCGGCATGGCCTTCGACGAGATGTCAGGAGACGCGGCCGCCTATGGGGCGGACGTCCGGGAGAGCTACCGGGGGCTGGCGCGCTGGATCGCCGACGCGCCCGACGGCCTGCTGCAATCGCGCTCGCGCCAGGCCGAGCTGTTCTTCCGCCGCATGGGCATCACCTTCGCCGTCTATGGCGACGCCGAGTCCAGCGAACGGCTGATTCCGTTCGACGTCGTGCCGCGCATCATCGGGGCCGCGGAATGGGCCGGGCTGGAAGCGGGGCTGGTCCAGCGGGTCAACGCCATCAACCTGTTCCTCGCGGACATCTACGGACCGCAGGAGTGTCTCAAGGCCGGAGTGCTGCCGGCCGAACTGGTGCTGACCAATCCGCATTATGCGCCGGAGATGCAGGGCCGCCGCCCGCCGCGCGGGGTGTGGGTGCAGATCGCCGGGGTGGATCTGGTGCGCACGGGCGAGGACGGCTTCTACGTGCTGGAGGACAATTGCCGCACGCCGTCAGGGGTCTCCTACATGCTGGAGAACCGCGAGATGATGATGCGGCTGTTCCCGGACCTGTTCGCCGACTATCCGGTTCGGCCGGTCGAGACCTACGCCGACATGCTGCTGGCGTCGCTGCGGGCGTGCGCGCCGGAGGCGGCGGGGAGCGATCCGGTCATCGTCGTGCTGACCCCCGGACCGTTCAACTCGGCCTATTACGAACACAGCTTCCTGGCCGACAAGCTGGGGGTCGATCTGGTCGAGGGGCGGGATCTGTTCGTCGACGACGGCAAGGTGTTCATGCGCACGACGCAGGGACGCCAGCAGGTCGACGTGGTCTATCGCCGGATCGACGACGACTTCCTCGATCCCCTGACGTTCCGGCCGGACTCGGCGCTGGGCGTGCCCGGGCTGATGACGGCCTATCAGGAGGGGACGGTGACCCTGGCCAATGCGGTCGGCACCGGCGTGGCCGACGACAAGGCGGTCTACACCTACATGCCGGAGATCATCCGCTTCTTCACCGGCGAGGCGCCGATCCTGAAGAACGTGCCGACATGGCGGTGCCGCGAGCCGGAGGCGCTGAAGCACGTGCTGGCCAATCTGGGCGACCTGGTGGTCAAGGAGGTCGGCGGCTCGGGCGGCTACGGCATGCTGGTCGGGCCGGCGGCGTCGAAGACGGAGATCGAGGCGTTCCGCAAGCGGCTGATCAACGATCCCGACGACTTCATCGCCCAGCCGACACTGCAGCTGTCGACAGCGCCGACGCTGGACAAGGCCGGCGAGCTGGCCCCCCGGCACGTCGACCTGCGGCCGTTCGTTCTGTCGAGCCACGAGGGGGTGAAGGTGGCGCCCGGCGGGCTGACGCGGGTGGCGCTGAAGCCGGGCTCGCTGGTGGTCAACTCCAGCCAGGGCGGCGGAACCAAGGACACCTGGGTGCTGGATGTTTGAGGGTACGCGCAGAACAGTCCTTCTCCGCCCGGGGGAGAACGTGGGCGGCGGAGCCGGCCGGATGAGGGGGCTGCGCCGGTTCGCAGACTCTCCCAAAATCCAGACCGAAGCGGGCGGCCCCCTCATCCGTCTCGCTGGGCGAGCCACCTTCTCCGCCGAGGGGAGAAGGGAGGCGGGTCTTCCATGCTGAGCCGAACCGCAGACAGCCTGTACTGGACCGGCCGCTATATCGAGCGGGCGGACTTCCTCGCGCGGATCCTCGAGGCGACGATCCGCCTGGCCGCCATTCCCACGCGCGGCGACGGCGACGCCGGGACGGTCTGGGCCAGCGCCCTGGCCAGCGCCGGCGCGCCCAAGGCGCTGGGCCGGTCGCCGACGGAGAAGTCGGTGCGGGAGTACCTCGCCTTCTCGCCGGAGAACCCGTCGTCGATCGCCGCCTGCATCACCCGGGCGCGGACCAACGCCCGGTCGGTGCGCACCGCCCTGACCATCGAACTGTGGGAAGCCATCAACGGGGCGTGGAACGGTCTGGCGGAGCAGGGCCAGCCGACCCGGCGCGACGACTTCACGCGCTTCCTGGAGTGGGTGAAGGCGATGACGCTGGCCGTCGAGGGCGCGACCTCGCGGACCATGCTGCGGAACGACGGCTATTATTTCCTGCGCCTCGGCGCGGCCATCGAACGGGCCGACAACACGGCGCGGCTGCTGGATGTGAAATACCATCTGCTGCTGCCGGAGGGCGAGCGGGTCGGCGGGCAGCTGGACTATTTCCAGTGGACCACGCTGCTGCGGGAGGTGTCGGCGCTGACGGCCTATCGCTGGGTCTACCGGGACAGCGTCAAGCCGTGGCTGGTGGCCGATCTGCTGGTGCTGAACCGGCAGATGCCGCGTTCCCTGGCCAGCTGCCAGGCCTCGATCGTGCGCTATCTGGAACGGCTGGCCAACGACTACGGGCGGCGCGGACCGGCGCAGCGGCTGGCGGCGGACCGGATGCGATCGTTCGACAATTCGCGCATCGAGGCCATCTTCCAGTCCGGCCTGCACGAATACATCCAGGCCTTCCTCGCCGAGAACGCCCGGCTGGGGCAGGCCATCCATGACCAGTACCTGAGCTGACGCGTGCGCATCCAGATCGACCACGCCACGACCTATGCCTACGACCGGGCCGCGCGCTTCATCATCCAGACCCTGCGGCTGACCCCGCGCTCCAGCGAAGCGCAGCAGGTGCGGCACTGGCAGGTGGAGACCGACGTCGACGCCCGCCTGCACCGCTCGGAGGACGCCTTCGGCAATGTCGTGCACACCCTCTACACCGAACAGCCGACGCCGAGCCTGACGGTGCGGGTGTCGGGCGAGGTGCTGACCAGCGACACCGCCGGGGTCGTGCCGCCGGACCAGGAGACGCTGTCGCCGCTGGTGTTCCTGCGCGACACCGCCCTGACGCGGCGGGACAAGCTGATCTCGGTGTTCGCCTCGGAATTTTCGGCGCATCCGCCGCTGGACCGGATGCACCGGCTGATGGCGGCGATCCACGGCTCGGTCGCCTTCGAGGTCGGGGTGACGACGCCGACCCACACCGCCGCCGAGGTGCTGGCCCTGGGGCGCGGCGTCTGTCAGGACCACGCCCATGTCTTCATCGCCTGCGCCCGGCAGATGGGCGTGCCGGCGCGTTATGTCTCGGGCCATCTGCTGCGTCAGGACACCCACGACCAGGAGGCGGCGCACGCCTGGGCCGAGGCCTGGGTCGATGACCTGGGCTGGGTCGGCTTCGATCCGGCCAACGGCGTCTGCCCGACCGACCGCTACGTCCGGGTGGCGACGGGGCTCGACTATCTCGGCGCCGCGCCGGTGCGGGGGGCCAGCTACGGCGGCGGCGGCGAACGGCTGGCGGTCAGGCTGACCGTGCGTGATGCCGACATGCAACAGAGCCAGCAGCAGGCATAAGGGCGGGATCGACGAGCGGGGGAATCTGTTACCGTCGGCGGATGACGGATGCAGGCCTGAGTCGAGGCGTCGCATGACCTACTGCGTGGGCATGCTGGTCGAGGAGGGGTTGGCGATGATCGCCGACACCCGGACCAACGCGGGGGTCGACAACATCTCGTCCTATCGCAAGCTGCACGTCATCGACCGGCCCGGGGAGCGGGTGCTGGGCGTCTGCACGGCCGGCAATCTGTCGGTGACCCAGACCGCCCTGGCCATGGCCCGCGAGGGGGTGCACCTGAAGGTCGGCGAGCCCTCCGAGACGCTGGAGACGGCGCCGACGCTGTTCCGCTGCGCCCAGCTGCTGGGCCACGCCCTGCGCGAGACGCGGCTGTCGATCGCCCCGGCCATGCAGGCGGACAGCCTCAACACCTCGGCCAGCATGCTGCTGGGCGGCCAGATCGCCGGCGGCGAGATGGGGCTGTACCTGATCTACAGCCAAGGCAATTTCATCGAGTGCGGGCGCGATACGCCCTATCTGCAGATCGGCGAGCTGAAATACGGCAAGCCGATCCTCGAGAGCGGGCTGGCGTACGACGCGCCGCTGGCCGAGGCGGTCAAGCTGGGGCTGATCTCGTTCTCGACCACGATGCGTTCGAACGTGGCGGTGGGGGCGCCGTTCGACATGCTGACCCTGCGGCGCGGATTCCTGAGCGGCGACGTGCGCCGGCTGGAGCAGGACGACGCCTATTTCACCGACCTGCACGAACAGTGGACGCGCGCCCAGGCCGCGGCGCGGCGCGCCATGCCGGAGCCGCCGTGGATGGGCAGCGAGCCGAGACTGGCGGCCAGCCGGGGCTGAGCTGAGCGGTTGCAGCGGGACGTCATCGGGATACGGTGACGCATGATCCGATCGACCCCGCACCGCCGCCACGCCCTCGCCCTGATGGGCGGATCCGTTCTCGCCGGCCTGCGGGCCTGCCCGCCGCCGCGCGCTCAGAAGACTGGACGGCGCTCGGGGCCGACGTGAAGGCCGAGTTCAAATGGGCCTGGGACCACTACGTCGACCGGGCGTGGGGCAAGGACGAGATCAATCCGGTCAGCGGGACGGCGCAGTCGTTCTTCATCGAGGGTCATGACCTCGGCCTGTCGCTGGTCGAGGCGCTGGACACGCTCTGGATCATGGAGCTGGACGACGAGTTCCGGCAGGGGGTGGACTGGGTCAAATCCAGCCTCGACTTCGACATCGACGGCTATTCCCAGGTGTTCGAGACCAATATCCGGCTGGTCGGCGGCCTGCTGTCGGCGCACCTGGCCTGCGGCGATCCGGTTCTGCTCGGCAAGGCGCGTGATCTGGCCGACAGGCTGTTGAAGGCGTTCGACGCCTCGCCCCACGGCCTGCCGTACCGCTATGTGAACCTGAGGACGGGGGCCGTGCGCGATCCGGAGACCAATCTCGCCGAGATCGGCACCTATGCGACCGAGTTCGGGGTGCTGGGCCAGCTGACGGGGGACGGCCGCTACTATGCGGCGGCCAGGCGGGCGATGAAGCACGCGCTGGACCGGCGCTCGGACATCGGCCTGATGGCGGCCAACATCCATGCGGAGACGGGCGAGTTCATCAGTCGCAACGCCTCGATCGACGTCTATGCGGACAGTTTCTACGAATACCTGTGGGACAGCTGGGAACTGTTCGGCGACGCCGAGATGAAGGGCTGGGCCGAGGAATGCCTGGCGGCCATGGTCGCGCATCAGGGCCGGCGCTACGACGGCCGGCTGTGGTTCCCGATGGTCGATTACGAGACCGGCGCGGTCACCGGGACGTCGCAGACGGTGCTGGGCGGCTATCTGGCCGGGCTGCTGGGCCAGGCGGGGTTCAAGGCCGAGGGCGACGACTTCCTCGCCAGCTATGAGGCGATGCAGGCGCGCTACACGATCATTCCGGAATCGATCGACGTGACGACGGGGACGGCGCGCGGCAAGCGCACCGGCCTGCGTCCGGAGTTCGCCGACGCCTGCCTGAACCTGTGGCTGGGCGACCGCGACGAGCGCTATCGGGCGCTGACCGCGATCCACTACCGCAACATGAAGGCCACCTCGAAGGCGGCCTGGGGCTACACCTCGCTGGCCGACATCACCACCCGGCCGATGACCCACGGCGACAACTGCCCCGGCTACTGGTGGTCCGAGCAGATGAAATACTACTTCCTGATGTTCGCCGAGCCGAAGCGGGTGGACCTGGACCGGATGGTGCTGAGCACGGAGGCGAATGTGCTGAGGGGGTTCGTGGGGAACAGGGGTTCGAGCCCTTCAGCGGTCCGACGCTGACCGCCGGCGTCGCTCCATGGCGTCGCTGAAGGCGGCGGCGAGGATGCCGGTCGGCATGGCGACCAGTCCAATGCTTACAATTGCGATCGCCGAAGCGAACAGCTTGCCAAGCACGGTTACGGGGTAGACATCGCCATAACCCACGGTCGTCATCGTCGCGACTGCCCACCACAGCGCGCGTGGGATGCTGCCGAACTTTTCAGGTTGAACGTGCCCTTCCACGAGGTAGAGGCCTGTCGCCGCAATCACCAACAAAATCAGCCCGCCGAGCAGGCTCAGCAACAGTTCATCCCGTCTCGACGACACCGCTTCGATCATGTGATCCAGTGCGCGGGACATACGCCCGAGCTTGGCCAACCTTACAAGCCGCGCCAGCCGGACAAGGCGGAGCAGGAGTGCACTCGACCCACCGACAAAGGACAAGGACGCGACAATCGCCAGAAGGTCCGTCAAGCTTGCGGGAGAGAGGGCAAACCGCAGGCGTTGACGCCAGGCGCTTCGGGTCGGGTCGGCTTCCGGCGCGACCCAGAGCCGCGCGAGATACTCGATCGCGAACGCTACGCCGAGCCCCAATTCGATGGTGATGAAAGTGCTGCTGAACCGGTCCAGCAAGGGCTCGGTTTCCAGAACCGCACAGGCGCCCGCGACCAGAATAAGAGCAACGATAACCCGATTAACGGAGGACAGGCCTTGCGGCCGGGCACAGGGCTCGAGCGCCTCGAACGTCCGACGCCGGAGCCGTCCTCCGCGCGCGGCGCCTCGACTCACCGGGTGTACTCGCTCATCGAATACGGCCGCGCCTCCGCCTCCGCGCCCCAAGCCCTGTTCGGCTCCGCCCCCATCACGAAGCGCAACTCGCCGCCGGCCATGATCTCGTCATGCCCGATCCACGTCCGGTCCAGCGGACGGCTGTTCAGGGTGACGGACTGGATGTAGGGGTGGTCGTCGGACAGGCCCTCGGTGGCGATGGTGAAGCGGCGGCCGTTGGCGAGATTGAGCACGGTCCGGTCGGTGAACGGCCGGCCGATGACGTACTGACCCGAGCCCGGCGTGACCGGATAGAAGCCCATGGCGGTGAACATCAGCCAGGCCGACATCTGGCCGACGTCGTCGTTGCCGCTGAGGCCGTCGGGCGCGGCGCGGTACTGGCTGTCCATGATCTGCTTCAGCCGCGCCTGGGTCCGCCACGGGGCCCCGGCGAAGACATAGGCGTAGGCCGAGTGGTGGCTGGGTTCGTTGCCGTGGATGTACTGGCCGATCAGGCCGGCGATATCCTCGGCGTGGGAATAGTCGAGG
>NZ_DASWTO010000064.1:0-4974 GCF_036402095.1 Brevundimonas sp. | reverse complement strand
GAGTCTCTCCCGCGTCCGCCGCCGCTTGCGCACAGGCCAAGGCCATGTGCATGAACCGCTCATCATGGCCAGCCATCCCCGAGACAACGACAAGAAGCCGCGCCCGCGTCAAGACGGCGACCGCGACGGCCCCCGCAAACCGTACGTCAAGCGCGCCGAGGGCGCGGACGATCGAGGCCCCCCCAGGGGGGGCAAATCCTTCGGCAAGCCCGCGGGCAAGTCTTCCGGCGGGGCGGGCGGCAAGCCTTTCAACAAGGATGGAAAGGGCGCCGCCAAGGCGGATGAGGGACCCAAACGCAGCGAACGCATCGCCAAGGCCATGGCCCGGGCGGGCATCGCCTCGCGCCGCGAGGTCGAACGGCTGATCGGTCTCGGCAAGGTGGCGGTGAACGGCAAGATCCTCGACACGCCCGCGACGCTGGTGACGCGCGACGACGTCATCACCGTCGACGGCAAGCCGATCGGCTCGGCCCAGGCGACGCGGGTATGGCGCTATCACAAGCCGGCGGGCCTGCTGACCTCGCACACCGACCCGGCCGGGCGGCCGACGGTGTTCGACGCCCTGCCGAGCGGCCTGCCGCGGGTGATCTCGGTCGGGCGGCTGGACCTCAACACCGAGGGGCTGCTGCTGCTGACCAACGACGGCGAACTGAGCCGGGCGCTGGAACTGCCGTCGACGGAGCTGGTGCGTCAGTACCGGGCCCGCGCGCGTGGGCGGGTGACCCAGTCGCAGCTGGACACGCTGAAGGACGGCGTCACCGTGGACGGCGTGCGCTACGGTCCGATCGAGGCGACCCTGGACAAGGCCAAGGGCGGCGACGACGAAAAGCAGTCGGCCAACCTGTGGATCAGCGTCTCGATCACCGAGGGCAAGAACCGCGAGGTGCGCAAGGTGCTGGAGCACCTCGGCCTGACCGTGAACCGGCTGATCCGCCTGGCCTACGGGCCGTTCCAGCTGGGCACGCTGCCGACGGGATCGGTCGAGGAGGTGGGGCCCCGCGTGATCCGCGAACTGCTGGCCGAACATATCCGGCCCGAGAACCTGCCGACCGGCAATACGGTGGCGACGCCGGCGCCGATTCCGGGGCGACGCATTTCGACGCCGATCGTCAAGGGAAGCTCGGGTTCGGCCATCTCGGACCCGTCGCGCAAGCCGAGCCGGGTCCGCGCCGCCGGCGCGGCCGCGGAGGCCGCGGCCGAGCGCGCCGCCCGTCCGCAGAAGAAGCCCGGCTGGGCCAAGGCCTCGCCGAAGTTCGAGCATCCGAAACGGGAGTTCAAGCCGCGCGCCCGTCCGGATGGGGAGGCCGCCGCCGGCGGCGATCGGCCCAAACGCGCGTTCAAGCCGCGCGAGGACCAGTTCATCGACAAGCCCCGGACCGGACCGCGCTCCGAAGCCGGGCGGTCGTTCGGCGGCAAGCCGGCGGCGGACGGCGATCGACCGAAGCGGCCGTTCAAGCCACGCGAGGGAGCCCCGGCGCCACGCGGCGAAGGGCCGACCGGCGGCTTCAAGCGCGGCGGCGGCACGCGGAGCAATCCGCCCGGAGGATCGCGGCCCCCGCGTCCCGGGGCCGGTCCCGCTGGCGGCCGGGGCAGCCCGCGCGGGCCCCGCAAGCCCTAGGCTCAGGCCGCGCGCAGCCGCGTCGCCAGCCGCATCGTGCGCCGCACGACCGTGACGGCCGCGAGGGCGACGATCAGACCGAGCGTCAGCAACAGCATCGGCGGCCCGGCCCGCCACAGCGGCTCGGCCGCCGCCAGCAGGCAGCCGGCGGTCAGGGCGGCCATGCGGTGCGGCTTGGCCCCCGGTCCGGCGAAGTCGGCCTCGTAGCCGAGCGCCCGGCCGAGTTCGCGGATGTAGGCGGTCAGAACGGCCAGCACGGCCGCCAGCCAGCCGAGCAGGGGGCCGAGGTCGGGGCTGACGTGGCGCAGGGCGTAGCCGGCGCCGACGAGGAACAGGGCGTCGGCGATGCGGTCGGGAACCTCGTTCCAGACCGGACCGAGGGGGCCGCCCCGGCCGTGCTCGACCGCCACCATGCCGTCCAGCAGATTGGCGAGCAGCCTGAGCTGGATGCAGGCGCCGGCGGCGACCAGCAGGACGGATCGGAGCCAGCCCGCGGCCTCGGCCGACAGCCAGAAGGCCGCCGCGCCGGCGATGGCGAAGACCACGCTGGAGGCCGAGATCAGGTCGGGGCGGGCGCCGGCCCGCGCCAGGCCGGCGGCCAAGGCCCGGGCCCAGCCCGCGCCGCGGGACTTCAGGGGTCTGCGGCTGTCGGTCATCGGACGCGCTCCAGGCTGGCGACGTAGACGAAGGCGTACAGGGTCGAGACCGTCCACGGCACGGCGATGGTGCGGATCACCTCGGGCGTGCCGGCGAGGCCATGGACGGCGAACAGCAGCGCCCCGATGGCCGTGCAGCTGATCAGGGGCGGGAGCAGGCGGGCCGGCAGGCCGGTCAGCCGGGCATGGCCCGCTTCAAGGCCACGCTTCATCACCAGGGTGATCAGGGCCGACAGCGCGCCCTGGACGGCGAAAGCCGGCAGCATCGCTTCGGGTCCGTGACCCCGGTTGGCGAAGGCCGCCCAGCCGCCCATGGCGACGAAGGCGAAGGCCACGTGCAGGGCCGTCGAGCGCAAGGGATGCGTGTTTTCGGCCAACTGCGCCATACTGCCCCCCGGTAGCGATTCCAGAAGGCACTCTAGGCCATGATCGAGGCGGTGACAGCGGGACTCGACCAGGTGCGGCCGCCACTGCTGTGGGGCTTCGGCGCCGTGTTCGCCGTGCTGCTGCTCGCCTCGGCCCTGGTGCTGATCCTGCCGGTGCTGAAACCCGCCGGAGACTGGCGCGAGCTGCGCCTCAGGGTGTGGTCGTGGTGGGTCATGATCGCCCTTCTGGCCGGTTCGCTGGCGCTCGGCTGGATCGCGGTGACCCTGCTGTTCGCAGCCATCGCCTTCATCGCATTGAGGGAATTCCTGTCGCTGGCCCCGCTGCGGCGCGAGGACCGGCTGGTGGTGCTGTTCGCCTATCTGTCGGTTCCGCTGTCGTTCGGTCTGGTGGCGGCGGGCTGGTACGGCGTCTATCTGGTGGCCATTCCGGTGTGGTTCTTCCTCGCCATTCCGTTCCTGATGGCCATCGGCGGGCAGACCAAGGCCTATCTGGCGACGGTGGCGACCATCACCTGGGCGGTGATCGTCTGCGTCTACAATCTCGGCGTCATCCCCCTGCTGATGCGGACCGGGGACGAGGGCGGGGCGGCCGGGGCGGCGGGCCTGGTGTTCCTGCTGCTGGTCGCCACCGAGGCCAACGACGTGCTGCAGTACTGCTGCGGCAAGCTGTTGGGACGCCGCAAGATCACCCCCACGGTCAGCCCGAACAAGACGTGGGAGGGTTTCATCGGCGGCTGGATTCTGACCGGGGCCCTGATCTGGCTGCTGGTCCCGGTGTTCACGCCGATGACCGGCTATCCGGTGCTGATCCTCGCCCTGCTGCTACCGGTGGCGGGTTTCGCCGGCGACGTGACCATGAGCGCGGTCAAGCGCGATCTGGGCGTCAAGGACACCAGCCGGCTGATCCCGGGGCATGGGGGTCTGCTGGACCGGATCGACAGCCTGACTTTCACCGCGCCGCTCTATTTTCACCTGATGGCCTATTATGCCCTCGACAAATACTGACCGGGCGGCGCGGCCGTTCGGGCCGACGCGGATGCTGTTCCTTACGCTGATCGCGCGCCCGCTCGTGCGCTTCATGACGGGCATGGACGTGTGCAATCCGGAACGGCTGCCGAAGGGCGGGCCGGCGATCGTCGTGGCCAACCACAACAGCCACATGGACGCCTTCATGCTGCTGAGCCTTTTTCCCGCGCGGCTGCTGCACAAGGTGCGGCCGGTGGCGGCGGCGGACTATTTCCTCGCCAATCCGGCGATCAGCTGGTTCTCGCGCCGGATCATCGGCATCGCGCCCATCTCGCGGTCCGTGGCGCGGGGCGAGGACGTGCTGGCCCCGGCGCGGGCGGCGCTGGAGCGGGGCGAGATCATCCTGGTCTTTCCCGAGGGCACACGGAGCAAGGACGGAACCCTGGCTCCGCTGAAGGCCGGCGTGGCGCGGCTGGCTGAGGCCTTCCCGGAGGCGCCGGTGATCCCGGTGTGGATCGAGGGCGCCGGGCGGGTGCTGCCCAAGGGGGCGGTGGCCCCGGTGCCGATGAACTGCACGGCGCTGGTCGGCGAGCCGTTGCTGTGGAGCGGCTCGAGGAGCGAGTTCATGGCCGAGCTGCGGGACCGGCTCGACGCCCTGGCCGCCGAGGCCCCGCCGCAGCGCTGGGCCAACTGAAGTCCGGTTGACGGCGGCGCCAATCCCGCTGATGGAGCGCCCATGAGGATCGTCGCCGGCAGCCTGAAGGGGCGCAACATCGTCGCGCCGGAGGGGCAGGGCACGCGCCCGACGTCCGACCGCGCCCGCCAGGCCGTGTTCAACGTGCTGGAGCACGCCGCGTGGGCCGAGCCGCTGGACGGCGCACGGGTGATGGACGTCTATGCCGGGTCGGGGGCGTTGGGCTTCGAGGCGATCAGCCGGGGCGCGGCCTTCTGCCTGTTCGTCGAGACCGATGAGGACGCGCGGGGCGCGATCCGCGAGAACGCCGACGCCTATGGGGTCATGGGGCGCACGCGGGTGCACCGGCGCAGCGCCACGGACCTGGGGGTGCGGCCGGGCTCCGACGGCGAGGCCTTCGACCTGGCGTTTCTGGACCCGCCGTACCGCAAGGGGCTGGGCGAGCAGACGCTGGTCCGGCTGCTGGAGGGGAACTGGCTCAAGCCCGGGGCGGTGGTGGTGTTCGAGCGGGGCTCGGACGAGCCGGAGATCGACACGCCCGGCTACGACCGGCTGGACGCGCGCGACTATGGCGCCGCGCGCGTCCTGTTCCTCAGGGCGTCACCAGCGGCGCGCTGAGACCCGGTTGTCGAGCTGGCTGCGCAGGCGCGCCAG
>NZ_DASWTO010000063.1:0-22300 GCF_036402095.1 Brevundimonas sp. | reverse complement strand
CAAGCGCCAGCCGGCCCAGCCGACCTATGCGCCGCAGTCGCGGACGACCGAAATGCGCGCGACCAGCCAGGTCCAGCCGACGCCCGAGCCCGATCAGGGGCAGGCCGAGGACGATCTGGAAATCCCGTCCTTCCTGCGGCGTCTGGCCAACTAGGTCTCCGGCAGCAGGCAGCAGACATCAGGGGAAGGGCGGTCTCCGGGCCGCCCTTTCGCTTGCACGGTGGCGACAAGGCGCAACGGACCTGCCGCCCGCCGCCGGCTGCCTCCCGTTAACGAAACAATCCGAAACCCGACTTTCATTTTCCGCTGGCTCCCACGCCGGTAGACGGTTCGTGGGGCGAACTCCGCACGCAGAGGCGGGGCGCAAGTTGAAGCGAGTTTGAGTTTTGCCGGTCCGCAACGACCATCACCAGAAGACGACCGTCGCGCCCGCGATCATCGCCGGCGTGGGCGTGCACACGGGCGACCGCGTGCGTCTGGCCGTGCGCCCGGCGCCGGTCGGCACGGGTATCGTCTTCGTGCGCACCGACGTCACCGACCGCGACAACCGCATCCCGGTCTCGGGCGAGGCCGTCGTCGACGCGCGCCTGAATACGATGATCGAGAACGCCGCCGGCGTTCGCCTGTCGACCATCGAACATCTGATGGCCGCCTTCGCCGCCCTGGGCGTGTCGAACGCCGTGGTCGAGGTGGACGGGCCCGAGCTGCCGATCCTCGACGGCTCGGCGCTGCAGTTCGTCCAGCTGCTGGACCGCGCCGGCTTCCGCCGTCAGGAGGCTCCGGTCCGCTATATCGAAATCCTCGAGCCGATCCGGGTGCAGGAGGGCGACAAGACCGCCGCCCTGCTGCCGTGCGACCGCTACGAGATGCGCTTCGAGATCGACTTCCCGACCCCGGTGATCGGCAATCAGGTGGTGGACTTCGTCGTCGACGAGGAACCCTTCCGCAACGAGATCATGGCCGCCCGCACCTTCGGCTTCGCCCATGAGGTCGAGGCGCTGCGCAAGGCCGGCCTGGCGCGCGGCGGTTCGCTGGAGAACGCCGTGGTCATCGACGGCGACCAGATCCTCAACCCCGGCGGGCTGCGGATGGAGCGCGAGTTCGTCAAGCACAAGGCGCTGGACGCCATCGGCGACCTGTATGTGCTGGGCGCGCCCCTGCTGGGCCGCTACGAGGGCGTCAAGGCGGGCCACCACATCAACAACCTGCTGGTCCGCGAGCTGCTGGCCAATCCGCAGGCCTGGCGCGAGGTCGTCCGCGTGCCGGAAATGGCGATGGCGGGCTGATCACCGCCGGAGATCAGCCCAGGCTGATCGCGCTCATCATCCGGCCGAAGTCGGCCTCCCCGTTCAGATACGCCCGCCGGTTGGAGTAGAAGCGCGCCGCGTCCGTGCGGGTGTCGTCGCCGGTCCAGGCGGCGTCGGCGACGCCGGCCTGCTCCAGCCGCCACAGCACATAGCCGGGAAGGTCGAAAAGCCGCTTGTCGGCCGACGCGCCTGGGGCGAAGAAGCGGCCGCTGCCGGCGTCGTGGTGTTCGAACCGCTCCTGATAGTCCGCCCCGACCTCGTAGCTGGCCTGGGCGATGCAGGGGCCGACGACGGCGGCGATGCGGCCCGGGCGGGCCCCCAGCGCCTCCATGGCGGCAACGGTCGAGTGGACGACGCCGCCGAGCGCGCCCTTCCAGCCCGCGTGCGCCGCGCCGACCACGCCGGCCTCGGCGTCTGCAAGCAGGATCGGAGCGCAGTCGGCGGTCAGGACGGCGCAGATGACGCCGGGCGCGGCGCTGACGGTGGCGTCGCCCTCGGGCCGCTCCCCCTTCCAGCCCGCTTCCGCCACGCGGGCGACGGCCGAATGGATCTGGTAGCAGGCGGCGATGTCGTCCGCCGTTCCGCCGAGGTGGGCGGCGACGCGGCGGCGGTTTTCGGCCACGGCGGCCGGGTCGTCGCTGGAGCCGACGCCGGTGTTCAGCCCTTCGTAGATTCCGGTCGAGACGCCGCCCCGGCGGGTGAAGAAGCCGTGGCGAACGCCGGGGAGGGTGAGGAGGGGGTGGGTGATGGGCGTGAGGGGCATCTACTCTTTCTCCGTCATCCTCGGGCTTGACCCGAGGATCAGAGGTTGGGGCGGACTGTGCGTCAAAGACCGCCCACCCTGAGGCGCTGCGTCAATCTCACACCCAGCACCGGTCAATCTGATCCTCGGGTCAAGCCCGGGGACGACGGGTTTGGGGGAGGGGGCGTCAGGATTCAAATCCGGGGATGATCAGACTCCTCGGCGAGAAGATGGCGCAGGCCTTGAACAGGGTCCCCATCTGGTCGTCGGCGGTCAGACGGGCGAGCTGGCGGTCGATGACCGGGGCGGCGTCCGGGCGGCCGGCCGTGAGCCGGTCGGCGCGGGCCTCGATGCCGAGCAGCCCCAGGAACTCGCCCTGGCCGAGGCAGCCGGTGACATCGGCGCCGGCGCGCACCGCCGCCTCAAGCACCGCCGGAAAGTCGGCCCACGGGGTCAGGTCGGCCTCGCCCGGCGTGGCCAGTGGATCGACCTTCCGGTGCCGGTGCAGGGCCTGCAGCGTGTCGCCGGCTCCCGGCCGGGCGCGGCCGTAGTCGATCAGCAGGGCCGCGCCCGACGCCGCCTTGACCAGGGCCGCCACCTCGCGCCCGAACACGGCCTGCTGTTCGGAGATTTCCACCGTCTGGCCGGGCTTCACCTCGTAGGCGGGGCGCTTGAAGCCGGCCGTGATGCTCTTGAGCCCGAAGGTCAGGGCGCCGTCGTCGGTGACTCCGACGCAGCGTTCGGCCCAGCCGTCGTCCGTCTTCACGAACTGGCGGGCCGGCAGGCAGTCCAGAACCTCGTTGGCGATCAGGATGACCGGGGCGTCGGTCTCGATCCGGTCGAGCGAGGCCACCCAGCGGGGATGGACGTCGCTGTCGGCGAGCATCCGCGCCTGGGCCGCGCGCAGGGGCGGACTGGGCTCGATCAGGACCAGGTCGACGGCGTGCAGGAACTCCGGAGCCAGCCGGGCGGCGCGCAGGGCGTCGGCCATCAGCGTGCCGTCGCCGGGCCCGACCTCGACCAGCCGCACCCGTTCGGGCGCGCCCAGCCGCTGCCACAGCTCGACCGCCCACAGGCCGATCAGCTCGCCGAACATCTGGCTGACCATCGGCGCGGTGATGAAGTCGCCGGCGGCGCCGATGGCGGGCCGGGTGGCGTAGTAGCCGCCCTGCGGGTCGTGAAGGCAGCGGGTGACGTAGTCTGCGACCGTCATCGGCCCGGTCAGGGCGATCTCACGCGCCAGACGATCGCGCAGCGACACTCAGCCCTCCGCGGCGACCGGCGGCCGGCGCCAGGCGCGCCAGATCAGCCAGGCGCCGACGATCATCATCGGGATCGACAGCATCATGCCCATGGTCAGGCCCAGCGGCAGGTTCTCGAGCCCGACGTCCGGCTGACGCACGTTCTCGAGCGAAGCCCGCACCAGGCCGTAGCCGAACAGGAAGATGCCGGTGACGTAGCCGGGCTTGGCCAGCAGCCGTCCCTTGTAGACGGCGAGCCACAGGATCACCGCCAGGGCGATCCCCTCCAGTCCCGCTTCGTACAGCTGGCTGGGATGGCGCGGCTCGAGCCCTGCGGGGCAGAAGCCGTACATCGTCTCGATGGTGCGGTTGCAGAACACCATGCCCCACGGCGCGTCGGTGGGGCGGCCCCACAGCTCGCCGTTGATGAAGTTGGCGATGCGGCCGAAGAACAGGCCGATCGGCACGACGGGCGCGACCAGGTCGCCGAGGCTGAGCAGGCGGACCTTGTTCTTCCAGGCGAACCAGACGATCGCGAGGCTGACGCCGATCAGGCCGCCGTGGAACGACATGCCGCCGTCCCACAGCCGGAACAGGGCCAGGCGCTCGCCCCAGTCGCTCCCGGTGAACAGGCTGGCGTACAGTTCCGGCTTGTAGAACAGGCCGTAGCCGAAGCGGCCGCCGAGGATGATGCCGAGAGTGATCCACAGCACCAGGTCGTCCAGCTGGACCGTCGTGACCGGCGGTTTCCCGGGCTGCCAGACGGCGTTGTTGCGGGCCAGGCGGTTGGCGTACCACCAGCCCAGGACGATGCCGGCGACGTAGGCGAGGGCGTACCAGCGGATGTCCACCGGGCCGATGCTGAACAGGACGGGTTTGATGTCGGGAAAGGGCACGGGCGCTCCTGCAGGCCGGATCTCGGGACGGGTTTAGCAAGCGTCGCCGCGCCCGTCCCCGGAATTTCGACGCCCTGTCCGCCCCAATCCGGCCATAGGACGCATCGACAGCAAGGTTTCGTTCACCATATCGGGCAACCATCAGTTAACGACGATCGCGTGCCCGAGTCGGAGTGTTCCCAATGCAGACCCGCAACCCCATCCTCGACGAATTCGCCAAGCTGACCACCGGCGCCATGGGGCTGGCCCAGGCCGCCGGCGAGGAGGCCAAGGCCGCCTTCCGCGCCCAGGCCGACCGGTTCGCCGCGGACATGGATCTGGTCCGGCGCGACGAGTTCGACGTGTTGAAGGCCGAAATCGCTGCGCTGCGGGCCGAAATCGCCACCCTGAAGGCCGCGAAGAAGCCTCAAAAGGGAACGTCCACAGCGGCTTCTCCCGCACAGGACGCAGCCGGTTGAGCCGAATCTGCGAACCCGCCTACCGTTCCCTGAGAGGGCGTGAGTCGCGCCCGGAGACGCCTTGATGGACACTGCCCGGCCCGAAGAAGTGGAGGTTCCCTACGATCCGCTGGACGTGGTGGAGCATGTCCTGGTGGCCGAGAACCTGCCGTTCGACCGCACCGACGAGGGCGATCTGGCCTTCGCCCTGGCCGGCGACTGGAAGGACTATGAGCTGTGGTTCGCCTGGCGGCCGGAGGGCGACTGCCTGCAGCTGTGCTGCGCCCTCGACCTGCAGGCCTCGAAGGCCCGCCGCGCCGCGGCCTATGAACTGGTCGGCCTGATCAACCAGCGCACCTGGATGGGGCATTTCGAGGTCTGGGCCGAGGACGGCGAGATCGTTTTCCGGCACTCGCTGGCCCTGCCGATGGGCGAGCGGCCGACCCTGGGGCAGGCGGCCTCGATGATCGACGCCGCGGTCGAGGCGGCGGACCGCTATTATCCCGCCTTCGACTTCATGATCCGCGGCAACAAGAAGCCGCAGGAGGCGATCGACTCCTGCCTGTTCGAGACCATCGGCACGGCCTGAGGCCATGACAGACAAGCCATCGAACGGCGCCGTGGTTCTGGTGGGCTGCGGCCGGCTGGGTTCGGCCATCCTCGAGGGCTGGCTGGCGACGGGCGCGGTCCCGCCGGCCGACCTGATCATCCTGACCCCCTCCGAAAAGCCCGCCGCGGAGGCGGCGCGGGGGCTCGGCGCGGCGATCAATCCCCCGCGCGAGGCCCTGACGCGGGCCCGCGCCGTGGTGCTGGCGGTGAAGCCGGCGAACTGGCGGGACGCGCTGGGTCCGCTGCTCGAGAGCGTGCCGGCCGGGGCCGTGATCGTCTCGGTAATGGCGGGCGTCAGGGCCGACGATATCGCAGCCATGGCCGGGCGTCGCGTCGCCCGGGCGATGCCGACCACCGGCGTGGCCCAGGCCCGGGGCGTGGCCGCGCTGTGGTCCGCGGACGGGGAGGCGCGGGAGGCGGCCCGGGGGCTGTTCGCCCCGATCGCCGAGGTGGTCGATCTGGACCGCGAGGCCCTGATGGACGCGGCCACGGCTGTGGCCGGTTCGGCCCCGGCCTTCATCCACGCCTTCGTTCAGGCCCTGGCCCGGGCGGGCGAGGCGCAGGGGCTTGCGCCCGACGCGGCCGGACGGCTGGCGCGCGGCGCGCTGCGGTCGGCGGGGGCGGCGGCCGGGACCGGCGAACCCCTCGACGCCCTGATCGCCCGCATCGCCTCGCCGGGCGGCACGACACGGGCCGGGCTCGACGCGATGGCGGCGGCCGGCGACCTCGAGCGGGCGGCCGGGGCCGCTGTCGAGGCCGCCGTTGCGCGCGCCCGAACGCTCAGCGGCTGATGTAGCGCCCGTCGGCCAGACGGCTGGCGAGGCGCTGGTAGGCGCGGTCGGCGTCCTGCCAGGTGGAATAGCCGCGCACCTCGGCGAGATTGTTGGAATACCAGTCGTAGCGCACCGGCAGCACTTCGCCGTCGGCGGTGGTGATGCTGCCCTCGATGGCCGCGCCGCCGATCGAAATGCTGCGATGGCCGTCGAGCCCCGGGCGGTCGGCCAGCTGTTCGAAGGTGGGCCGGTTGGGCTTCAGATCGGTCAGCACCAGATCGATCCGCGCCCCGTCAAGGCCGCCGCTGCGGGCGAGGGTCCGGCGTACGACCTCGGCGAGGCGGTCGGCCTGCTCGCGGACGTCGCGTTCGCCCAGTTCCTCGGCCTTCTGCTGCAGGTCGGGGCCGAGGGTGACGGTGATGGAGGCGGGGTCGGCCATGGCGGGCCCGGCGGCGACCGCGAGGACGGCGCCGAGGGGGGCGAGAAAGGCGAGTTTGCGCATCATGTTCCTCCAGAGCCCTGTCGACCTGAAAGATGCGCCCCGCTGCGACGCTTCGCCAGTGGCCGCCATGAATTGTGATCGGCCTCAGCCGGGCAGGCGGATGACGGCGCGCAGGCCGCCCAGCTCGCTGCGGTCGAGGGTGATGTCGCCGCCGTGACTGCGCGCCACGTCGCGGGCGATGGCGAGTCCGAGGCCGACGCCCTTGCGGTTCTGGTTGCGCGAGGCGTCCAGCCGGGAGAAGGGGCGGAAGGCCTCCTCGTGCATGTCGTCGGGAATGCCGGGGCCGTCGTCCTCGACGGTGATCTCCAGCCCGCCGGACGGGAGCGTGCGCGCGCCCAGCCGGACGTGCTCGCCGTGGGCGGCGGCGTTGCCGGCCAGATTGGCCAGGGCGCGCTTGATGGCGAGCGGGCGCAGGGTGGCTGTCAGGCCCTGCGGCGCCTGGATCTCGACCTCGGCGCCGGCGCGACGGGCGTCCTCCGCCGCCACCGCCAGCAGATCGCCGACGGCGACCGTCTGCGCCGCCTCGCCGGCCTCGCCGCGGGCGAAGGCGAGGTATTCGTCGATCATGTGCTCCATTTCGTCGAGATCGCCCTGCATGGCCGAGGCGCGCTTGAACGGCGGGGCGAGGGCCAGTTCCAGCCGCAGCCGCGTCAGCGGGGTGCGCAGGTCGTGGCTGACCGAGGCGAGCAGGGCGGTGCGCTGGTCGATATGGCGCTGGATACGGTCGCGCATGTCCATGAAGGCTTGCGCCGCCGCGCGCACCTCGCGGGCTCCGTGGGGCTTGAAGCGCTCGCGGGCCTCGCCACGTCCGAAGGCTTCGGCGGCCTCGGCCAAGCGCTCGATGGCGCGGACCTGGTTGCGGATGAACAGAATGGCCACCCCCATCAGCAGGACGGTGGCGATGAACAGCCAGACGACGAAGATGTGAGCCTGGGTGGCGACGGCGCGCTCGCGCGGGGCGATGATGCGCAGCACGCCGTCGGGCTGCTGCACCCGGATGTCGACATAGGCCGGATACTGGGTGGTCGAGAACCAGAAGGGCCGGTCGAGGCGCGAGGTCAGGGCTTCTTCCAGCGTGCGGTCGACGACGCCGATGGGGCCGCGCTCCTGCTCGCGCGGCAGGACGTCGCCTTCACGCAGATCGACCGAGAGGGACATGGAGCGCTGGGCGCGGTCGGCGATGACGGCGAGATTGCCCGGCGTCGGGTCCTCGGCGTAGCTCTCGGACGCCCAGGCGATGTCGCCGGCGAGGCCCTCGGACAGGCGGGCCGTCACCGTCTGCCAGTGCATGTCGAAGAACGCCCAGGTCACGGCGACCTGCATGACCAGCACCGGCAGAACGATGATCAGCAGCGACCGGCCCCATAGCGAGGTCGGCAGGCGCCGCTTCAGCACCCGGGCCCAGACGTTGGCGGGGAGCCACCGCATCGGCGGCTCAGTCCGGGGCCAGCATATAGCCGACGCCGCGCACGGTCTGGAGATAGCGCGGGTTCTTGGGATCGGCCTCCAGCTTGCGGCGCAGGCGGGTGACCTGGACGTCGACGGCGCGGCCGGTGATGTCGGCGGTGTCCGGCGACAGGCTCATCCGTTCGACCGGCGCGTGGGCGTGGATGGCGAGGGTCTTGAGCAACTGGGCCTCGGCCTCGGTCAGGCGCTGCGGCTTGCCGTCCTTCGACAGCTCCAGCCGCTCCATGTCGAACACCGCCGGACCCAGCTTGATCTCGCGCGGGGTCAGGGGCTTGCCGCCGGTGCGGCGCAGGATGGCGTCGACGCGCAGCGCCAGCTCGCGCGGGTCGAACGGCTTGGACATATAGTCGTCGGCGCCGCGCGACAGTCCCTCGATGCGGTCGTCGGGGTCCCCCTTGGCGGTCAGCAGCAGCACCGGCGTCTTCGAGGTCTCGGCCTTGGAGCGGACCCATGTGGTCAGGTCGAAGCCGCTCTCGCCGGGCATCATCACGTCGAGAACGACGAGGTCGAACTCGATCAGCTCCATCAGCCGCTTCGCCGCCGCCGCATGGGCCGCGCCGGTGACGCGATAACCCTCGCGGGCGAGGAATTCCTTCAGCAGCTCGCGGATCCGGTCGTCGTCGTCGACCACCAGCAGATGGCGGCCCGCGCCGGGGCCGGCGACAGGCCCTGACCGGCCATAGGGGCGCAGATCGCTCATGCGCAAGCGATCCGGTCGGCGGCCGGGCCGTTGACCTGGGCGGTTCGGACGGGTCTAACCCGGGGGCAGACGCGGGAGACGTTATTCAATGGCCTTCGTTCCTTTCGACGATCGTGACGGCTGGATCTGGATGGACGGCGATTTCGTGCCCTGGCGGGACGCGAAAACGCACGTTCTGACCCATGCCCTTCACTACGGCTCGTCGGTTTTCGAGGGTGAGCGTATGTATGGCGGCGAAATCTTCAAGCTGACCCCGCATAGCGAACGCCTGAAGCGCTCTGCAAACCTGCTGGATTTCGACCTTCCGTACAGCGTGGCCGAGATCGACGCGGCCTGCAAGGCGACCTGCGAGAAGATGGGCCTGTCGGATTGCTATGTGCGGCCGGTGGCCTTCCTCGGCCCCGAGA
Source organism: Brevundimonas sp. (assembly GCF_036402095.1). Lineage (GTDB taxonomy): Bacteria > Pseudomonadota > Alphaproteobacteria > Caulobacterales > Caulobacteraceae > Brevundimonas. The sequence continues at coordinate 13,219 of NZ_DASWTO010000063.1, read as the reverse complement.
CCGTCAGCGTCTCGGCCATCCACAACAAGGTCCGCGTCGCCATCGCGGTGTGGGAATGGCCCAGCTATTTCGACCCTGAGACCAAGGCGCGCGGCATCCGGCTTGAGTGGTCGAAATGGCGCCGCCCCGACCCGGCCACGGCCCCTTCGGCGGCCAAGGCGGCGGGCCTGTACATGATCTGCACCATGTCCAAGACGGCGGCGGAGCGGCGCGGCTACGCCGACGCCATGATGCTGGACTGGCGCGGCTACGTCGCCGAGGCGACCGGGGCCAACGTCTTCTTCGTCCAGGACGGCGTGCTGCACACTCCGCCGGTCGACGCCATCCTCGACGGCATCACCCGCCAGACGGTGATCGAGATGGCCCGCGCCAGGGGGATCGAGGTCGTCGTGCGCCACATCCGCCCCGAGGAGCTGGCCACGTTCAGCGAATGCTTCCTGACCGGAACGGCCGCCGAGGTGACGCCGGTGAGCGAGATCGGCGAATACCGATTCACCCCCGGCGCCCTCAGCCTCGGCCTGATGGAAGACTACGGCCGGCTGGTGCGGGGCGGCTAGGCCGCCGCCGGCTTCTTCCGCCGCACCGCCGCCCACCAGACCGCGCCGCCGATCACCGCGACGGGCAGCAGCACCGATCCCATGGTGATCAGCACCGCCAGCATGCCCATCGACAGGCCGAAGGCGTCGGACAGGGCGCGGGCGACCGGCCGGGTCGGACTGTTCGCGCCCATGACGCCGCCCTCGCGGTATTCGAGCGTGAGCCGGGCCGACTGAACCCGGTCGTTGAGGGCCTTCAGCTCCAGCTGCTGCTCGTCGTAGAGCCGCTGCAGCTGGCCGATCTGCCGCTCGATCTCCAGCCGCTGCGCCAGGGTTCCGCCCGAACGCCGCTGCAGGTCGCGGATGCGTTCGGCGAGGGTGGCGGTCGTCTTCGCCCCCGCCGTGGCCGCGTCGATGCCGCCGGTGACGTCCTCGCCCTCGGTCAGGGCCTCTTCCAGCCGGCCGCCGGCGTTCCGCGCGTCCAGGGCCAGGCCGGCGCGGAAGCGGTTGATCCACTCCGGCTGACCGCGCAGCTCCAGCTGACCGCCCGGCCGGCGCGAGGCCCAGTCGGCCCTGGCCGAAACGACCTGACAGAGACCGGGGCCGGCCGTGACGCAGGCGAACTCGTGCCGGCTCATCAGCTCGGCGCCCCGGTCGACCGGCACCGACATCACATAGCTGAAGGCGTAGGCGATGCGCGCGATCGGGGCGAGCGCGGCGGGGCGGACGGGCGCGAGTTCCGCCTGAACCTCGACGGGGGACGCCGACTCCGACACCGCGGCCTGTGGGCGGGCGTTCAGGGCGGCGGTCGCGTCGGCCTCGACGACCGGGTTCCGGGGCGGCGGGGCGACCGCGCGGGGAGCCCTGGCGGCGGCGTCCGGGACGGCCGGGGCGATCCCGATCTGAACCCCGGTTTCTTCGGCGGCGTAGTCGGAAGGGGCCGCCTTTTCCGCCGGTTGGCAGGCGGACAGAACCAGTGCGCTGGCGGCGGCCAGCATCAGAGCCTTTCGCATCGTCGTTCTCCCTGTCGCCGTGGTGATCACGGTTCTGTGATGGCGCGCCGGGATGAGGGCGAACTGTAGGCGGGGGTGGAGCGGAACCTTGGCCGCGGCGCGTCCAATTCGCGTCATGGTTACCCGCGCGCCGATCAGCGCGTCGGCGGCTTGCCATTCCGGGGCGCGTGGCGTTCAACGGGCGGGACCGGCGGGGAGCCGGTCGGGGGAAAAGCGTCCATGTTCAGCGTCCTGAACCTGCAAAGCCTTCTGGGTCTGGTGGTGATCGTCGCCGCCTGCTGGGGACTGTCCGAGAACCGGCGCGCCTTCCCGTGGAGACTGGCCCTCGGTGCGATCGCCGTGCAGGCGGCGCTGGTGTTGGCCCTGTTCGCCATCCCCGGCTCGCAGAACGTGCTGGCGGCGATCACGGGCGCGGTCGACGGGCTGAACGCCGCGACCCAGCGGGGCACGCAGTTCGTGTTCGGCTATCTGGCCGGGGGCGACCAGCCCTATGCGGTGACCAACCAGCCGGCCCTGTTCACCTTCGCCTTCCAGGTGCTGCCGCTGATCCTCGTGATCTCGGCCCTGTCGGCGCTGCTGTGGCACTGGAAGGTTCTGAAATGGGTCACCCACGGGTTCGGCATCCTGTTCCAGCGCACCATGGGGCTGGGCGGCGCGTCGGCGCTGGCCGTGGCCGCGAACATATTTCTCGGCATGATCGAGAGCCCGATCGTGATCCGGGCCTATCTGGACAAGCTGACCCGGTCGGAGCTGTTCCTGCTGATGGTGGTGGGGCTGGCCACGGTGGCCGGATCGACCATGGTGGCCTACGCCGCCATTCTCGGCCCGGTGCTGCCCGGCGCAGCGGGCCATGTGCTGGTCGCCTCGATCGTCTCGGCGCCGGCGGGCATCCTGCTGGCGCGGATCATGATTCCCGAGACGCCCGGCGAGGGCGGGGCGCACGCCGACTATGACTCGGCCCTGAAATACGACAGCGCCATCGACGCCATCGTCAAGGGCACGGCCGACGGGCTGATGGTGGTGCTGAACATCTCGGCGGTGCTGATCGTGTTCGTGGCCCTGGTGGCGCTGGTCAACGTCATGCTGGGCGGCTTCTGGCTGTTCGGCGGCGAGGTGACGGTCGAACGCCTGCTGGGCTGGGTGTTCATGCCGGTGGCCTGGCTGACCGGAGTGGAGTGGTCGGAGGCGGGCAAGGCCGGCTGGCTTCTGGGGGTCAAGCTGACGCTGACGGAGTTCGTCGCCTTCATCGAACTGGGCAAGATCCCGGTCGGCGAGATGAGCGAGCGGACGCGGATGCTGATGACCTATGCTTTGTGCGGCTTCGCCAACATCGGTTCGGTCGGGATCACCGTGACGGGCCTGAGCGTGCTGATGCCAGAGCGCCGCGAGGAGGTGCTGCGCATGGTGTGGAAGGCCCTGTTCGCCGGGTTCCTGGCGACGCTGATGACGGCGGCGGTTGTGGGGGCGATGCCGGCCTCCATATTCCGCTGACGCCGGAGACCTGATCGATGAAGCTCTACACCTCGCACCGCGCGCCCAATCCCCGCCGCGTGCGCTGGGTCATGGCCGAGAAGGGCATCGAGGATGTCGAGGTCATCGAGGTCGACATCCTCGCCGGCGAACACCGGACGCCGGAGTACCGCAAACGGGTCGGCGTGCCGCACCTGCCGTCGCTGACGCTGGACGACGGCACGACCATTTCCGAGTCGATCGCCATCGGCCGCTATCTGGAGTCGCTGTACCCTGAGCCGAACCTGTTCGGGCACGACGCCCGCGAGCAGGCGGTGGTCGAGATGTGGACCCGCCGGGCCGAGTTCTACCTCGCCAATCCGATCATGCTGAGCGTGCGGCATTCGCATCCGGCGCTGGCCGCGCTGGAGGCGACGCAGCTGCCGCAGGTGGCCGAGTACAACCGCGCCGCGGCCGAGCGCTTCATGAAGACCCTGGACCGGCACCTGGCCGAGCGGGAATTCATCGCCCTCGACCGCTTCACCATCGCCGACATCGTCGCCGTGGTCGGGCTCGATTTCGCGAGGCTGGTTCGCTACCGGCCGCCCGAGGAGTTCGTGCATCTGGCCCGCTGGCTCGAGGCCTGCCGCGCCCGCCCTGCGGCGAAGGCGGGGGCCTGAGGGGCGCCGCCGCCGCGTTGACCGTGCCGGTCTCCGGGGGCAGCATCCCGCCCATGACCGATCAGCCCGCCGTCTATCCCGTTCCCTCCGAATGGGCGCAGCGCGCCCGTATGAACGCCGCCGGCTACGAGGCGGCGAGAACCGCGGCGCGTGAACGGCCGGACGCCTTCTGGGGCGAGCAGGCCCGGCGGCTGGACTGGATGACCCCGCCGTCGAAGATCAAGGACGTGTCGTTCGACAAGGCGGACTTCCGCATCCGCTGGTTCGAGGACGGGGTGCTGAACGTCGCCTGGAACTGCCTGGACCGGCACCTGGAGACGCGCGGCGACGAAACCGCGATCATCTGGGAGGGAGACGATCCGGCCCAGTCGGGCAAGCTGAGCTATCGCGAGCTGTACCGCGAGGTGTGCCGCATGGCCAATGTGCTGAAGGGGCTGGGTGTCGGGAAGGGCGACCGCGTCACGATCTATCTGCCGATGATCCCCGCCGCGGCCGTGGCCATGCTGGCCTGCGCGCGGATCGGGGCGGTGCATTCGGTGGTGTTCGGCGGCTTCTCGCCCGACAGCCTGTCGGGCCGGATCGAGGACTGCGGCTCGAAGGTGGTGATCACCGCCGATGAAGGCCTGCGCGGCGGCAGGCGGGTGCCGCTGAAGGCCAATGTCGATGCGGCGCTGCGCAAGGAGGCGGGGGCCATCGTCGAGAAGGTGCTGATCGTCTCGCACACCAACGCCGCCATCCCGATCGTCGAGGGCCGCGACGTGCGCTACGGCGAGGCCAAGCACGGGGTCTCCGACGACTGCCCCTGCCAGCCCATGAAGGCGGAGGATCCGCTGTTCATCCTCTACACCTCGGGCTCGACGGGGAAGCCGAAGGGGGTGTTGCACACCACGGGCGGCTACCTGTTCTGGGCGTCATGGACCCATGAGCTGGTGTTCGACTACCGCCCCGGCGAGGTCTTCTGGTGCACCGCCGACGTCGGCTGGGTCACAGGCCACAGCTATTGCGTCTACGGCCCGCTGGCCAACGGCGCGACGACGCTGATGTTCGAGGGCGTGCCGAACTGGCCGGACCACAGCCGCTTCTGGCAGGTGGTCGACAAGCACAGGGTCGAGATCTTCTACACCGCCCCGACGGCGCTGCGGGCGCTGATGCGCGAGGGCGACGGGCCAGTGAAGGCGACGTCCCGCGCCTCGCTGCGCCTGCTCGGCACCGTCGGCGAGCCGATCAATCCAGAGGCCTGGCGCTGGTATCACGAAGTGGTCGGCGAGGGGCGCTGCCCGATCGTGGACACCTGGTGGCAGACCGAAACCGGTGGCGTGCTGGTCTCGCCGCTGCCGGGCGCGACGGATCTGAAGCCGGGCTCGGCGACGAAACCGCTGCCGGGTGTCGAACTGCAACTGGTCGACGCCGATGGCGTGGTGCTGGAAGGGCCGGCGTCCGGCAATCTCTGTATCACCGACAGCTGGCCGGGGCAGATGCGCACGGTCTGGGGCGACCACGCCCGCTTCTTCGACACCTATTTCAGCGCCTATCCGGGCAAGTATTTCACCGGCGACGGCTGCCGCAGGGACGAGGACGGCTACTACTGGATCACCGGCCGGGTCGACGACGTGATCAACGTCTCGGGCCACCGGATGGGCACGGCCGAGGTCGAGAGCGCCCTGGTGCTGCACGAGGCCGTGGCCGAGGCGGCGGTGGTCGGCTTCCCGCACGACATCAAGGGCCAAGGCATCTACGCCTATGTGACGCTAAACGCCGGCGTCGAGCCGAGCGAGGCGCTGCGCAAGGACCTGATCGCCCAGGTGCGGAGCGAGATCGGGCCGATCGCCGCCCCCGACGTGATCCAGTGGGCCCCCGGCCTGCCCAAGACCCGGTCGGGCAAGATCATGCGCCGCATCCTGAGGAAGATCGCCGAGAACGAGGTCGGCGCCTTGGGCGACACCTCCACCCTGGCGGACCCGGCGGTGGTCGAGGACCTGGTGCGGAACCGGGCCGGGGCAGGTTTTCCCGCACAAGCCGGCGGTTGAACCACGTCCCTGATTGACACGACTCGCGCGTGCGGGCGGATATCGACGCCGGGGCAGGGTTGCGACCAGGCGGGGTTCCGCCCCGGTCAGCCGGGGACGATCGACAAATGAACGGCGAGCCGCCGAAGCTGGAGTTCCGCGGGCGCTTTCCTCTGGTCCTGCCCGGGGCGGGACGGGTGCTGCGCGATCCGGAGGCGCACTGGCCGCCGGAGATTCTCGAGCGTTCGGTGGTCGAGGCGCGCGCCGCCGGCCGCCGCCTGGTGCTGCTGGCCGCTCCCGACGCCGTGCACGAGGTTCTCCAGAACCAGGACGGAGCCTTTCCGCGCGCCCGGCTGCACGACCGGATGCTCGGGGCCAGCTATGGCGACAACCTGGTGCGCGGCGACCGGGCCGACTGGCGGCGCCAGAGGCGGCAGCTGCTGCAGCCGTTCAACATGCCGGGGGCCGATGCGCCCGAGGCCCGTATCGCCCTGGCCTGCGAGCGCGTCGTCGGGGAATGGGCCGGAACGCCGAACGGCGCCGCGATCGACGTCATCCGGGACGCGCGGCGGCTTTCGCTCGACAGCCTCTGGCGCAGCTTCTTCTGCGACGAAAAGGCGGCGCGGCGCGCGGACCCTCTGGTGGAGGCGACCGCCCTGGCCATGGACGCGCACGAGACAGCGGCGCTGACGACCCACCTCGATGACCTCAGGCCCCTGGCGGCCGTCGCGCTTGAGCGGGAGGCGGCCGGATCCGGAAGCGACACGAGCGGCGAGACGGCGGTCGACCTCAACACCATGCTGCTGTTCCTGCACGCCGGCCACGACAACGTCGCCTCGGCCCTCGCCTGGGCGCTGTGGCTGCTGGCGGAGCATCCCGACTGGCAGGCGCGCCTGCGCGAGGAGTGGCGCGCGCGGCCCACGGCGCCCTTCGACGCCGGGGCGTTCCCGGTCGCCGGCGCGGTGATCAACGAGACGCTGCGCCTCTACCCGCCGATCATGCACCTGATCCGTGAGGCCAACCGCGATCTGGATGTCGACGGCGAGACCGTCCCGGGCGGCTTCACCACGGTGCTGAGCCTGTACGCCATGCACCGGAACCGCCAATGGTGGGAGGCGCCCGACGCCTTCCGGCCGGAGCGGTTCCTGGGCGGCGCCCCGGACGTCCGCCGCCGCCTGCTGTGGGCGCCGTTCGGGACCGGCCCGCGCGGCTGCGTCGGTTCCGCCTTCGCCCGCACCGAGATGATCGTGGCCCTGGGGACCGTTCTGGACCGGCTGGAGCTCGTGCCCGAGCCCGGCGAACGCATGGCCTGCCGCGTCGATTTCGTGCTCCGCCCCGAAGGCCGTCAGGCGGTCGCGGTTCGCCCGGCCCCGCCGCGGGCGAGCGGCGGCGGCGCGCGATGAATTTCCATTCGATCGACTATCTGCTGTTCCTGCCGGTGGTGGTGGCGCTGTACTACGCCACGCCGCAGCGGTTCAGATGGCTCGTGCTGCTGCTCGTCAGCAACGTCTTCTACGGCAGCTGGCGGCTGGAGTTCCTGCCGCTGCTGTGGCTGACCACCGGCATCGACTATGCCGTCGGACGGGTGCTGCCGGGGGTCGAGAGCCGGTGGCGCCGCAACGCCCTGCTGGCGCTGAGCCTGTCCAGCAATCTGGGCCTGCTGCTGTTCTTCAAATATTTCGCCCTCGCGGCCAACACGACGATGAGCCTGTGGAGCGGCGGGGAGCCCGGCGCCTTCGAGCCGATCAGCATCATCCTGCCGCTGGGCATCTCGTTCTACACCTTCCAGACCCTCGGCTATGTGATCGACATCTACCGCCGCCGCCGGGAGCCGGAGCGGCACCTCGGCTATTTCGCCGTCTACGTCATGTATTTCCCCCAGCTGATCGCCGGGCCGATCGAGCGGCCGGGGCATCTGCTTCCCCAGCTGCGGCGCAAGCACCTGTTCGACGTCCGTCTGGCCGCGGCCGGCGGGGCGATGATGCTGATCGGCTACTTCAAGAAGCTGGTCATCGCCGACCGCCTGGCCGAGGTCGTGCCGGGCGTGCTGTCGGCCCCGCAGGACCACTCGCCGCTGGCCGTGATCCTCGCCTCGATGGGCAGCATCTACCAGTATTACGCCGACATTTCCGGTTACGCGGACATCGCCATCGGCTCGAGCCTCATTCTCGGCATACGGCTGACCCGCAACTTCAACCGGCCGCTCGCCGCCGCCTCGATCAGCGAGTTCTGGCAGCGCTGGCACATCACCGTGACGACCTGGTTCCGCGACTACGTCTACATGCCGATCGCGCGCGCCGGTCGCGGCCGCTGGCGCAAGCCGGCGGCCACCCTGCTGACGATCGCGATCATCTCCTTCTGGCACGGCGCCGCCTGGACCTGGCTGGCGGCCGGTCTGATCGCCGGAACGGTGATGATTCTGGAGGGCGCGGTGCGGCGGAACCGGGGGCTGGCCAAGGCGACCCGCTCCGTGCTGGGCGCCGTCGGCCTCGGCGACCGCGGCGTCCGCCTGGTGCAGGACAACAGCAACCGGCTGGTGCTGTGGCTGTTCCTCATCCTGCTCGGCTCGCTGGTCAACGCCGCCGACTGGTCGGCGGCCATGCGGATCTGGATGCGTATGGGCGAGCTGCCCGGACAGGTCGGCGGCCTCGCCTTCAGCCTGGCGGACATAGGCTTCGTTCCCAGAACCGTGCTGCTCGCCATTGTCGGCCTGGAAATCTACCAGTGGCTGGACGCGCGGCGCCCGGTGTTCGAACGGCTGGCGGACAGGGGCCTGCCGACCGCCTGGGCCTTCTACTACGCCGTCGCCGCCGCCATCCTCGTGCTCGGGACCTTCGACCGGTCCGGCTTCATCTATTTCAACTTCTGAGGGGCCGCGCATGATCAGGCTCCTGCAGTTCTTCGGCCTCGGCTTCCTGCTTCTGATGGCGCTGAACGGCCTCAGCTGGCTCGTCGACGACACCGGCGAACAGCGCCAGATGCTCGACGCCCTGCCCGCCATCCAGGGGCGCGACGCCGTGACCCTGGGCGGTTCTGTCGGGGTCGCGGTCCGCTATCCGCAGATGTGCGTCGACGGCGCCGACTACTACTGGAACGGCCAGGACCTGTTCGAGGTGGGGGCCATCGCCGACCTGATCCTCGATGGGCCGTCGCCGCCGCGCTACTGGATCGTGGTGGCCGCGCCGACGGCCCAGTCCTACGACAACGGCGCGGCCGCCAGCGAGCGCGGCGGCCGGCGGCGCGAGTTTCACCGGCTGCTGTTCCGTCACGGCCGCTTCGGAACGGTCGGCGGCGACTGGCGCCAGGTCCTGGTCACCGCCCTGACGCCCGCGCTCGGCTATGACGCCTGGGGCGGCCGGCTCCAGGTGCTCCGGCACCAGCTGGGCCTCGCCCCGCCGCCGCCGCCGCCGACGGACTGGGCGGCGCGGGACCGGTACACGCTCGACCCGGTGCTCGCGGCCGCGGACGCCGAGGCTTCCGCGCAACGACAGGCCGAGCACCTGGAGCGGATCGACTACTACGACGGATCGATCGCCCGGCGGTCCGAGGAGACGCTGCGGCGGATGAACCGGCGCGTCCGGGCCAGCGGCGGCGTCATGATTCTGGTGGTTCCGCCCATGACCGAGGCGGTGCGGGCCAGCACCGAACGGAAGCTGGGCGGGCGGGTGCGGCAGTTCGAGGCCATGGCCGCCCGGCTGGCGACGGAGGGTGTGGTTGTCTCGGACCACTGGCGGGACCCCGCGTTCGGGCCGCGCCACGACCTGTTCGCGGACAACCAGCATTTGAACGGCCCCGGGGCGCAGGCGTTTTCGCGCTTGCTCGCCGCGGAGCTAAGAAGCCGGGGCGTCCTGCCCCCGTCGACGTGCGACGGGGCGCAAGTCGCTGAAACCTCTGGCTTCCCCGCAACCTCCGGACATGAGATGGTGGACGATGTTCGCTGACCTTCCGCACCGGAGTGATTTCGATGGATAGCCGGCGGGGTCGCCTGGTTCGCCTCGGGGCGTTGCTCAAGGGGGCGCCGCATCTGGCCGCGCCGTACGAGGAAGCCAAGCGGGTCGTGCGGGCCTTCCGCAAGCCGGCCTTCTACGAGGTCGCCACCCGCTGCAATCTGTTCTGCGAAGGCTGCTACTATTTCCGCGACGGCTTTTCCGCGCCCGAGGAGGTGACGGACCAGGGGGCGTGGGAGCGGTTCTTCGCGGCCGAGGGCGCGCGCGGCGTGACCATGGCCTATTTCGTCGGCGCAGAGCCCGCCCTCGAGCAGGAGCGGCTGTTCGCCGCCAGCCAGCATTTTCCGTACGGCAATATCGGCACCAACGGCACGATCCGGATCGACCCCGCGATTCCGTACCGGATCGGCGTCTCGGTCTGGGGCGTGGACGAGGAGGTCGACGCCAGCCTCAGAGGCGGCCGTTCGTTCCACAAGGCCATCCGCAACTACGCCGGGGACCGGCGGGCGATCATCCTCTACACCCTGACCCGGTCGAACCTCGGCGACGCGCGGCGGCTGGCGGAGATTTGCCGCGACAACGACCTTCCGCTGACCTTCAACATGTATTCGCCGACGCAGAGCTATCTGCGCAAGCTGGAGGAGGGAGAGGCCAACGACCGCGCCTTCTTCCGCATCTCCAGCGCCGAATCCAACCTGCGCTGGGACGAGGGCAGCCTGGCCGAGGTGCGGGACCTGATGCCGCGGCTGATGGACGAGTTCCCGGAGACGGTCATCTATTCGCGCGCCTACAACGCCTGGGCGACCCAGCCGGGGCCGCTGTACGATATCGATCCGGAGACGGGGATCGCGCGCGACTGCCATTCGCGCATGGTCGGCCAGATGCGCTATTTCAAGACCGACCTGCAGCCGGGGGCGGAGAAGTGCGGCACCTCCGACGCGGTCTGTTCGGAATGCCGCATGTACAGCGGCGGCTGGTCGTCGAAATTCGAGCCGCGGGACGAGGACGTGCGGGACGAGGCGGCGCTGACCGGCTGGCTGGAGATGATCGCGGCCCTGGGCCGCATCTTCCTGATCGAACGCCCGGAAGAGCAGCCGATGACCGTCGCCGCCTGACGCTCAGGCCGCGTCCCGGCAGGTTTCGAACGGCGGGGCGGGCAGTCGGGCCCAGGCGGAATCGTAGACGCCCTTCTCCTGGTGCACGTACAGCGACAGCAGCCAGGTCGTCAGCACGTCGCCCAGCCCGTCGCGGATATCGGGACGGGTCCGCATCAGCCGGCTGGCCTGGGTCACCACCCGGGCGACGTCGCGATCCCGCCGGCTGACGGCGCGGATCATGCCGGCGAAGTGCCGGTTGGCCTTCTCGCGGGCTGCGGTGTTGTGCAGCCGGCCGCTGCCCCGGGCGAGCAGCGGGTTGGGCGCGAGCACGCCGGCGATCTGCTGGAAGCGGGTCCAGAAGGCGTCGGGGCTGTACAGGCGGCTGATCAGCCATTTCGTGCCCGTGTACAGTTCGCGCTTGGTCATCTGGGCCGGGATGATGTTGGTCACCATGTCGGCGCCCGGGAAGTGCGCCTGATCGCCGGTGAGGTCGAGACGGCCCGCGGCCTTCATCTCGGCGTAGAGCGGCGTGGCCATGGGGGCGACGAGCGATGAAATCTTGAACGTCCCGACCGGCAGCTCCATGCCGAAGGCGTGCTGCTGTTCGAAGATGCGCCGGGTGTCGGCGTCGAAGCCGACCATCAGCGCCGCCTCGACCTTGAGGCCGTGACTGACCACCTTGCGCACCTGGGCGACCATGTCGGTGTTCAGGTTCTGACGCTTCTTGCTGGCCTTGAGGCTCTCCTCGTTGACGGATTCCACGCCGATGAAGAGGTTGTTGACCCCGGCCTCGGCGCACAGGCGCAGCAGATCGTCGTCGCGGGCGACGTCGATCGAGACCTGGGTGGCGAAGGTGACGAAGTCGCGCCCCTCCGCGCCGTTCCAGGCGATCAGGGCCTCCAGCAGGCTGGTCGCGCGCTTGCGGTAGACGGTGAAATTGTCGTCGGCGAGGGCGATGCGGTTGTAGCCGAGGTCATAGAGGCGCTGGACCTCGGCGATGACCTGGTCGTTCGACTTGTGGCGCTGGTTGCGGCCCAGATACTGGATCACGTCGCAATAGTTGCACTCGAAGGGGCAGCCGCGGCTGGTCTGGACCACGCCGACCAGGGCCCGGTCGTTGTCGAACAGTTCCCAGGCCGGAACCGGCGAGCGGGTCAGGTCGGGCCGCCCGCCGGCGTAGCGCGGCTTCAGCGCCCCGCTCAGCATGTCGGCGTAGAAGCCTTCCGCGATCTCCTCGAACTCGCCGGTCACCGCCACGTCGCAGGCGCCCTCGAAGGCTTCGGGATCGAGGGTGATGTGCGGGCCGCCGATGATCACCGGCGTGCCGCGGGCGCGGAATCCGGCGGCGATGTCGATGGCGCTGCGGGCTTGGGAGACGTTGGCGGTGATGCCGACGTAGTCCGCCGGGGCGTCGAAATCGACCGGGTCCAGCGCCTCATCGTGCAGCACGACCTCGATCCCCGGCGGGGCCATGGCGGCGACGGTGGCGATGGCTACGGGCGCGACCCGCGTCACGCCGCCCTCGATCCCGGCGAAGTCCGCGTCCCAGTGCGGCCGTGGTGCGATCAGCAGGAAACGCGGCATCGAATCTCGTTGTCCCCGGAGCCGGCCGCGGCCGTCGATCCGTTATGGCGGAATTCGCGGGAATATGAAGCGGGATCGGCGCCCCGCCGCGCGGGCGCCGGAGGTGAATGCTTGCACAGGTGTTATAGTCATGTATAACACCACTACAGGCCGACGGGCATGGAGCGTATTACGATGGTCCGATCAGGACTGTCCGGAACCGACGATGGACTCAGAATGGAACGACAGCCAGCCGATCTACCGCCAGCTCCGGGACCGGGTCGTCGCCATGATCCTTGACGATCATCTCAGGGAGGGCGACCCGCTGCCGTCGGTGCGCAGCGTGGCGACCGAGAGCCGGATCAACCCGCTGACGGTGCTGAAGGCCTATCAGCAGCTCGTCGACGAGAATCTCGTCGAGAAGAGGCGCGGCGTCGGCATGTTCGTCAGTCATGGCGCGCGGACCCTGCTTCTGCAGGGCGAACGGCAGCGGTTCCTGTCGGAGCGCTGGCCCGAGATCCGCACGACCATCCAGCGGCTGGGCCTCGGGCCGGAGCTGCTCGCCTCCCTTGAGGCCGATGACGAAGCCGGGGAGGGCTGAGCCGTGGCCGTCGTGGAAGCGCGCAACCTGCGCAAGACCTACCGCAACACCCAGGCCCTGGCCGGCGTGGATCTTTCCATCGGCGAGGGCCGCATCGTCGGCCTGCTCGGCCCCAACGGCGCCGGCAAGAGCACCGCCCTCCAGGCCATCCTCGGCCTGGTCTCGCACGAGGGCGAGCTGCGGGTCCTGGGCCGCGACCCGTGGAAGCAGCGCGGCGACCTGATGCACGACGTCTGCTTCATCGCCGACGTGGCCGTGCTGCCCCGCTGGATGCGGGTGCGCCAGGCGCTCGACTACATGGCGGGCGTGCACCCCCGGTTCGACCGG
>NZ_DASWTO010000062.1:0-3060 GCF_036402095.1 Brevundimonas sp. | reverse complement strand
CGTCCGCTTTCCGCCGGTCCGGCCGCCCGTTCGGCCCGCCGCGCCTCGGCCTCCACGGCTCGCCGGGCGCGGTAGGGCGCGCCCTCTCGCCAGGCGTCCGCCAGGTGAATCAACGAGACGGTGCCGGCTCCGGCCAGGACCACAGCCGCAGCGGCCGCCGGGGCCAGCCTGCGCCAGCTGCGGCCGGGGCCGGGCGCGGACGCAGCCGGATGCTCGTACTGATGCGTCATGCCGCCTCCCCCGCGCCATCCTGCCGCCGCCGGAGGCGAAAGCAACCTCGTCCACCGGCCGGGACAGGTTCCATGACCCGCGTCCGTCTATGTCGGGAACCCGACGTCCCCTCGCCGGGTTACACCCGGTCTGCGGCCGCCCGCCGCGCGTTCCGGAGCCCCCGCATGGGCCATCCAATCGACCGGCGCCTGCCGCAGGAAGCCTACGACCAGCTTCGGGCCGAGGTGCTGCGCGCCGCGGTGGAGCTGTCGGAAGACCAGCTGATCGACCTGACCGACGCCCTGCACGGACTGATGCGGCTGCGCCGCCCCGGCCGGCCGCTGCGCAACCCCGACGGCTGGGTCACCGACGAGCTGCGCAGCTTCGCCAGCTGAGGCTCAGCCGGCGTATCTGGCCAGGTCCTCGTCCGCGATGTCCTCGTTCGAATAGACGTTCTGCACATCATCTTCGGCGTCGAGCGCGTCGAGCAGCTTCATCAGTGTGCCGACCGCCTCGCCGGTGACGGTGACCTCGGACTGCGGCTTCCAGACGATGGCTGTCGATTTCGGGTCGCCCAGCACCTTCGACATGGCGTCGGCGACCTCGTTGAGATCCTCGAACTTCGTCCAGATGGTGTGGCCCGGCGCGTCCTCGTAGATGTCCGGCTTGACCAGATCGCTTTCGACGTCCTGGGCGCCCGCCTCGATGGCGGCCTCCATGACCTGGTCCTCGCTGCCCGCCTCGGCCGGGTAGATGATCTGACCCACGCGATCCCACATGAAGGCGACCGAGTTCATCTCGCCCAGCGCCCCGCCGTTCTTGGAGAAGGCGGCGCGAATGTTGGAGCCGGCCCGGTTGCGGTTGTCGGTCAGGGCCTCGACGATGATGCCGACGCCGCCGGGTCCGCGGCCCTCGTAGCGGATCTCCTCCATGGTGTCGGCGTCGCCGCTGGAGGCCTTGTTGATGGCGCGCTGGATGACGTCCTTGGGCAGGCTCTCGGCCTTGGCGTTGTTCACCGCCAGGCGCAGGCGCGGGTTCATGGCGGGATCCGGCAGGCCCGACTTGGCGGCGACGGTGATGTCGCGCGACAGCTTGGAGAACAGCTTGGACCGCTGCGCGTCGGCGCGGCCCTTGCGGTGCATGATGTTCTTGAACTTGGAATGGCCGGCCATGAGGATCTCTGTAGTGAGGCGCTGTCGCTCGCGACGCGGTCGCTCGCTGCGTGAGCGCGGTCGCTGTTCGTCGGCGCGCCGTCTAGCGGATGCAGACGCGGCTGTCACGGGCAGGAACCGCCCGCCTCGCCGGGCATTCCGGCACTGACCCCGCCGGAGCCCGCCATGACCGCCGACGACGCCATCCAGGACGCCGACCTCTACTCCGACGAGGACCTTGAGGAGGCCGACATCGTCGAGTGGTACGAGGCCCGCCCGGTCACCGTGCCGGCCGCCGTCGCCATCGGCGCCATCGTCGCCGCCTTCGCCCTCGGCGCCCTGACCGCCGTCGGCGCCCTCGCCCTGATGGGCCGGCTGGACGACTAGCTCTTCAGGCTCTCCAGAAACCCGCGCATCTTGTCGTCGACCGCGACCGGGCGTTTGGTCTCGCGGTCGACGTAGACGTGGACGAAATGGCCGACGGCGGCGGCCTCGTCCTCGTTGTTGCGGAACAGGCCGATCTCGTAGCGGACCGAGGAGGTGCCGACGTGGGCGACGCGGACGCCGGCCTGGATCTCGTCCGGAAAGGCGGTGGGGGCGAAATAGCGGCAGCCCGTCTCGGCGACCAGGCCGATGACCTTGCCATGGTGGATGTCGAGCAGGCCGTTGACGACCAGCAGCCGGTTCACCGCCGTGTCGAACCAGGCGTAGTAGACGACGTTGTTGACGTGGCCGTAGACGTCGTTGTCCATCCAGCGCGTGGAGATGGCCTGGAAGCGGCGGTAGTCGCCGCGCCGGGTCCGCTCGATAGTTCCCGTCATGAAGTCTCCCCTTTTTGGTGCGCGACCGCTCGGCGCGCGGCGCCTCGCTGCTTGAGCGCGTTTCGTGCGGGCTTCGGTCGAGTCCGCTTGGGTCCGAGCCTTGGGCTTGGCGGACGCTGCGTCAAGCGCCTAGCCTCGCTCCGATGAAGACCACCGCCGCCGTCCTCAGAGCCATGGGCGCCGCCCGTCCGTACGCCGGCAGCCGGCCGCTGTCGCTGGAGACGGTGACGCTCGACCCGCCCGGGCCGGGCGAGGTGCTGGTGGCGGTCAGGGCGGCCGGCCTGTGCCATTCCGACCTCCGCGTCATCAACGGCGACCGCCCGCGGCCGATGCCGATGGCGCTGGGCCACGAGGCGGCCGGGGTGGTCGAGGCCCTCGGCCCCGGGGTCGACGATCTGGCCGTCGGCGATCACGTGGTCATGGTCTTCATGCCCAGCTGCGGCCACTGCGATCCCTGCGCCGGAGGACGGCCGGCGCGGTGCGAGCCGGGCGCGGCGGCCAACGGCCGGGGCGAGCTGCTGGGCGGCGGGGTGCGGCTGCACGGCGAGGGCGGCGCGCTGCATCATCATCTCGGCTGCTCGGCCTTCGCCGGCCATGCGGTGGTGTCGCGGCGCTCGCTGGTCAGGGTCGACGCCGACCTCCCGTTCGAGCAGGCGGCGCTGTTCGGCTGCGCGGTGCTGACCGGGGTGGGGGCGGTGGTCAATACGGCGAAGGTGCGCGCCGGACAGTCGGTCGCCGTGGTCGGGCTCGGCGGGGTCGGGCTGTCGTCGGTGCTGGGGGCGCTGGCCAGCGGGGCCAGCCCGGTCGTGGCGGTGGACCTCAGCGAGGACAAGCTGGCGCTGGCGCGTTCCCTCGGCCCGGTGCGGACCGTCAAGGCG
>NZ_DASWTO010000061.1:0-51167 GCF_036402095.1 Brevundimonas sp. | reverse complement strand
TGTACGGCAAGGAGCCGGCCAACTTCTGCGACGTCGGCGGCGGCGCCAGCAAGGAGAAGGTGGCGGCGGCCTTCAAGATCATCACCGCCGACCCCGCCGTGCAGGGTATTCTGGTCAACATCTTCGGCGGCATCATGCGTTGCGACGTCATCGCCGAGGGCGTGGTCGCGGCGGTCAAGGAAGTCGGCCTGCAGGTCCCGCTGGTCGTCCGCCTCGAGGGCCCCAACGTCGAGCTCGGCAAGAAGATTCTCAATGAATCCGGCCTCGCCATCACGGCGGCGGACGATCTCGACGACGCCGCCCAGAAGATCGTCGCGGCGGTCGGGTGATGGCGGCCGGGCTCGCTGCTGCCATCGTTCTGGCGTCGGCCGGCGCGGTTCCCGCCGCGCCGCAACGGGCCGACGTACCGCAGTTGGTGCGAGACGCCTGCGTGGAAACCGGGATGCGGCGGGACGCCTTTGAGCGGCTGGCCCGCCAGCGCCGGTGGCGGCAGGCGCGCACCACCTCCCACACGGGACCGGCGGGAGGTTGGAACCTCTTCTATCGTGGCGAGGGAGCCGTCGTCATGCTGACCCAGGTCCGCGAATTCGGGTCGGACGATCCTTCGTTGGGATCGGTTTGCACGGTGTCGGTGGAACGCGCCGAGCCCGCACTCGGGGACGAGGTCGCCGCCCTCGCGGCCAGTCTGGAACTTGACGCCGAAGGACCGGTCACGGGCTTTCCCGGCAGCCCGATCCCGATCCGCTCATGGTCGCGGTTCGGCGACGTCACC
The DNA here is from genome assembly GCF_036402095.1 of Brevundimonas sp. GTDB lineage: Bacteria > Pseudomonadota > Alphaproteobacteria > Caulobacterales > Caulobacteraceae > Brevundimonas. The sequence continues at coordinate 50,395 of NZ_DASWTO010000061.1, read as the reverse complement.
CTCAGCTATGCCGCCGCCCCCGACGGACGCGCGACAGTCTCTCTTTCACGCCAGATCGTGACCACCGAAACGGCCCCTGCCTCTCCCCCGGGAAACTAGAATGTCCATCCTCGTCGACAAGAACACCAAGGTCATCGTCCAGGGCCTGACCGGCAAGACCGGGACCTTCCACACCGAACAGGCGCTCCGCTACTACGGGACGAAGATGGTCGGCGGCGTGCACCCGAAGAAGGGCGGCGAGCTGTGGCACGGGTCGGAGGGGGAGACCCTGCCGATCTTCGCCAGCGTGGCGGAAGCGAAGGAGGCCACCGGCGCCGACGCCTCGGTCATCTATGTCCCGCCGGCGGGCGCCGCCGACGCCATCATCGAGGCCATCGAGGCCGAGGTGCCGTTCATCACCTGCATCACCGAGGGCATCCCGGTGCTGGACATGGTGCGGGTCAAGGCCCGGCTGGACCGGTCGAAATCGCGCCTGCTGGGCCCGAACTGCCCCGGCATCCTGACCCCCGAAGAGTGCAAGATCGGCATCATGCCGGGCTCGATCTTCAAGAAGGGCAATGTCGGCATCGTCTCGCGTTCGGGCACCCTGACCTATGAGGCGGTGTTCCAGACCACCAACGAAGGCCTGGGCCAGACCACGGCCGTCGGCATCGGCGGCGACCCCGTCAAGGGCACCGAATTCATCGACGTGCTGGAGCTGTTCCTGGCCGACGACGAGACCCAGTCGATCGTCATGATCGGCGAGATCGGCGGCGGCGCCGAGGAGGACGCGGCCCAGTTCCTGATCGACGAGGCGAAGAAGGGCCGCAAGAAGCCGATGGTCGGCTTCATCGCCGGCCGCACCGCGCCCAAGGGTCGCACCATGGGCCACGCCGGGGCCGTGGTGTCGGGCGGAAAGGGCGACGCGGAGTCCAAGATCGCGGCGATGGAAGCCGCCGGCATCCGCGTCTCGCCGTCCCCGGCCCGTCTGGGTGCGACGCTGGTCGAGGTGCTGAAGGGGTAGGGTCCCCCTTCCGCGAGCCGTCGTCCTCGGGCCTGACCCGAGGATGGCGGATGAAGGCGAGCCGCACGATGTCCCACTTGTGGGGCACGAAACGGGGGGATTTCGCGGAATTTGCGACAAATTCCGCCCCTTCGCCCCCATTCGGTCATGACCCATAAGGAAACAGCGCCTATATCAGCGGCGCCGGCAGCGGGCAGACGTGCGCGCGCCGCCCAAGGGACGCGACGAGAACAAGGGCGGACGATGCCGGTCGGCTGAACCAGGTCTTTGCCGAGACCAGCTTCCTGTATGGCTCCAACGCCTCGTTCATCGAGGACCTGCACGAGAAATGGGCCGCCGATCCGTCGTCGGTTTCCGGCGAATGGCGTGCCTTCTTCGACCAGCTGCGGGACAACGCCGAGACGGTGATGGCCGCCAGCGGCGCCGGGGCCTGGGGCCGTTCTGCGGCAGCGGAGCCGACCGAGGAGGCCGCCGTGTTCGACGGCCGCTGGCCGACTCCCAAGCCTGATCCGAAGAAGGAGGGCGCCGCGCCCGCCAAGGCTTCGGCCGAGGTGTCCGCCGAGGCCATCCGGGCGGCCGCCCACGACTCCATCCGGGCCCTGATGCTGATCCGCAGCTACCGCGTTCGCGGCCACCTGCAGGCGACGCTGGATCCGCTGGGCATCGAGCAGCCGACCGAAAACCCGGAGCTGACGCCGGAATTCTACGGCTTCAGCGAGGCCGACCTCGACCGGCCGATCTATCTGGACGGAGTGCTGGGCCTGCAGACCGGCACTATCCGCGAGGTGCTGGCGATCCTGAAGCGCACCTACTGCGGCCATATCGGCATCCAGTTCATGCACATCGCCGAGCCGGAGGAGAAATCCTGGCTGCAGGCGCGCTTCGAGGGGTCGGACAAGTTCGAGCGCAACGCCTTCACCCGCGAAGGCAAGCTGGCGATCCTGAACAAGCTGATCGAGGCCGAAGGCTTCGAGCGCTTCCTGCACAAGCGCTTCCCGGGCACCAAGCGGTTCGGCCTGGACGGCGGCGAGGCCATGGTCCCGGCGCTGGAGCAGATCATCAAGCGTGGCGGGGCGCTGGGCGTCGACGAGATCGTGCTGGGCATGGCCCACCGCGGGCGGCTGAACACCCTGGCCGCGGTGATGGGCAAGCCCTACCGCGCCATCTTCCACGAGTTCCAGGGCGGCTCCACCGTGCCGTCCGACATCGAGGGCTCGGGCGACGTCAAATACCACATGGGGGCCTCGTCGGACCGCGAGTTCGACGGCAACCGGGTCCACCTGTCGCTGACCGCCAACCCCTCACACCTCGAGATCGTCAACCCGGTGGTCCTGGGCAAGGCGCGGGCGAAACAGGCTTTCGACATTCGCGAGGCCAACGCCGGCCAGCCGGAAGAGCAATGGGCGCTGGACCGCTCGAAGGTCGTGCCGCTGCTGATCCACGGCGACGCCGCCTTCGCCGGCCAGGGCGTGGTGGCCGAATGCTTCGCCCTGATGGGGCTGAAGGGCTACCGCACCGGCGGGACGATCCATTTCGTCGTCAACAACCAGATCGGCTTCACGACCAGCCCGCGGAACTCGCGCTCGTCGCCCTATCCGTCGGATGTGGCCCTGATGGTCCAGGCCCCGATCTTCCACGTCAACGGCGACGACCCGGAAGCGGTAGTCTTCGCCGCCAAGGTGGCCACCGAGTTCCGGCAGAAGTTCCACAAGGACGTGGTGGTGGACATGTTCTGCTACCGCCGCTTCGGCCACAACGAGGGCGACGACCCCACGTTCACCCAGCCGGTGATGTATTCGAAGATCCGCGCCCTGCCCTCGACGCGGGAAATCTACACCGAGCGGCTGATCGCCGAAGGGGTGATCGACCAGGCGGCGGTCGACGCCGAGATCGAACGGTTCGAGGCGTTCCTCGACGCCGAGTTCGAGGCGGGCAAGGCCTTCGAAGCCCGGAAGGCCGACTGGATGGACGGCCAGTGGCAGGGCATCGGCCTGCCCGAGGGCGACGAGCGGCGCGGCGCGACCTCGGTCCCGGCGGCGAAGCTGAAGGACCTCGGCCACCGGCTGACGACCATTCCGAACGGCGTCGACATGCACAAGACGCTGAAGCGGGTCATGGACGGCCGGCGCGAGATGATCGCGACGGGCGAGAACATCGACTGGGCCACGGCCGAGAGCCTGGCCTTCGCCTCGCTGCTGGACGAGGGCTTCCCGGTCCGCCTGTCCGGCCAGGACTCGGTGCGCGGCACCTTCAGCCAGCGCCATTCGGGCATCGTCGACCAGACGACCGAGGCTCGCTACGTACCGCTGAACAACCTGCGCGAAGGCCAGGCCGAGTTCGAGGTGATCGACTCGGCCCTGTCGGAAGAGGCGGTGCTGGGCTTCGAGTACGGCTACGCCCTGACCGACCCCAATACGCTGGTCATGTGGGAAGCCCAGTTCGGCGACTTCGTGAACGGCGCCCAGGTGGTGATCGACCAGTTCATCACCTCGGGCGAGCGCAAATGGCTGCGCATGTGCGGCCTGACCATGCTGCTGCCGCACGGCTACGAGGGGCAGGGCCCGGAACACTCCTCGGCCCGTCTCGAGCGTTTCCTGCAGCAGTGCGCCGAGGACAACATCCAGGTCGCCAACTGCACCACGCCGGCCAACTACTTCCACATCCTGCGCCGCCAGATGCACCGGCCGTTCCGCAAGCCGCTGATCATCATGACGCCCAAGTCGCTGCTGCGGCACAAGAAGGCGGTGTCGACGATCGCCGACATGGCCGAGGGCAGCTCCTTCCACCGCGTGCTGCACGACGACGCCCAGACGCGGCCCGAGGTCGCCGGGATCAAGATCAGGGCCGACAAGGACATCCGCCGCGTCGTGCTGTGCTCGGGCAAGGTCTATTACGACCTGCTGGAGCGGCGCGAACGGGACGGCGTCGACGACGTCTATCTGATGCGGCTGGAGCAGTTCTATCCGTGGCCGATGAAGTCGCTGATGGCCGAACTGGGCCGCTTCCCCAACGCCGAACTGGTCTGGTGCCAGGAAGAGCCCAAGAACATGGGCGGCTGGACCTTCGTCGATCCGTGGCTGGAACTGACGCTGGAGAAGCTGAACGTGAAGTCGAAGCGGGCCCGCTATGTCGGCCGCCCGGCCTCGGCCTCAACCGCCGCCGGCCTGATGAGCCGGCACCTGAAAGAACTCGACGCCTTCCTGACCGACGCCTTCGCCTGATACCCGTAGAACCGAACGAGACCTGGACCGACATGGCCGACATCCTGACCCCCGCCCTCGGCGAATCCGTCACCGAAGCCACTATCGGCAAGTGGACGAAGAAGGCCGGCGATCCGGTCAAGAAAGACGAGGTGCTGGTCGAGCTGGAGACCGACAAGGTTTCGCTGGAAGTGGTGTCCCCCGCCGACGGCGTGCTGGCCGAGATCAAGGCCCCGGACGGTGAGACGGTGACCCCGGGCGCCGTGCTGGGAGTGGTCAGCGAGGGCGCCACCGCCGCGCCTGCCGCTGCGGCTCCCGAGGCTGGAGCCAAGGCCTCGGCGGCTCCGCCCCCCGCGGCCGAGCCCGCGTCCGCCCCGGCCCCGGCCCCGGCTCCGGCCGCCGGCTCTGGCGGGACCGTGCCGATCATGACCCCGGTCATGGGCGAGAGCGTCGCCGAGGGATCGATGGGGACCTGGCTGAAGAAGTCGGGCGACACCGTCGCCAAGGACGAACTGCTGGTCGAGATCGAGACCGACAAGGTCGCCGTCGAGGTTTCCGCCCCGGCCGCCGGCGTGCTGACCATCGACGCCGGGGCCGGCGCGACCGTCACCCCCGGTCAGCAGATCGGCAGCATAGCGACTTCCGGCGCTGCTGCGGCTCCGGCTGCGCCAGCCGCACCCTCGACCAGCGCCGCCCCCGCCCCCGGTACGGACGCGCCGCACCTGTCGCCGGCCGTCCAGCGGGTGGTCAGCGAGAACAACCTCGATCCGAAGGCCATCGCGGCGACCGGGCCCAAGGGCAACATCACCAAGGGTGACGCCCTCGCCGCCATCAACGCCGCGCCGAAGGCGGCGCCGGCTCCGGCCGCGGCTGCGGCCCCGGCGGCCCAGACCGCGCCGCGCGCCGATCAGCCGCGCGAGGAGCGGGTCAAGATGACCCGGCTGCGCCAGACCATCGCGCGCCGCCTGAAAGAGTCGCAGAACACCGCCGCCCAGCTGACCACCTTCAACGAGGTGGACATGACCGAGGTCATGGCCCTGCGCACCCAGTACAAGGACGCTTTCGAGAAGCGCCACGGGGTGAAGCTGGGCTTCATGAGCTTCTTCACCCGCGCCGTGGTGCAGGCCCTGCACGAGATCCCGGCGGTCAACGCCGAGATCGACGGCACGGACATCATCTACAAGAACCACTACGACATCGGCATCGCCGTCGGCACCGAGAAGGGTCTGGTCGTGCCCGTGCTGCGGGATGCCGATCAACTGTCGCTGGCCGGAATCGAGAAGGGCATCGCGGCGCTGGGCAAGGCGGCCCGGGACGGCGAGCTGACCCTGGAGAATCTGCAGGGCGGCACCTTCACCATCACCAACGGCGGCACCTACGGCTCGCTGATGTCGACGCCGATCCTGAATGCGCCGCAGTCGGGCATCCTCGGCATGCACAACATCGTCCAGCGGCCGATGGCGGTGAACGGCGAGGTCAAGATCCGGCCGATGATGTACCTGGCCCTGAGCTACGACCACCGCATCGTCGATGGCAAGGAGGCGGTGACCTTCCTGGTGCGGGTCAAGGAGCTGCTCGAGGATCCGGCGCGGGCGCTGCTGGACCTGTAGGGGCCTATAGCGCCGCTTCTGGGTCATGCTAGGCTCGCCCCATGAGCCTCCGCGAGATCGTCCGTTTCACCGACGTCTATGAGGCTGAGCTCGCCTCGGCCTTCCTCGCCTCGCACGGCATCGACGCCACCGTCACGGAGCGGTTCCAGACTACCGTCGACCCGCTGATGCAGCGGGCCCTCGGTATCCGGCTGATGGCGCCCGCCTCGCTGATCCAGGAGGCGCGCGCCCTGCTGGCGCGCGTGCAGGCCGGCGAGTTCGCCACGGACGAGGGCGACGATCTGACCGAAATGGAGATCGGAACCCGCGCAGCCGGGACGGTCATGGCCCTGGCGGCCTTCGCCACCGGCGGCTTCTGGGGCAACAGCCTGCCGCGCCGGTTCCGCCCCGTCGCCTGGCAAGGCATGCTGCTGGCGGTCGCCGGAACCGTGGTGGGCCTTGCGGCCGGGACCCTCGCCGTCGTGGCCGTCGTGAAACTGCTTCTGGACCCGCCCTAGGGCCGATCGCCCGACCGCACCTGCCGCAGCACCTCGTCCGTATGTTCGCCCAGCGCAGGCGGCGGCAGGTCGTAGGCGACCGGGGTCGCCGACATCCGGATCGGCGAGGCGACGGTGCGGACCGGGGCGGACAGGTCGCCGCGGCTCTGCGTCACCTCCAGCCCGCGATGCTTCGCCTGCGGCTCATCGAAGACCTGATCGACCGTATTGACCGGACCGCACGGCACCCCGGCCGCCTCGAGCGCCGTCATCAGCGCCTTCATGGTCAGACCCGCCGTCAGGGACGAGAGATCGGCGGTCAGATCGGCGCGGTGCTCGATACGCAGGGCGTTGGTCGTGAATCGCGGATCCGAGCCGAGGCCGGGCGCGCCCAGCGCCTGCGCCAGCGCCCGGAACTGGCCGTCGTTGCCGACTGCGATGACCACCATGCCGTCCGTGCACGGAAAGGGCTGGTAGGGGGCGAGGTTGGGATGGGCGTTGCCCATCCGCGCGGGGGCCTTGCCGCTGACGAAGAAATTGGTCGCCTGATTAGCCAGCATGGCCGCCTGCACGTCGAACAGGGCGATGTCGATGTGCTGACCCTGCCCCGTCGCGCGGGCATGCAACAGGGCGGCGAGGATGGCGTTGGAGGCGTAGAGGCCGGTGAACACGTCGACCACCGCCACGCCGACCTTCATCGGCTCCGCCCCCGGCGAACCATCGGGCTGGCCGGTGATCGACATCAGCCCGCCCATGGCCTGGATCATGTAGTCGTAACCGGCGCGGTGCGCGTCGGGCCCGTCCTGCCCGAAGCCGGTGATCGAGCAGTAAACCAGCTTCGGATTGACCGCCGACAGGGCCGCATGATCGAGGCCGTACTTCTTCAGCCCGCCGGTCTTGAAATTCTCAACCACGACGTCGCAGGTCTTCGCCAGTTCACGGACGATCTCCGCCCCCTGGAGCGTGGCGATGTCCAGCTCGACTGACTTCTTGCCCCGGTTGGCGCAGAGGAAATAGGCCGCGTCGCCCTTCGAGCCGTCGGCCTTCGTCGTGAACGGCGGGCCCCAGTGGCGGGTGTCGTCGCCGGCGCCCGGCCGCTCGATCTTGATCACCTCGGCCCCGAGGTCCGCCAGGGTCTGCGTCGCCCACGGCCCGGCCAGCACGCGACTGAGATCGAGAACGCGAACGCCGGAGAGGGGGCCATGGGTCATGCGCCGTGCTTAGCGGTTCGGCGCCGCCGGCTAAAGCCCCGGATCCCACACCCCGGCGTCGCGCATGCGGCACTCGCGGGCCTCGCGGGCGCGGCCGCCCAGTTCGTCGGCCATGCAACAGATCGAGGACGACACCGTGGCCTTGTGCACCCCGGGCACAAGGGCGTGCAGGAAGGCGCAGCCGGCCAGCTTGAGCAGGCGGAAACCGAATCGCGACGACGCCGCCATGTGATGCAGGTAGCTTTCGTTCACCTCGCGCGGATGCTCGACGAACAGGCGATTGAAGGTCTGGATCATGCCGACAGCCTAGCTGGTCGCGGGCGCTCCCTCTACCCGCGCGCGCCATTCTGGCCTAAACCGCGCCGCAGAACAGGGGGTCTGAGTCAGGACCGCCGAAATCCGCGCCCGCTCAGGAAAGACCACTCATGGCCGACGGCTCCGCTACTCCCGCCAAGACCTTCCGCTGGGACGACCCGCTGGACCTGTCGGGCCGGCTGACCGACGACGAGCGGATGATCCAGGAGGCGGCGCGGTCCTACGCCCGCGAGAAGCTGCTGCCGCGCGTCATCGCCGCCTTCCGCGACGAGGTGTTCGACAAGGCCATCATGACCGAGCTCGGCGAGATGGGCTTCCTCGGGGCCATGCTGCCGGAACAGTACGGCGGCTCGTCGGTCAGCCACGTGGCCTACGGCCTGATCGCGCGAGAGATCGAGGCGGTCGACAGCGGCTACCGCTCGGCCATGAGCGTGCAGTCCTCGCTGGCCATGTACCCGATCTACGCCTTCGGCTCGGAAGAGCAGAAGATGCGCTTCCTGCCGCGCATGGCGGCCGGCGAGCTGGTCGGCTGCTTCGGCCTGACCGAGGCCGACGGCGGCTCGGACCCCGCCTCGATGAAAACGAAAGCCGTGGCCGTCGACGGCGGCTATCGCCTGAACGGCGCCAAATACTGGATCACCAACAGCCCCATCAGCGACCTCGCCGTGGTCTGGGCCAAGCTGGACGACACGATCCGCGGCTTCATCGTCGAGCGCGGCATGGACGGCTTCACCACGGACAAGATCGGCGACAAGCTGAGCCTGCGCGCCTCGATCACCGGCGACATCGGCCTCAACGACGTCTTCGTGCCGGAGGAGAACCTGCTGCCCGGGGTCAAGGGCCTGCGCGGCCCCTTCTCCTGCCTCAACAAGGCCCGCTACGGCATCGCCTGGGGCGCCATGGGCGCGGCCGAGGCCTGTTTCCACCTGACCCGCGACTATGTCGGCGAGCGCATGCTGTTCGGCCGCCCGCTGTCGTCGCGGCAGCTGGTTCAGAAGAAGCTGGCCGACATGCAGACAGAGATCTTCCTCGGCTTCGAGGGGGCGCTGGCGCTGGGCCGCCTGCTCGACCAGGGGGCCTGGGTCCCGGAAGCCATCTCGATGATGAAGCGCAACAACTGCGGCAAGGCGTTGGAAATCGCCAGAACGGCGCGGGACATGCACGGCGGCGCCGGCATCACGGGCGAGATGCACGTCATGCGCCACGCCATGAACCTCGAGACGGTCAACACCTATGAAGGGGCGCATGACGTCCACGCCCTGATCCTCGGCCGCGCCATCACCGGCCAGAGCGCCTTCTGATGGGCGATGCGCCGGAAGGCCGCCTCGTTGGCCGGGTCATCGCCATGCCGGCCGACACCAACCCCGAGGGCGACATCTTCGGCGGCTGGCTGCTGGCCCACATGGACCTGGCCGGGGCGACGCCGGCGTTCGAACTGGCGCAGGGGCGATGCGTGACGGTGGCCTTGGACGCCATGGTCTTTCACCAGCCGGTCTCGGTCGGTGACGAGGTGTCGCTGCACGCCACGGTGATCCGGTCCGGCCGCACGTCGATCCGGGTCCATGTCGAGGCCTGGAAACGGTCGCGCAACGCCGCCCATGCCGAAGCCGTGCGGGTGACCGAGGGCGTGTTCACTTATGTCGCCATCGGCGACGACCGCAAGCCGCGGGTGCTGCCGGGCGTCGTCTGAAGCTGCACCGGGAGTCCCCGTCGGCGGAGCCTTCCCGCAGGTCGAACCGGGCACGGATTTATCGCGGCCGAAGCCCGTCTTCTGCGTGACGCGGCGTCACGGTTGCAGGGCCGCGCCGGCGGGTCTAGACCCCGCCCGACAGCGGTTTTCCGACCGCACAACCTTCCTCCCGGAGACGAACAGTATGGCTCGCGCGAAGATCGCCCTTATCGGCGCCGGCATGATCGGCGGCACCCTGGCCCACGTGGCCGCGCGCGAGGCGCTGGGCGACGTCATCCTGTTCGACATCGCCGAGGGCACCCCCCAGGGCAAGGCCCTGGATATCGCCGAGGCCACCGCCGTCATCGGCACGGACGTCGCCCTGAAGGGCGCCAACGACTACGCCGACATCGCCGGCGCCGATGTCTGCATCGTCACCGCCGGCGTGCCGCGCAAGCCGGGCATGAGCCGCGACGACCTGATCGGTATCAACCTGAAGGTCATGAAGGCGGTCGGCGAGGGCATCAGACAGCACGCCCCCAACGCCTTCGTCATCTGCATCACCAACCCGCTCGACGCCATGGTCTGGGCGCTGCAGAAATTCTCGGGCCTGCCGAAGGAGAAGGTCATCGGCATGGCCGGCGTGCTCGACTCGGCCCGCTTCGCCTACTTCCTCGCGGAAAAGACCGGGGTGTCGATCCAGGACATCCACGCCTGGACCCTGGGCGGCCACGGCGACGACATGGTGCCGATGGTGCGCCATTCGACGGTCGGCGGCCTGCCCCTGCCCGACGCGGTCAAGGCCGGCTTCCTGTCGCAGGCCGAACTGGACGCCATCGTCGAGCGCACCCGCAAGGGCGGCGGCGAGATCGTCGCCCTGCTGAAGACCGGATCGGCCTTCTACGCCCCGGCCGAGAGCGCCATCGCCATGGCCCGCTCCTACCTGCTGGACCAGAAGCGCGTCCTGCCCTGCGCGGTCTGGCTGTCGGGCGAATACGGCCTGTCGGACCTGTACGTCGGGGTGCCGGCCCTGATCGGCGCCGGCGGCGTCGAGAAGGTGATCGAATTCACCACCAACGACGACGAGAAGGCGATGCTGGCCAGGTCGGTCGATTCGGTGAAGGGCTTGATCGAAGCCTGCAAGGCGGCCGATCCGTCGCTCGCCTGAGCGGCGGCATGACCAAAGCTTAAGCTGACGCCCCACATCGGGAACGGCATGAGGGGCCCGTCTCAACAGACGGGTCCTTTCATGTTCGCCATCCTCGCCGCCTCCGCCCTGCTGGCCGCCGATCCGATCGCCGCGTGCGAGGGGCGTCTGTTGTCCTACGCCGACTGGCGGGAAACGCCGGACACCGTCTGGGACCTCGACATTTCCGCCGAGGGAGGCGGACGGCTCACCTATGTCGGGGCCCGTCACTCGCGGGATGCGGCCGATCCGCAGTTCGCCGGGATCGAAGCCGCCCTTCGCGCGGCCGCGCCCACCGTGGTCTTCTACGAGGGACCGGATCGCGGTGTCGGAGTCGACGGCGCCGACACGATCACGACGCGCGGCGAGTCCGGCTTCGTGCGCTGGCTGGCGGCCCGGCACGGAGCCCGCACCGCCCCTCTCGAGCCGTCGCCGGTCGAGCAGTTCAGGGCGCTGCAGGAACGGTTTCCAGCCGACCAGGTCGAACTGTTCTTCGTTCTTCGCGAAGCCGCCCGCCTGCGCGATCGCGAGCGGTTGTCGCCCGCGGCGCTGGACGAGGCTGTTGCGACCCTGCTGACGCGTCTGAACGGCATAGCCGCAGAGGCAAGCCTGGACCTGGCCTTCACCGATCTCGGCGGCCTGCAGACCGCGTTCGCCGCGTACTGGACCGACGGGTCCGACTGGCGAGCCGCGCCCTCGGCTTGGTTCGATCCGGCCACGGACGACGCCGTGACCGGCGGTCGGTTCATGGCGGCGATCAACGCCGCCTCCAGCGAGGTCCGCGACGTCCACATGTACCGCATGCTCGCCCGCGCGGCGCGATCCGGCGAGCGGGTGTTCGCCGTCGTGGGCCGTAACCACGTTCCGATGCAGGCCGGGGCGCTGCGTTGCGCCCTCGGCCCCGGCTAAAGCCTACAGGCCCGCCAGGACGCCCCCCCGGTGAGCGGTTGAAGCGCCGCGCGTCGGCGTCGGTTTCGCTCGCAATTTCCCCGGAAAATCCTATATCTTGCCGGTTCCGGCGCGGACCAGATTCGCCGTCCGGAGACAGACGATTCCGGGTGGCGCGAGCGCCGTCCTCTCAGGCCCGATCCGGGCGATGATCCGACCGAATATATGACCGACCAGACCCCGACCGCGCGCCACGAAGACACTGCCGAAGAGGCCGCCTACGGGGCCGACTCGATCAAGGTCCTGAAGGGCCTGGACGCGGTGCGCAAGCGCCCCGGCATGTACATCGGCGACACCGACGACGGTTCGGGCCTGCATCACATGGTCTACGAGGTGGTCGACAACGCCATCGACGAGGCCCTGGCCGGCCACGCCGACCTGGTCCAGGTCATCCTCAACGCCGACGGCTCGGTGACGGTGACCGACAACGGCCGCGGCATTCCCACCGACATCCACGAGGGTGAAGGCGTCTCGGCGGCCGAGGTCATCATGACCCAGCTGCACGCCGGCGGTAAGTTCGACCAGAACTCCTACAAGGTCTCGGGCGGCCTGCACGGCGTCGGCGTCTCGGTGGTGAACGCCCTTTCGGACTGGCTGAAGCTGGTCATCTATCGCAACGGCAAGCGGCATGAGATGCGCTTCGAGCGCGGCGATACGGTCGAGAGCCTGCGCGTCACGGGCGACGCGCCGCTGCGGGACACGGGCGAGCGAGCGGGACAGCCGCTGTCCGGCACGGAGGTGACCTTCTACCCGTCGGTGACGACCTTCTCGCACATCGACTTCGACCTGAAGACGCTCGAGCACCGGCTGCGCGAGCTGGCCTTCCTGAACTCGGGCGTGGTCATCAAGCTGCGTGACAATCGCCACGCCGAGCCCTTCGAGGAAATCCTGCACTACGAGGGCGGGGTCGAGGCCTTCGTGCGCCACCTCGACAAGTCGAAGACGCCGATTCTGAAGGACGTCATCGTCATTCGCGGCAAGAAGGAAGGGATCGAGCTCGATCTCGCCCTGTGGTGGAACGACAGCTACCACGAGACCATGCTGTGCTTCACCAACAACATCCCTCAGCGGGATGGAGGCACCCATCTGTCAGCCTTCCGGACCTCGCTGACGCGGGTCATGGGCAGCTACATCGACGCGGCCGGCGCCGCCCGCAAGGAGAAGGTTTCGGTCTCGGGCGAGGACGCCCGCGAGGGCCTGACCTGCGTGCTGTCGGTCAAGGTGCCGGATCCGAAATTCAGCTCCCAGACCAAGGACAAGCTGGTCTCTTCGGAGGTGCGTCCGGCGGTCGAGGCCCTGTGCACCGAGGGTCTCTCGACCTGGTTCGAGGAGCATCCTGTCGAGGCCCGGCAGGTCGTGGCCAAGATCATCGAGGCCGCCGCCGCCCGCGAGGCCGCGCGCAAGGCCCGCGACCTGACCCGGCGCAAGACGGCGATGGAGATCAGCTCCCTGCCCGGCAAGCTGGCCGACTGTCAGGAGCGCGATCCGGCCAAGTCCGAACTGTTCATCGTCGAGGGCGATTCCGCCGGCGGCTCGGCCAAACAGGCTCGCAACCGCGAGAACCAGGCCGTCCTGCCGCTGCGCGGCAAGATCCTCAACGTCGAGCGCGCCCGTTTCGACCGCATGCTATCTTCGGAGCTGATCGGCACGCTGATCCTGGCGCTGGGCACCGGCATCGGCCGCGACGACTTCAACGCCGACAAGCTGCGCTACCACAAGATCATCCTGATGGCCGACGCCGACGTCGACGGCGCCCACATCCGGACCCTGCTGCTGACCTTCTTCTACCGGCAGATGCCGGAGCTGATCGAGCGCGGCCACGTCTACATCGCCCAGCCGCCGCTCTACAAAGTCTCCAAGGGCAAGCAGTCGCGCTACCTCAAGGACCAGGCGGAGATGGACTCCTACCTGATCGAGGAAGGCTCGTCCGAAGCCGAGCTGGATTTGCCCAACGGCGAGCGCCGCGTCGGCCTGGACCTGCAGGCGCTGGTGCGGGAGGCCAAGGCCTTCAAGGCCGGCGTCGACCGTCTGTCGCAGCGCGCGCCCGCCTTCGCCATCGAGCAGGCGGCGCTGGCCGGCCTGTTCGACGAGACCGCCGCCGACCCGGCGAAGGCCGCCGCACGCCTCAATCTCTACGCCGAGGAAGGCGACGGCGACTGGGCCGGCTCGCCGGGCGCGCAGGGAGCGGTGGTGTTCGAGCGCGTGCGCCGCGCCGTGACCGAGCGCATCGTGCTGGAGGAGGCGCTGATCCGCTCGCTGGACGCCCGCCGCCTGGCCGAGCGCTCGGCCGCCTTCGAGGGCCTGTTCGACAAGCCCGCCGTCTACCGCCGCAAGGACAAGACGGTGACCGTGCGCGGTCCGCTGGACCTGCTGGAAGCCGTTCTGGACGCGGGCAAGAAGGGCATCGCCATCCAGCGCTACAAGGGTCTGGGCGAGATGAACCCCGAGCAGCTGTGGGAGACCACCCTGGACGCCAACGCCCGCACCCTGCTGAAGGTGTCGGTCGAGCACCAGGAGGACGCCTCGGACCTGTTCGCCAAGCTGATGGGCGACGTGGTCGAGCCACGCCGCGAGTTCATCCAGGCCAACGCCCTGGACGCCGCCGTCGACGCCTGACCGGCGCTACGGCCGGCCGGCCTCGATGAAGGCCTGGATGGTGGGCCAGTGCGGCGGCACGGCGCGCGTGCCCTCGCAGGCGATCTCCTTCAGGTAGGCCGGCATCGTGCCGTTCCGGACAGGCTCCCATGCGGCGTCAGCTTCCGGATACTGGCCGGCCTCGGCCCCGTCCGGGCCGAACTCGACCACGCCCGCCGTGCGCCATTGGCTGGCGGGGCAGCGGAACTCATAGGTCTCGATCGAATGGCTCAGGTCGCCCGCTTCGCCGGTTCGGGGCACAGTGGCCACGCGGATCGAGGTGATCTCGCCCTGCGTGGCGATGCTGTCCGTATCGGCCATGAAGGCGTTGTTCGTGCTGCGGGAAAACGCCTGCCATGTTTCGGCGGCGGCCGGCCCCGCGAGCGTGAGGGCGACGACGCCCACCAGTGCGGCGATTCTCATTTGCGACCTCCCCAGATCAACGCCGCCATGATGCGCCGCGCCGGGCTCTTGGCAAGAGCCGCGCGCCGTTCCGCCTGATCGTGAGGAAGAAATGGCGCACCCGAGAGGATTCGAACCTCTGACCCCTGCCTTCGGAGGGCAGTACTCTATCCAGCTGAGCTACGGGTGCGTCTGGCGGCGAAAAGCCGGGACGAAGGGCCTTACAGCAGGACCGCGCCGCCCTCAATCCCGAATGCGCAACCGGCTTGGCGAGCGCCCTCCCGTCGCCTAGCGTGCGGCCGCTCACCGACGGGAGTTTCCGATGCGCGCGATCCTTATCAGCCTGTTGTGCCTGCTCGGCGCCTGCGCCACCGGGCCGGGGGCCGCGCCCGACCCGTCCGGCGACAGCCTCGACGCGATCGCCCGCGACTACGTCGCCCTGACCCTCGAGATCGGCGAGCGGGAAGAGGGCTATGTCGACGCCTACTACGGCCCGCCGGAGTGGGCCGCGGCGGCCGAGGCCAACCCCCGCACCGTGCCGCAGCTGATCCAGGGCGCCGCCTCGCTGACTGACCGACTGAACGCCGTCTCGACGGCTGGCGCCGAGTCCGCCGTGGCGCAACGCACGGCCTATTTGCTGGCGCACGTCTCGGCGGCCGCCGCACGGCTGCGGATGCTGTCGGGCGAGAAGATGGGCTTCGCCGACGAGGCCGAAGCCCTGTTCGGCGTCCGCCCCGAACTGCGCCCCCTGTCCTCCTACGATCCGGTTCTGGCCGAGATCGACGCCCTGCTGCCGGGGCCGGGCACGCTCGCCGAGCGCGTCACAGAATTCAAATCGCACTATGTGATCCCGAAAGACCGGCTGCAGGTGGTGATGGACGCCGCCATCGCCGAATGCCGCCGCCGCACCGCCCGCCACATCGCCCTGCCCGCGAACGAGAACTTCACCCTCGCCTTCGTCAGCGACAAGCCGTGGTCCGGGTACAATTATTACCAGGGCAATTCGCAGTCGAAGATCGAGATCAACGCCGACTTCCCGATCTACACCGAGCGGGCGATCGATCTGGGGTGCCACGAGGGCTACCCCGGCCACCATGTCTACAATGCCCTGCTGGAGAAGACCTTCGTCACCGACCGGGGTTGGGTCGAGATGAGCGTCTATCCGCTGTTCAGCCCGATGTCGTTCGTGGCCGAGGGCAGCGCCAACTACGGCATCGACCTGGCCTTCCCGGGCGACGAGGGCACGGAGTTCGAGCGTGAAGTGCTGTTCCCTCTGGCCGGTCTGGACCCCTCGACGGCGGACAAGAAGGCGCAACTGGGGGCGCTGACGCGGCGACTGGCCCGGGCCGAATACACCATCGCCGACGACTATCTGGCTGGCCGCATCGGCCGCGAACGGGCGATCGAACTGCTGATGAAATACAGCCTCGCCGACCAGGCCAAGGCGACCCAGCGGCTGCGCTTCATCGACACCTACCGCAGCTACATCATCAACTACGGCCTGGGCCGCGACGTGGTGCAGGCCTGGGTCGAGCGGCAGGGCTCTGACCGCTGGGAGGCGATGGAGACGCTGCTCAGCAGCCAGATCCTGCCGGCGGATATTCTGGAATAGCGGACGAATGAGCATCAGGGTCACCCGCCTTGCTGTCCTCGCCTGGGGTCTCGCCCTGGCCGTCATCGTTCTCGATCAGTTGACCAAGGCGTGGGTGGTCGGCTCGGCCGGTCCCGGGGGCATCGCGCAGATTCCCGACGGCCACCTGTTCGGCGAGGTGGTGCCCGGCCTGCTCAGGTTCACCATGGTCCGGAACACCGGCGTGAGCTTCGGCCTCTTCGGCGGCGGCGCGGGGCGGTGGGTGTTCAGCGTCTTTCCGTTCGTCGTCGCCGCAGTCATGAGCTGGTGGGCGCTCCGGGTCGACCGGCGTCTGCAGGTCGTCGCCATCGGCCTGATCATCGGCGGGGCGATCGGAAACGCCATTGATCGCATCCGTTTCGGCTACGTCGTTGATTTTATCGACGTGTCGGGAAGCGGCGTGTTCCCGTGGGTATTCAACGTCGCCGACTGCGGCGTCAACATCGGCGTCGCCCTGCTGCTGCTGGACGCGCTTTGGCCCGAGTGGAAGCGCCGCCGTGGACAGGCTGGATCACAGGGAGCGGCGGCGACGTGAGACCGCCTATTGCGCCAGCATGCCGCCGTCGATCTTGAACTCGGCGCCGGTGACGAATTTCGACTCGTCGGAGGCCAGATAGAGGACGCAGTAGGCTACGTCGTCGGGCTCGCCGATGCGCTTCAGCGGGATGCCGCGGGCCAGCTTCTCGTGCGCCAGCGTCTCGTCGCCGCCGGCCATGGCCACGAACGGGTCGAGTATCGGGGTCCTGATGAAGACCGGATGGACCGAGTTGCACCGGACGTTCCAGCCGGCCTTCGCCGCCTCCAGCGCGATGGTCTTGGTGTACATCCAGACGGCGGCCTTGGTGGCGTTGTAGGCCCCCATGCCGGGGGCGGCGGCGAGGCCCGCGACCGAGCTGATGTTGACGATCGAGCCAGCGCCCGAGGCCCGCAGATGCGGCATGGCGTGCTTGCAGCCGAGCATGATCGACTCGACGTTGACGGCCTGGACACGGCGCCAGTTCTCCAGGGTGTCCTGCTCGACCCAGGTCAGCTCGCCGCCGATTCCGGCGTTGTTGATGAGGATCGACAGCCCGCCCATGGCCTCGAGGCCCTGGGCGATCACGGACGCCCATTGCCCCTCGTCGGTGACGTCGTGAGCGAACGCGAAGGCGGTCCCGGGACGATCGGCGTTGATCTCCGCCGCCAGCGCCTCAACGCCCTCGAAGTTCATGTCGGTCAGGGCCACCCGGGCGCCTTCCCGCGCCAGCATCCGCGCCATCGCCTGACCGAGACCGCCGGCGGCGCCGGTGATCAGGGCCGCCTTGCCGGCGACGCGGCCGCTCACGCCGTCACGCCCATGGCGGCGGCGGTCTCGTCGATGAAGCGGGCCATGTCGAGGTCGCGCCGCGTCACCCCGCCGGCGTCGTGGGTGGTGAGGACCACCTCGACCCGATTGTAGACGTTGAACCATTCAGGATGATGGTCGACCTTGTCCGCCAGCAGGGCCACGCGGGTCATGAATCCGAAGGCGGCGTTGAAGTCGGCGAAGACCAGCTTGCGCTCGATCGCCGGGCGATCGCCGGGGTGGGCCCGCCACAACGGCAGGGCGTCGAGAACCTCGTTCAAATCCAGCCGCCCGGTCATGTCCGCCTCATCGCCGTAGGACCGCGTCGACGGGCCTCCGTCCGACTGCCGTATCGCGCGGCGGGCCGGCCCACAAGACGCCGATTTCCGACTCAGGAACGCGGGAGCAAGCTTGGCGTTACACGGCGGACCCATTCGAACGTGGAGCTCCGGACATGGACAATCTGTGGATCGCGGCGCTCGACCCCGCCGATCGAAAGCGGATCGAACCGCACCTGACCGAGCGGCCCTTCGCCCAGGGGCAGATGCTGTATGACGCCGGCGAGGCCGTCGAGGAGGTCTGGTTCCCGATGAGCGGCGTGGTCTCGCTGATGACCCTTGTCGACGAGGACCGGATGATCGAGACCGCGGCCATCGGACGCGAGGGTCTGGTCGGAGTCACCTGCGGCCCCTTGAACGCCCGCGCGGCCAGTCGCGCCATCGCCCAGGTCGACGGGGTCTCGGCCTGCTGTCCTGCGGATGTGTTCGCGGACGCGCTCAGCCACAGCGAGCGCATGCGCACGGCCCTGTCGAAATTCACCGAAAGCCTGTTCGCCCAGGTGCAGCAGGCGGCGGCCTGCAACGCCCAGCACCGGCTGGACGAGCGGCTGGCGCGCTGGCTGCTGACCATCCACGACCGCGCCGACGCGGACCGCTTCGCCCTGACCCAGTCCGACATCGCCGGCATGCTGGGCGTGCGCCGCGCCACCGTATCCGAGGTCGGCTCGGCGCTCGAGGAAAAGGGTCTGATCCGACGCGGACGCGGCTGGGTCGAGGTGCTGGATCGCAAGGCTCTCGAGAAGGCCTCCTGCGGCTGTTACGCCCTGATGCGCGGGGTGATGAAGGATCTGGGCGTGCCCCGCCCAAGCACCCCGGCGCATTGAGGCGCGTGCTGCGGCCATGCGGACGGATGACGCGCCTTCCCGGAAACGCTAGACCGCCGGGATGACCGACGCGGCCTCTTCCGACGCCCCTGCAGGCAAGACCTCCTCCTTCGGCTTTCGCGACGTCGACGCGAAGGAAAAGGTGCGGCTGGTCCGCGGCGTGTTCGACAGCGTGGCCTCGAACTACGACCTGATGAACGACCTGATGAGCGGGGGCGTGCATCGGCTGTGGAAGGACGCGGCGGCGGCGAAGCTGAACCCGCGTCCGGGCGAGACCATCCTCGACGTGGCGGGTGGCACCGGCGACATGGCGCGGCGCTATGCGAAGATGGCGCGGGCCGCGCAGCAGCGACGCGGAGGCCCCGACGCCTCGGTCATCGTGCTGGACTACAACGCCGAAATGATCATGGCGGGGGTCGGCAAGGGCGGCGAGCCGGAGATGTCGTGGAGCGTCGGCGACGCCATGTCCCTGCCGCTGCCGGACGCCTCGGTGGACGCCTATTCGATCAGCTTCGGCATCCGCAACGTGGCCGACATTCCGCAGGCGCTGGCCGAGGCGCGGCGGGTGCTGAAGCCGGGCGGGCGCTTCCTCTGTCTCGAGTTCTCTCGTCCCACGGCCTCGGCGATCCGCAAGGCGTATGACGCCTGGTCCTTCCACGCCATCCCCCGCATCGGCGGCTGGGTGGCGGGAGACCGCGACAGCTACCAGTACCTCGTCGAGAGCATCCGGCGCTTCCCCGACCAGCCGACCTTCAAGGGCATGATCGAGGCGGCGGGATTCAGCCGGGTGACGGTCACCAATCTGTCGGGCGGCGTGGCGGCGATCCATCACGGGTGGGCGATCTGACGCGCCGGATCGATCCCGCGACCCCGCCGCCGCCGCCGGCCACGGTCCCCGTGCGGCATCCGGCGGAGGCCTTCGTGCGCCTGCTCGGCTGGGGCTGGGTGCTGGTGCGCCACGACGCCCTGCTGCCGCGCGAGATCACGGCGCTGCTGCCCGTCTGGGTGCGCTGGATCGCCCACATGCTGCACGCCTTCGCCGGCCGCGAGGCGCGCGAGGGGCGGCCGGGGCAGAGGCTGGGCAAGGCCTTCGAACACCTGGGGCCCGTGGCCATCAAGCTGGGCCAGGTGCTGGCCACCCGGGCCGACATCTTCGGCGTCGAGTTCGCGCGGGACCTTGGCCGGCTCAAGGACGCGCTGGAGCCCTTCCCCGTCGACCAGGCGCGGCGCGAGGTCGAGCGCTCGCTGGGCCGGCCTGTCGAGTCGCTGTTCACCGATTTCGGCCCGCCGGTGGCCGCGGCGTCGCTGGCGCAGGCGCATCCGGCCTGGCTGGCCGACGGACGCAAGGTGGCGGTCAAGGTGCTGCGGCCCGGCGTCGAACGGCGGGTGGCGCAGGGGCTGGACTCGATGCGGCTGGCGGCGCGGCTGGCGGTGCGCTTCGTGGCCCCGGCGCGGCGGCTGGAGCCCTCGGCCTTCGTCGAGACGATCGCCCGGGCGCTGCAGCTGGAACTGGACATGCGGCTGGAGGCGGCGGCGGCGTCCGAGCTCAAGGACATCATGGACAAGGCGCGCGGCTCGGGCGGCGGGCATATGACGGCCCCGGCCGTGGTCTGGGACGGGGTCGGCAAGCGGGTGCTGACGCTGGAGTGGGCCCCCGGCCTGCCGATGACCGATCCACTGGCCGTGGAGCAGCCGGGGCTGGACCGCAACCTGCTGGCCGACAATGTGGTCCAGGCCTTCCTGACCCAGGCGCTGGACTACGGCGCCTTCCACGCCGACCTGCACGAGGGCAATCTGTTCTGCCACGCACCGGCGGAGCTCACGGCGATCGACTTCGGCATCGTCGGTCGGCTGGGACCGTCGGAGCGGCGCTATCTGGCGGAAATCCTGTGGGGATTCCTGAGCCGCGACTACGAGCGGATCGCCCGCGTGCATTTCGAGGCCGGCTATGTGCCGCCCGAGCATTCGGTCGAGGCCTTCGCCCAGGCATTGCGGGCGGTCGGCGAACCGGTCGTCGGCAAACAGGCCTCGCAGGTGTCGATGGGGCGGCTGCTGGGCCAGCTGTTCGAGATCACCGCCCTGTTCGACATGCATCTGCGGCCCGAGCTGATCCTTCTGCAGAAGACCATGGTCTCGGTCGAGGGGGTGGCGCGAAGGCTCAATCCCGACCACGACCTGTGGGCGGCGTCACAGCCGGTGGTCGAGCGCTGGATCCGGCGCGAGCTGGGGCCGCAGGCCCAGATCCGCGACGCCGTCGAGGAGCTGAGAGCCACGCTGAAGGCCCTGTCGCGGCTGGCCCAGAATCCTCCGGCCGCGCAGACGATGGTCATCCGCGAGAGCCGGATCCCGGCGTGGATGGCCGTTTGCGTCACCCTAGCGGCCGTGGCCGCCGCGGCCGCCCTTGTTCTGTCGCTTTGGCCCGCCATCGTCTGAACCCAGTCCGGAGACGATCCCATGAAGCCCCTTCTGCTCGCCGCCGCCCTCGCCCTGCTCGCGCCCGCCGCCCACGCCCAGGTGGCCGCCGGCACGGTGCCGAACACCTTCGACGGCCCGGCGCGGCCCCAGACCGTGACCCCTGCCCCCGCGCCGGCGGGCCCGGTCTCGTCGACGCCGGCCAACGACGCCTCTGAAGAGACGGTGCGGGCGATCATCGCCGCCGCCCAGGCCGGGGCTCTCGACTATTCGGAGATGACCGACGAACTGGCCGCCCGGGTGCGCGAGCAGGAGGCGACGGTCGTCCCGATCATCCAGGGCTTCGGTGCGGTGGTGTCGGTGGATTTCGTCGGCAGCCAGAACGGCATCGACGTGTTCAACGTCGTCTTCGCCAACGCCGCGACCCAGTGGCTGATCGGCCATAACGACGCGGGCGAGGTGTCGGCCCTGCTGTTCCGCCCGGCCGGGCAATAGCCCCGCGCCTCAGTCGGACAGGCCCGGCTTGCCGCGGCCGCTCTTGATCGTCGACCGTTTGGCCTTGCCTTCCAGCCGGCGCTCCTTCGAAGCGCGGGTGGGCCGGGTCGGCACGCGATAGACCGGCGCGACCGAGGCCTTGTCGACCAGACCCTGCAGCCGCTCGACGGCGTCGGCCCGGTTGCGCTCCTGGGTGCGGAAGCGGGCGGCGGTGATGACGATGACGCCGTCGAGGGTCAGCCGGCTGCCGGCCAGCTTCATCAGCCGGGCCTTCACCGCCTCGGTCAGGGACGGGGAGTTCCGCACGTCGAAGCGCATCTGCACCGCGGTGGCGACCTTGTTGACATTCTGCCCGCCGGGGCCGCCGGCGCGGAAGAAGCGGAACTCAAGCTCGTTTTCCGGGATCGTGGTCATCGGGGCGATCTCTTGGCGATGACCACGGCCCGATCCAACGCCTGAAGAAAGGCGGAGCGGTCTTTCGGTCCGAACGGGGCCGGGCCGCTCGTGGCGACGCCGATCGAACGCAGGTGTTCCCCGACCATGCGTCCGGCCAGGGCCGAGCCGATAGAGTCGGGGGTGAAGAACTGGCCGTTGGCCTTCAGCGCCTGGGCGCCGGACTTGAGGCAGCGGTCGGCGAGCGGGATGTCCGACGTGATGACGATGTCGCCCCGCCCGGCCCGTTCAGCGATCCAGTCGTCGGCGATGTCCGGACCGGCCTCGACGAGGACCCTCTCGATCCACGCCTCGCGGGGCGTGTTGACGAAGGCGTTGGAGACCACGAACACGCGCAGGCCGTAGCGGGCGGCCACCCGATAGACCTCGTCCTTCACCGGGCAGGCGTCGGCGTCGATGAAGATGCGCGGCGGGCTCATGCGGCCTGACTGGCGCTTCGGGATTCGGTTGTCAAAGCGCCTCGGATGAGGGGGGCTGTTCGCGCCAGGCCGTCCGCCCGGCGGGCGCAAGCGGCTTTCCCCTCATCCGTCTCGCTCCGCGAGCCACCTTCTCCCCACGGGAGGAGGAAGCATGGCTAGCGGCTGTACGCCGGCGGCATCGCCCCTTCGCCGCCGGTGCGGTAGCGGTCGCGGAGCAGGAACTGGCGGCTCGTGGGGGCCTGTTCCTGGCCGTTGACGAAGATGGTCTCCGCGAGGCTGAGCGGCTCCAGCGGATCGCCCGACCAGATGACCACGTCCGCGGCGGCGCCGGGACGCAACTCGCCGAACTGGCCGGCCATGCCGAAGATCTTCGCCGGATTGACCGTGATGGCCTCGATCGCGGCGTCGTAGGGCAGGCCGTGCGAGACGGCGTTGCCCGCGTTGTAGCGGGTCTCGCGGGCGCGATGGATCGAGCCCTCGTTGCCCTTGATGGCGATGAGCACGCCGGCCGCGTCGAGGGCGGCGGCGTTCTGCATCCGCGCCGCCCGGGTCTCGAGGCTGCCGGGCAGGTTGGAGATCGGGTTGAGCAGCACCGGCACGCCGGCGGCGGCGATCTGGCCGGCGACCAGCCAGCCCTCCTCGGCCCCGTCGAGGATGACCTTCACCCCCTCTTCGCGGGCGAGGCGCAGGACCTGCTGGATATCCGCGGCGCGATGCACCGTGACGATCAGCGGCATGGTCCCGTTGGCGACCGGGATAAGGGCCTCGAGGTCGGCGCGCGACAGCGACAGGTCGCGAAGGCCCGCGCGGTCGTAGGCCGCGCGGTTGCGGGCGTAGAGGCGGACCTCGGCCAGGGTTTCCCTGAACTGGACGAACTCGGCCCCGCGCGCGCCGCCGGAAACGCCGGCGCCGGCCTCGCCGAACGGGGCGACCATGGCCACGCGCGGCTTGACGAGGATGTCGGAGCCCTCGGCCAGGTGGATGATGGCGGCCTGGCCCGCGAACAGGCTGGGCGACTGGAAGCCGCCGTCGCCCACGCCGGCGAAGTCGCTGTCGTCCTGGTGGTTGTGGCCGCCGGACCCGCCCGGGTGGCCGGGTACGACGATGGCGCGGGTGATGCCGCCGAGGCGGGCCACCGGCAGGGTGAAGGACCACGGGTCGAGGCCCCACGAGACGTCGAACGAGGCGCTGATGGAGTTGGCACCGTTGGTCAGGTCGTCCGAGGCTCCGACGGACGAGACCTCCGAGCCGCCGAGGCCGGAGTCGACGGCGACGAAGCCGGGGGCGACGACCTTGCCGCGGGCGTCGATGACGCGGGCGCCCGAGGGGGCGGCCCCGGTCCCGACCGAGACGACCCGGCCGTTCTGGATCACCACCGTGCCGTTCTCGATGACGGAGGTCCCGGTCAGCACCCGGCCGCCGGTGATGGCGGTCAGTTCCTGGGCCAGCGCGGGCGAGGCGAGCGCGGCGGCCGAGGCGGCCGCGAGGATGAGGGTCCTGAGGCGCATCAGCGGGCTCCCTGCGTGACGTTGGCGGCGGACACGCCGTAGCCGGGCTGGCCGAGTTCGAAGTCCGACACCGGTTGGTAGGCCGGGTTGAAGCGATCGAAGGCGAGGCCGCCGTCGATGAAGACCTGATCGGCGCGGGCGTAGACGCTGAACGGATTGGCGCTCCAGATCACCACGTCGGCCCGTTTGCCGGCCTCGAGGGAGCCGGTCTGGTCGGCGATGCCCAGAGACCGGGCTGGATTCAGGGTGATCCAGGCGATGGCGCGCTCTTCGGGGATGTTCATGCCGATGCGGCGGCCGGCGGCGAGGGCTGCGGCGGCTTCCTGGTTGAGGCGCTGGGTCAGTTCGGCGTCGTCGGAGTGGATGACGGCGCAGGAGCCCTCGGGCGCGTCGACGAGGGCGGCGTTGGCCTCGACCCCGTCGAGGCTTTCCATCTTGAAGCCCCACCAGCCGGTCCACATGTCGGCGCAGATGCCCTCGCGGGCCAGCAGCGGCGCGACCTTGTAGGCCTCCACGGCGTGGTGGAAGGCGGTGATCCGGTAGCCGAACTCCTTGGCGATATCGATCATCACCGCCATTTCGTCGGCGCGGTAGCAGTGGTTCTGGATCAGCACCGAGCCGTCCAGCACACCGGCGAGGGTCTCGAGCTGCAGGTTTCGGGTCGGGGGCGAGCCCTCGCCGTCCTCGCGCCACTTGTCCCATTTGGCCTTGTACTCGCGGGCGGCGATGAAGGCGGCCCGGTAGCCGGCGACATTGCCCATGCCGGTGGCGGGCGACGAGTTGCGACCGCCGTAGACGCGGCTGGGGTTCTCGCCGCAGGCCATCTTCAGGCCGTAGGGGGCGCCGGGCATCTTCATGCCCTGCATGGTCACCGAGGGGATGTTGCGGACGGTGACGCCGCGGCCGCCGAACAGGTTGGCCGAACCGGGGAGGATCTGCAGGGTGGTGACGCCGCCGGCGCGGGCGGCGTTGAAGCCGGGGTCCTGCGGCCAGATCGAGTGTTCGGCCCAGACCTGGGCGGTGTTCGGATTGGTGGCCTCGTTGCCGTCGCTCATGCCCTGGACGCCCGGCGAGGGATAGACGCCGAGGTGGCTGTGGGTGTCGATGACGCCGGGGGTGACGAAGCGGCCGGCCGCGTCGACGCGGCGGTGGCCGGCCGGGATGGGGGTCGAGGGTCCGCCGACGGCGGCGACGCGGCCGTCGGTGACCACCACCACGCCGTTGTCGATGCGCTGGCCGGCGCCGGTGAAGACGGTGCCGCCGACGATGGCCATGTTCTCGCGCGGCAGTCCGCGATAGGTCGAGGGGAAGGGATCGGGATTGGCGGCGGCGTCCAGCCCGCGGGCGAGCGGTTCGCGGGCCTCGCTGGCGTCGTCAGCGGCGGCGTCGCCGTTCGATCCGTCGGTTCCGGTGGTGGCGCAGGCCGTCAGGGCCACGCAGGCGAGGGCGGCGAGGCTGGCGCCCCGCAGGCGTTGAAGTCTCATCGAAGCATCCCCTGTTGCGCCCAGGCTCGAGAAATGGGGGCGCCGGTCGGTGCGGATTACAACGGCTTCGCCCGCGCCGCGACAAGGCCGGAAATATTACAAGTCCGTAAGACGGTCCCGGAGCGCGCGGTCGTCGAGGCCGGCGACGGAGATCATCTTCAGGCGCGACTGGCCGCCGCGGTCGAGCGTGACGGCGGATTTCGGCACGCCGAGGGTCTTCGCCAGCAGTTTGAGCAGGGCGGCGTTGGCTTCGCCCTCGACCGGCCGGGCGCGGACCCGGACCTTGAGGACGGGGCGGCCGTCGGCGTCGACGTCCCAGCCGTCGATGCGATCGGCGGACGCGCCGGGGGTCAGGCGGACGGGGAGGCGCGCGATTTCAATCATACCTGCTCATCCCGGCGAAAGCCGGGATGAGCGGATTGAGGGGCCGTCAGCCCAGCGCCTTCATCAGTTCCGGCACGGCGGTCTTGTAGTCCGCGACCCAGCCGAAGTCGGCGACCTGGAAGATCGGGGCGTCGGCATCCTTGTTGATGGCGACGATGATCTTGGAGTCCTTCATGCCGGCGAGGTGCTGGATCGCGCCCGAGATGCCGATGGCGATGTAGAGGGCCGGAGCCACCACCTTGCCGGTCTGGCCGACCTGGTAGTCGTTGGGGGCGTAGCCGGCGTCGACCGCGGCGCGCGAGGCCCCGACGGCGGCGCCGAGCCGGTCGGCCAGCGGGTCCATGACGGCGTGGAACTCTTCCGCGGAGCCGAGGGCGCGGCCTCCGGAGACGACGATCTTCGCCGCGCCCAGTTCCGGACGGTCGGACTTGACCATTTCCTCGGAGACGAAGGCGGATTTGCCGGCGTCGGCGCCCGCCACGGTCTCGACGGAGGCGGAGCCGCCCTCGCCCGCCGCGTCGAAGCCGGTCGGGCGGACGGTGATGACCTTCTTGCCGTCGGACGACTGGATCGTCTCCAGGGCGTTGCCGGCGTAGATCGGGCGCACGAAGGTGTCGGGGGCGACCACCTCGACGATGTCGGAGATGGGCGCGACGTCCAGCTTGGCGGCGATCCGGGGCATGAAATTCTTGCCGTCGGTGCTGGCCGGCGAGAGGATGGCGTCATAGCCGGCGGCGAGTCCGACGACGGTGGCCTCGACGGCTTCGGCCAACTGGTGACCGAGGCCGGCGCTTTCGGCCAGCAGCACCTTGCGCACGCCGGCGATCTTCGCGGCGGCGTCGGCGGCGCCCTTCGAGCCCTGGCCGATGACGAGGACATCGACCTCGCCCGACAGCTTCAGGGCGGCGGTGACGGTCTTGTGGGTGGTGTCGCGGACGGTATCCCCGTCGCGGTCGGCGATGACGAGAACGGCCATTACAGCACCCCCGCGGTCTTGAGTTTGGCGACCAGGTCGGCCGCGTCGGTGACCTTGATCCCGCCGGCGCGCTTGGGCGGCTCGGTCACCTTGAGGACCTTCAGGCGCGGCGCCGTGTCGACGCCGTAGTCGGCGACCGCCTTGACCGCGATCTCCTTCTTCTTGGCCTTCATGATGTTGGGCAGGGAGGCGTAGCGCGGGGTGTTGAGGCGCAGGTCGACGGTGACCACCGCCGGCAGGGTCGCGGCCACGGTCTGCAGGCCGCCGTCGACTTCACGGGTCACGGTGGCCTTGCCGTCGGCGACGACCAGCTTGCCGGCGAAGGTGGCCTGGGGCCAGTCGAGCAGGGCGGCGAGCATCTGGCCGACCGCGTTGTTGTCGCCATCGATGGACTGCTTGCCCATCAGGACCAGGTCCGGCTTCTCCTCGTCGACCACGGCCTTGAGCAGCTTGGCGACCGCGAGGGGCTCGAGGTCGGCGTCGGACTGGATCAGCAGGCCGCGGTCGGCGCCCATGGCCAGGGCGGTGCGGATGGTCTCCTGGGCCTGGGTCACGCCGATGGAGACGACGACGATCTCGCTCGCCGTGCCCGCCGCGTGATGCTCCTTGCCCTCCTTGAGCCGGACCGCTTCCTCGACGGCGATTTCGTCGAAGGGGTTCATGCTCATCTTGACGTTGGCCAGATCGACGCCGGTCTGGTCCGCCTTGACGCGGGCCTT
Organism: Brevundimonas sp.; assembly: GCF_036402095.1. Taxonomy (GTDB): domain Bacteria; phylum Pseudomonadota; class Alphaproteobacteria; order Caulobacterales; family Caulobacteraceae; genus Brevundimonas. Next base: position 22,775 of record NZ_DASWTO010000061.1, on the reverse strand, counting down.
GACGTTATAGTCGATCACCCGTTTGACGGGGACGAGTACCTTCATTGCGCTGTCCATGAGATCGCCGGAATGTGCGGGCAGGGAATGGAACGCCTGCCCCGGCCTGTCAACGTAACGCCGCGTCAACGGGCCTGCCGCCCGATGTCGCGGTCAGGAATGGAAATCGACGATGCACCGCCTGCTGACCATGAAGCGACTGAGCGTGCTGTTCCTGGCGACGTTCGCCGTGCTGGTCGGGGCGGCCTTCGCCTGGCAGGCGCTGGTGGTGGCGCCGGGGGACCGCTGCGAGGCCGCCGGCGGCTGGTGGGACCGCGAGGGCGCGGTCTGCGCCATGCCGATCGCCATCGCCGAGATCACCGGCCGGCCGAACGGCCAGAGCCGGGCCGAGGCCTCGAACGCGAAGAACCGGGAGCTGATCCAGCTGGAGGACCGACTGGCGGCGGCGAAGTCGGCGCGGGACGCCGAGGTGGAGCGCCAGCGTGAGGAACTGATCGGGCGCTAGCCCTTCAGCGGGTTGCGCCCGGGGCCCATTTGACGTCGTCGGCGCCGTTGGCGTTGGCGCGGCGGGCGGCGACGAACAGATGGTCGGACAGGCGGTTGAGGTAGCGCACCGCGACCGGGGAGATCTCGCGGCCGGCCTCGCGGGCGCGGATGGCGTCGCGTTCGGCCCGGCGGCAGACGGTGCGGGCCAGGTGCAGATGCGCCGAGAGTGCCGAGCCTCCGGGCAGGATGAAGCTGTCGAGCGGCTTCAGGCTCTCGTTCATCGCGTCGATTTCGGCCTCAAGACGCTCGACCTGGCTGTCGAGGATGCGCAGGGCCTCCCATTTCGGGGGCGGCTCGTGCGGGGTGGCGAGGTCGGCGCCGAGGTCGAAGAGCTCGTTCTGGATGCGGCCGAGCAGGGCGTCGATGCGGTCGTTCTGGCCCGCGTGCAGCCGGGCGAGACCGATCACGGCGTTCAACTCGTCGACCGAACCGTAGGCCTCCACGCGGGCGTCAGTCTTGGACACCGGCGCGCCGGAGGCCAGCCGCGTTTCGCCGCCGTCGCCGGTCCGGGTGTAGATGCGGTTGAGGACGACCATGCGGTCAGGCTCCGTGGGTCGATTTCCACCACATGGCGACGACGAGCAGCACCACGGCCACGGCCTGCAGCGCGACCCTGAGCCGCATCAGCCGGTTGCTGCGCGAGCGCGCCTCCGGCCCGGTCTGGTACAGCGAGCGGATGCCGAAGGCCAAGGTGACGGCCACCGCGAGGATGGCGAGGATGATCAGGACGTCGAGCAGGTTCATCGCCCCACCCTAGGCGGGCGGCGGCGGCGAGGCCAGTAGCGGGCCCTGGTACAGCATCGCGACATCACAGCGCGCATAGCGGCTGCCGAACTCGGCCATGATCCCGGCGTCGTGCCGGAAGCCCGCCTTTTCATAGAGGTGGATGGCCGGGGCGCAGCGGGCGTTGGTGAGCAGGTACAGCCGGGTCGCGCCCAGGTCGGCGGCGCGGCGGATCATGCCGTGGAGCAGGAACTCGCCGGCCTTGCGCCCGCGCGCGTTTTCGAGAACGCCCATCTTGGTCAGTTCGAACTGGCCCGGCCCGGTCTTCTGCAGCGCGCAGGTCCCGACGACGCCGAGATCGCCGGCGCGGACGAACAGGATATCGCCCCCCGGATCGAGGATGCGGCTGCGGGGGTTCTCCAGCACCTCGCGGTCGGTGGGCTCGACGGCGAACATTGTCTCGATCCACTGCACGTTGATGTCATGGAAGACGCCGGCGAGGTCGTCTGAGAAGGGAAGGATTTCCACGCGATATGTCCCTGCCTTGGCTGGACGGGCCGACGGGCCGCCCGGGGGGTCCGTCCGCCCGGGCGGCGCGATCGATCAATAGCGGTAGTGGTCGGGCTTGAACGGGCCCTGGACCGGGACCGAGATGTAGTCGGCCTGTTCCGGCTTCAGGGTGGTCAGCCTGGCGCCCAGCTTGTCGAGGTGCAGGCGGGCGACCTTCTCGTCGAGGTGCTTGGGCAGGACGTAGACCTGGTTCTGGTATTTCGACTTGTTGGTCCAAAGCTCGATCTGGGCCAGCGTCTGGTTGGTGAAGCTGGCGCTCATCACGAACGACGGGTGGCCGGTGGCGTTGCCGAGGTTCACCAGGCGGCCTTCGGACAGCAGGATGATCTTCTTGCCGTCCGGGAATTCGATGTGGTGGACCTGCGGCTTGATCTCGTCCCACTTGAAGTTCTTCAGGCCCGCGACCTGAATCTCGCTGTCGAAGTGGCCGATGTTGCAGACGATGGCGTTGTTCTTCATCGCCCGCATGTGGTCGACGGTGATGACGTCCTTGTTGCCGGTGGCGGTGACGAAGATGTCGGCCTCGCCCGCGGCGTCCTCGAGGGTGACGACCTCATAGCCTTCCATGGCCGCCTGCAGGGCGCAGATCGGGTCGATCTCGGTGACCTTCACCCGGGCGCCGCCCTGGCGCAGGGAGGCGGCCGAGCCCTTGCCGACGTCGCCGTAGCCGCAGACCACGGCGACCTTGCCCGAGAGCATGACGTCGGTGCCGCGGCGGATCGCGTCGACCAGCGTTTCCCGGCAGCCGTAGAGGTTGTCGAACTTGGACTTGGTGACGCTGTCGTTGACGTTGATGGCGGGGAACGGCAGCTCGCCGCGCTCGGCCATCTGGTACAGCCGGTGGACACCGGTGGTGGTCTCTTCCGACACGCCGCCGATGGCGTCGCGGATGGCCGAATAGAAGCCCGGCTTTTCCTTCAGGTACCGCTTCATCACGGCGTAGAGGGCCTCTTCCTCCTCGTTCTGCGGGTTCGACAGGACCGAGATGTCCTTCTCGGCCTTGGGCCCGAGCACGCACAGCAGGGTGGCGTCGCCGCCGTCGTCGAGGATCAGATTGGGATAGCCGCCGTCGGCCCATTCGAAGATCTTGTGGGCGTAGTCCCAGTACTCGACGAGGGTCTCCCCCTTGGTGGCGAAGACCGGCGTGCCGGCGGCGGCGATGGCGGCGGCGGCGTGGTCCTGGGTCGAGAAGATGTTGCACGAGGCCCAGCGGACCTCGGCGCCGAGGGCTTCCAGCGTCTGGATCAGCACCGCGGTCTGGATGGTCATGTGCAGGCTGCCGGCGATGCGGGCGCCCTTCAGCGGCTGGGCCGCGCCGTATTCCGCCCGCAGCGCCATCAGGCCGGGCATTTCGGTCTCGGCGATGGCGATTTCCTTCTCGCCGTAGGCGGCAAGGGAAATGTCGCGGACGATGTAGTCGGTCATGAAAGCCTCTGGCGGGTCTCGGGGTCGGCGCCGCTATAGCCCGTCGACCGCCGCCCGGCAACGGGCATATAAGGATATCCTTATATGTTTGCCCGGCCCGGGAAGGCGCCGCCTACGGCCAGGTCTCGCCCACATGCACCAGCATCTGGTTCGGGAACGCCTTCAGCACCGACCGTATCGACGCAACAAGGGTGTATTTCGGCGTGGTGGTGCTTCCGCCGAAAACCATGCCCACCGCGGTGTCGTCGCCCGGATCGATCACGAGACTGCCACTGTCTCCGCCCTCGCTGAAGTTCCGACGCCTGTGCCAGACGAGGATCACGTCCCGGAACCGGACGGGCCCCGGCGAGGTGGCCCAGGCCGGGAATTTGAACTCGGCGCCGTCGTCGAACACCTTGCCGAAGGTGACGCCCGTCGTCCGGCCGGATTTGGCGACGGTCTTCCCGACGAAGGGCGGGGAAGCCCCGACCGGCGCGGGCAGGTCGATGATGCCGGCGATCGCCCGTTCGTCGAGGGCCGACAGGGCGGCGTCCACCCCGAAATAGGTCCACAGCCGCTCGCGACCGACGCGGTCGACCGGATCGGCGCCGCCGTCGCGCGGGGAAGGCTGGAGGGTTTCGTTCTGGGCCGTTCCCGTGTGGAGGACGTGGGCGCAGGACAGCGCATACCACTGCGGCTTGTTCGGCGGCGGCGGTTGCCGCCGGTCGCGCATGAAATATCCCAGCGTCCCGGCGGTGCCGCCCCTGTACATCCCGGACGCTCCGCCCTCGAGCGGACGGAACGCGCCGCGATTGCGGGGCGGCAGACCCGTCGGCTCGACCTTGCCGATGACGACGACGTCTGTCGGGACGCCGTCGACCGCCTCGGGCACCATCGGCTTGTCTCGCTTCTTCTCGACGTAGACGCGGATCGCCAGCGGGCCGACGGGCCGGCCTCGCTCGAGCTTCGGTTTCAGGGATTCCGAAAACCCGAGCACCGACGGATTGGCGCGCAGAATCGCGCGGGCTTTGGCGCTGATGCGCGGCGTCTGATCTGGCATGATCTTCCCCAAGGTTGCACTGGGCCCAACGGCACGCGGCACTGAATACTGGGGTACGAACGACCGCTTCCTGAAGCGGGGACGCCGGATCATACATCAAAACATCCCGGCTCACACGCGCCTTTCCCGAATACAGTCCGCCGGGGTCGCCGTGCGGCGATTTCCGTGCAACGCTGCCGCCGGGAGGAGCGTGATGACGGTGAACGGACTGAGCCGCCGCGTGCTGGGCGGCGCCCTGCTGGGGGCCGTGGCCGCGCCAAGGCTGGCCCTGGCGCAAGAGACGCAGATCGACGAATTCCACGCGGACCAGACGACGGACCGGGTCCGCCGCTCGACCGTGCCGGTGTTCATCAACGGAGAGGGCCCGTTCCAGTTCGCCGTCGACACGGCGGCCAGCGCGTCGGTCGTCGCCAGCGATCTGGTCGAGCGGCTGGGGATCGCCCCGGCCGGCGAACTGGACATGCATACGGTGATCGGACTGGAGCGCGTGGCGGCTGTGCGGGCGCGGACCCTGTCGAGCGGCGCCCTGTCGGTCGGCGAGGCGCGGCTGGCGGTGGGATCCCGGCCCGGACTGATTGGGCTGGACGGCCTGCTCGGGCTCGACCTGCTGGCCGATCAGCGGCTCGTCATGCGCTTCCGGGGACAGGGGCGGTCGTCCATCAACCGTTCGCGGCCTGATCCCGACCAGTTTCTCGGCGTGGTGCGGCCGCGGGTGCGGTTCCAGCCGCCGCAGGGGGGCGGGGCCGAGCTGATGGTGCTGAACGCCCTGGTGCGCGGCCAGCCCGTGCAGGCGGTGGTCGACACCGGGGCCCAGGTCACCCTGATCAATCCGGCCCTGGCCGCAGCCGCCGGCGCCCGCCCGTTCCAGAGCCGCGCGGCCTCGACCGGCGAGATGCTGGTGCAGTCGCCCACCGGACGGGCGGCGCTGGCCCAGGCCATGGTGGTGTCGGCGGTTCATTTCGACGAGCTGGTGCTGGACCGGCTGGCCGTGCTGATGGGCGATTTCCACATCTTCCGGCTGCTGGGGCTGGAGAACACCCCGGCCATGCTCATGGGCGTCGACGTGCTGGGCGTGTTCGACCGCGTGGTCATCGACCTGAAGCGCGGCGAGATCATCATGGACGTCTAGGGCGTTCGGGGGGCTTGCCCCCCGCCCCGGCCTGCGTCAGGGAAGCGACCATGACGCCTGACCTGTCGATCCCCCGCCACGACTGGACCCTGGACGAGGTCGAGGCCCTGTTCGCGCGTCCCTTCATGGAGCTGGTGTTCGAGGCCGCGACGGTGCACCGGCGCTGGTTCGACCCGTCGGAGGTGCAGAAGAGCCAGCTGCTGTCGATCAAGACCGGCGGCTGCGCCGAGAACTGCGGCTACTGCTCGCAGTCGGCCAGCTTCCAGACCGGGCTGAAGGCCGAAAAGTTGATGGACGCCCGGACGGTGCTGGCCGAGGCCATGGCGGCCAGGGCCGGCGGGGCCAGCCGGTTCTGCATGGGCGCGGCCTGGCGCGAGCTGAAGGACCGCGACACGCCGAAGCTGGCCGCCATGATCGCGGGCGTGAAGGCCCTGGGGCTGGAGACCTGCGCGACGCTGGGCATGCTGACGGCCGATCAGGCGCGGCAGCTGAAGGCGGCGGGTCTGGATTACTACAACCACAACCTCGACACCGGGCCGGACTATTACGCCGAGGTGGTGACTACGCGGACCTATCAGGACCGGCTGGATACGCTGCAGCATGTGCGGGACGCCGGCATGAGCACCTGCTGCGGCGGTATCGTCGGCATGGGCGAGGCGCGTTGCGACCGGGCCGGCCTGCTGCACGCGCTGGCGACCCTGCCCGAGCACCCCGACAGCCTGCCGGTCAATGCGCTGGTTCCGGTGACCGGCACGCCGCTGGGCGACCGGGTGAAGCGCGAGGGCGAGATCGACCCGATCGAATTCGTCCGCACCGTCGCCGTGGCGCGGCTGGTCTGTCCGAAGGCCATGGTGCGGCTGTCGGCCGGACGCGAGACGATGAGCCCGGAGATGCAGGCGCTGTGCTTCCTCGCGGGGGCCAACTCGATCTTCGTCGGCGGCAAGCTGCTGACCACGCCGAATCCGGAGCAGGACGAGGACGCAGCCCTGTTCACCCTGCTGGACCTGAAGCCGATGGAGCCCCGGGGGATCGAGGCGGCGGCGTGACCGGGCGCGGACTCAGGGGGCTGGCGGCGCTGCTCGCCGTCGCCGGCTGTGCGCCCGAACCTTCGGCGGAGGGAGCTCCGGTCAGCGCCTCGGCGCCGCTGGAGATGCAGCCCGCCGTGATCCAGTCGCCGGCCGGGACGATGAGCGTCGTCTATGGGGGCGGCTCCGATCCGACCCTCCTGCTGAGCGCCGGCTTTATGCGGCGCAGCCGGGCCGGCGAGGTCAATGTCCCGTCCCGGCTCTCGTGGTCGCCCGACTCGCGCCGCTTCTACGTCAATGATTCCGGCGCCGCCGCCGGGAGCGGCTTCCGGCTGTGGACCGTGAACGCCCGGGCCCAGGCGGTCGAGTCCGCGGCCGTCCGGGAAGCCGTCACCGCCGAGCTGGGGCGGCGCAACGGGTGCGACAGCGTCCCCGCGCCCGACGCGGCCACCTCCGGCATGGGCTGGTCGCCGGATGGATCGCGCGTCTATGTGCGGGCCGAGATCCGGCGCCAGACCGGCGCCTGCGTCTGGAAAGACGTGCGTTCCATCGTCGCCGCCGCGGATCCGGAGAGCGGCCGCCTGATCGAGGTGGCGCAGGGGGACGAGGCCCGGCGGCGCTGGCCGACCCTGCCGTGGGACCCCGTAACCGGGCCTTAAACGCTGCCCGCTAGCGTCGGCGAATGGATCGCCGCGCCCTGCTTGGATTGAAGGACACGTCCCGCAAGACCAGCGGCGGGGGCGGAGGCGCGCCGCAGGCCAGCTATCTGAGGCTGCCGACCATCACCGCCAATGTCATGCGGGCGGGCGGACGGCGCGGGGTGATGACCGTGGAGACCGGGGTCGACACGCCCGACGCGGCGCTGCGCACGCGGGTGGCCCAGTCGGCGCCGCGCCTGAGGGCGGCCTATGCGGCGGTGGTCCAGCAGGCCGCCAACGCTTTGCTGCCGGGCGCGCCGCCGGATATCGAGCGACTGATCGTCCAGCTGCAGGCGGCCACCGACCGGACCGTCGGCCGGGCGGGCGCGCGGCTGTTGATCGGGACGGTGATGGTGGTCTGAGGCAGCAGGCCACAGACGACTGGCAACAGGGGCAGCGAGCCTGAAGCGGCCCGCCGTGCCTTCCTGCTGCCGGTTGCCTGCTGCCTGGTCCCTAGTCCTTCGTCGGATCCCCCTGTCCGGCGTCGCCGTAGGTCAGGGCGAGGAAGACGTCTTCCAGATCCGGGTCCTCCGTCGAGATGTCGGCGATGGTGACGCCGGCGGCGCGGACGGCGGCGAGGACCTGTTCCACCGACGACTGGCCCTTCTTGTAACTGACCGCGAAGGCGCCGTTGGGCCGGGGGGTGACCTCGAAGCCCGACAGCCTGGGCGGACCGGCGAGCTCGCCGTCGGGAGTGACCACGACGTGGCGCGTGTCGAGCCGGCGCAGCAGCTGGGGCGTCGGCTCGCAGGCCACGACCTGGCCCCGGTTCATGATGGCGATGGTGTCGCAGAGTTCCTGCGCCTCCTCGAGGTAGTGGGTGGTCAGCAGGATGGTGACGCCCTCGGCGTTAATGCGGCGGACGTAGTCCCAGAGCTGGCGGCGCAGCTCGACGTCGACGCCGGCGGTGGGCTCGTCGAGGATCAGGATCGGCGGATTGTGCACCAGCGCCTTGGCCACCATCAGCCGCCGCTTCATGCCCCCGGACAGGGCGCGGACGTAGGCGTGGGCCTTGTCGGTCAGGCCGAGGGCGGCCAGCAGTTCGTCGGAGCGGCGCTCGTTGGCGGGGACGCCGTAGAAGCCGGCCTGGACCTCCAGCGCCTCGCGAGGGGTGAAGAAGACGTCGGCGACGATCTCCTGCGGCACCACGCCGAGGGCGGCGCGGGCGTCGCGCGGCTGCCTGTCGATGTCCCGGCCCCAGATCGCCGCCGTGCCGCCGGTCTTGTTGACGATGCCGGCGAGGATGTTGATCAGGGTCGACTTGCCGGCGCCGTTGGGGCCGAGCAGGCCGAACATGGAGCCGCGCGGGATGACCAGATCGACGCCGCGAAGGGCGACCTTCGGGGGGGCCTTCTTCGAACCGGCGTAGGTCTTCTCCAGCCCGCGGACCTCGATGGCGTTGGCGGGGAGCGGTTCAGGTGCGGACATGGGCGGCTTTCAGGCGGAGCGGTCCGCCTAGGTAGGCGCGCCGGCCGCCGGGGCCAAGGGCCGCACCTCTGACAAGGACGCCGGTCATAGTGTCAATGATGCTTGACAAGCTTCCTCGGATTGTCCAGTTTGCTTGTCATTATGAACAGTCTGCTTGACGGAGAATTTCGATGAGCCGCATTCGTTTGATCGGCTGGACCGCCTTCGGCTTCTGCCTGCTGGGCTACGGGGCCTCGGCGGCCGTGGCGGTGTTCTACAAGCTGGGCCATTTCGATCTGCGCGAGGCGCTGATGTACGGCGGGCCGCTGGCGGTAGTCGGCGAAATCGGACTGTGGGTCGCCGCCGGGTCGCTGGGCTGGACCATCTTCAGACGGCGCAAGGCGCTGTTCGACCGGATGTTCGGGCGCAAGCCGCGCGAGGTTTGACGGCGGGCGGCGCGCCGCCTAGGAAATCGCACCGACGCGCCCTCCCAGCCCAAGGTCGATCATGCCGCCCCGCCATCCCGATGCGATCATCCCGCCGCCGGAAGAGATCGTGGTCTCGACCAAGCGCGTGGCCTGCGACGGCGGCGGCGGCGCCCTGGGCCATCCGCTGGTCTATATGGACATGGGCGAGGACGACTTTGTCGAATGCGCCTACTGCGACCGCCGCTTCGCCCTGTCTCGGAAGCCGAAGCCGGAGAGCGAATATCTCAGCCCCGCCGCGCGGCCGCCCGAGGCGCACTGAGGCGAAAGGCTGACCGGACGCCATGGCCTCCGCAGAGACCCCCGCCGAAATCTTCAAGCGCGCGCTGGCCCACGCCGCGCGAGCGCTGGCGGAGCAGTCGGAGCTGGAGGTGGTGTTCGGCTCCGACGGACCGAGGCTGGCCGACGGCGTCCTGACCCTGCCGCACCCGCCGCGCGATCCGGGCGGGCCCGAGAGCGCGTCGCTGCGCGGGCAGGCCGACCGGCTGGCGCTGCGGCTGGCCAATCACGATGAGGCGCTGCACGCCCGGTTGCGGCCCGCCGACACCAAGGCCGCCGATGTGTTCGAGGCGGTCGAGCAGGCGCGGGTCGAGGCGGTCGGGTCGCAGTCGCTGGCGGGCGTACGGGCCAATATGAACGCGGCGCTGCTGACGCGACTGGAGCGGACCGGAGCCCTGAGGGTCACGGAGGCGGAGCGTGTGCCGGCCGCGGAGGCCGTGGCCCTGCTGGTGCGCGAACGTCTGACCGGCCAGCGGGCGCCGGACGGGGCCGGGGCGCTGCTGGACCTGGTGCGGGGCGAGCTGGAAGCGAAGGCGGGGGCGAAGATCGACGCCCTGACCGAGGTCGCGGACGACCAGACCGCCTTCGCGGCGCGGCTGAAGGAGGTGCTGCGGGCGCTGGACCTCGATCCCGGCGACGGGCGCGGCGACGACCTCTCGGACGACCAGGGCGACGAGGAGCCTGATCCGCAGGAGCCCGACGCCTCCGACGAGCAGGACGAGGAGGACGACGCCGGCGGCGGCGAGGGCCAGTCGATGGACGGCTCGACCGACGACCAGACCGCCGGCGAGGAACGCGACTCGCGTCCGGACGGGGCGCCGGCCGACCCGGACGGCGACGCCTCGGACGAGGGCCCGGACATCAACGAGGGCGCCCTGCCCAACCGGCAGGAGGTCGGCGACGACGGCCGGCCGGTCGACGCCTACCGGGTGTTCACCACCGCCTACGACGAGATCATCGACGCCGCCGAACTGTGCGACCCGAACGAGCTGGAGCGGCTGCGGGCCCTGCTCGACCAGCAGTTGACGGCGCTGTCGTCGGTGGTCGCGCGGCTGGCCAACAAGCTGCAGCGCCGCCTGATGGCGCAGCAGAACCGCAGCTGGGCCTTCGATCTGGAAGAGGGTGTGCTGGACACCGCCCGCCTGACCCGGATCATCACCGACCCGACCAGCCCGCTGAGCTTCAAGGCCGAGAGCGAGAGCCCGTTCCGCGACACGGTGGTGACCCTGCTGCTGGACAATTCGGGCTCGATGCGCGGGCGGCCGATCATGGTGGCGGCGGTCTGCGCCGACATCCTGGCGCGGACGCTGGAGCGTTGCGGCGTGAAGGTCGAGATCCTCGGCTTCACCACCCGGGCGTGGAAGGGCGGGCAGGCCCGCGAGGCGTGGATCAGCGCCGGCAAGCCCGCCAATCCGGGGCGGCTGAACGACCTCAGGCACATCATCTACAAGTCGGCCGACGCGCCGTGGCGGAGGGCGAAGAAGAACCTCGGCCTGATGATGCGCGAGGGGCTGCTGAAGGAGAATATCGACGGCGAGGCGCTGAACTGGGCGCACGACCGGCTGCTGGCCCGGCCGGAGGCGCGGCAGATTCTGATGGTCATCTCGGACGGCTCGCCGGTCGACGATTCGACCCAGTCGGCCAATGCGGCCCTGTATCTGGACAAGCATCTGAGGCAGGTGATCGCCGAGATCGAGATGCGCTCGCCGGTCGAGCTGATCGCCATCGGCATCGGCCACGACGTGACCCGCTGGTACCGCCGCGCCGTGACCATCGTCGATGTCGAGCAGCTCGGCGGTGTGATGATCGAGAAGCTGGCCGAACTGTTCGAGAGCGAGCCGAAGGCGGCGCCGACGCGGCGCCGGAGGGCGGCTTGAGGCGGCTGGCGCCGTTTGCCGCCTGCCTCCTGCTGTCAGCCTGCGCCGGCGCCGCGGTCGTCGACCCGGCCGCGCCGGATGCGCCCGACGGATGGACGCCGCTGGCGGTGGAGACGCGCCCGGTCGGGCTCGGGATTCCCGGCGGGGTGCGGCTGGCTCCCGGGGTCCGTTTCGCCGGCGGACTGGCGCTCAGGGGCGAGCGTCTGCATGGCCTTTCAGATCTGAAGCTATGGGGCGAGGACCTGCTGATGGTCAGCGACGCCGGGGACCTGTTCCGCGCCCGGCTGCTGCTGGACGGCCGGCGACGTCCCGCAGGCCTGTCCAACCTGCGCATGCGCGCCCTGACCGGCGAGGACGGCCGCGCCTTCCCGACCAAGTCCGACGGCGACGCCGAAGCGTTGGCGGTGACCGCCGACGGCGTGCTGATCGTCGGCTTCGAGCAGCGGCCGCGGCTGTGGTCCTATGGAGCGGCCGATGAGCCCCGCGACCGGCCTCGGGCCCTCGCGGCCCCGCCCGTCCCCCACGGCAACGCGGGGATCGAGGCGCTGGCGGCGGCCCCCGACGGCTGGCGCGTGGCGGGCGAGGCCGGTGGCGTCTGGGACTGCGGGCCCGAGGCCTGTGTCGCGGTGGAGACGTCCCCGGTTCCGCCGATCCCGGTGTCCGACTGGCGCATCACCGGCATGGACCGCGATCCGGCTGGCGCGGGCTGGTTCGTGGTCCAGCGGCGGTTCCGGGGCCCGATCGACATGCGGGCGCGCATCCGGCGGATGAAGCCCTCGGGCGCCTTGGGGCCGGTGCTGGTCGAGCTGAGCCTGCCGTCGATCATCGAGGATTTCGAAGGGATCGCGGCGACGGGGCGCGGGGACCGGATGCGGGTCTACATCCTGTCCGACGACAACAGCCACGCCCGGCAGCGGACCCTGCTACTGGCCTTCGACGTCACACCCGTTCGCTGATCCTGATCGCGGCGCGACAGCCCGCCTTGATGACGGAGCTGAGCAGGCCGTAGCCGGGCGTCTCGCGGCTGCCGTGCGAGACAGCGTGGTCGTGATGGGCCAGTTCCTCGGCGCGGAACTTCGCCAGCTCGGCGGCCAGCGCCGGGTCCCGGTCCGCCAGCTCGGAAATCTGGTCGGCGTAGTGTTCCTCGATGACGCTCTCGACCGCCTCGGTGCAGGCGTGGGCGGCCTTCTCGCCCAGCAGGGCCGTGCCCGCCCCGAGGCCGAGGGCCGCGAGACGCCAGACCGGGGTCATCAGGGTCGGGCGTACGCGCTCGGCGTTGAGCAGGGCCTCGAAGCGGGCGAGATGGACGGCTTCCTGGGCCTGCATCTCGCCCATGTCGGCGGCGATAGCCTCCTTGCCGGCGCGCCCTTCGAAGACCGCCTTCTGGGCGCGATAGATGTGGACGGCGGCGTATTCGCCGGCGTGATCGACGCGCAGGATTTCGGCGCGGCGCCGGCGGCTGGCGCCGCGGCCCGGATGAGCCAGGCGGACCGGACGTTCGGACTTCGTCCCGGGAGCCGGTTCAGGAGCGGGGGGCACGGGCATCCTTGGGCCTCTTGGCGGCGAGCAGGCTGAACACGGCCAATGCGACCGAGATCAGCGCGTTCCATCCTGCCATGCTGAGCCCGAGGAAGCGCCACGTCACCGCGTCGCAGTAGACCGGCGCCTCGACAGGGGCCGTGCCCATGGCCAGGGCGGCGAGGCTTTCGAGGCTGACGTCGCCGCCGCCCATGCAGGCCGCCGGGAGCTCCCACCAATCGTTCTCGCCGCCCATGTGGAAGACGGCCGTGATCGCGCCGGTGGTGAAGACCACCGCCAGCAGGAAGGCGGCGATGCGCGGGGTGCCGCGGCTGCCGCGGCTGATCACATGCCAGAGGGTGGCGGTCAGGGCGATGGCCACGGCGCCCCAGTAGACCTCGCGCTGCTTGAGGCAGAGGTTGCAGGGCGCGAGGCCGCCGAAGCGCTCGAACGCGTGCGCGGCGCCGAGCAGCGCCAGCGAGGCCGCAAGGGCGAAGGCGGTCCACCACCGCGTCAGGAGTCGGTACAGGCCTCTCATCGGACACCGTTCATAGCGGGGCCGGAGCGCGGCGTCGATGCGGCTCGCCCGCTCAGAGAAGCTTCACCGCCAACACGGCGCCGACCAGCACCACGATGCCGATGACGCTCCACATGGCCAGCCGCTTCTCGACCTGGGCCAGCATGGCCGGGCCCCAGCGCCGGAGCACCCAGGCCTCGAGGAAGAAGCGCGCCCCGCGGGTGACCACTGAGGCGGCGACGAAGACCGGGAAGCTGAAGGCCGCGAGGCCCGAGGCGATGGTCACGAGCTTGTACGGGACGGGGGTGAGGCCCTTGATCAGGATCACCGCCAGACCCCATTGGTCGAACCAGTGCTGGAACTCGGCCAGGCCGTCGGAGTGGCCGAGCAGATTCATCAGCCACAGGCCGAGATCGGTCAGATAGTAGCCGATGGCGTAGCCGAGGATGCCGCCCAGAACCGAGGCGACGGTGCAGACGAAGGCGTAGAAATAGGCCTTCTCGGGCCGCGCCAGGATCATCGGCGCCAGCATGACGTCGGGCGGGACGGGGAAGATCGAGCTCTCGGCGAAGGAGATGACGGCGAGGGCCGGCGTGGCGTGCCGGCTCCGGGCCAGCGAGAAAACCCAGTCGTAAAGCTTGCGAAGCATGCAGTCCCCGGTCGTGGCCCAACGGGCGCGAGAGCCCCGGCTCTAGCAGCCGCCGCGCCGCCGCGCACCTGTCGAAACAGGGCGTGAGTCGCGATCGCGGCCATCGGCCGCTATAGAGGCCGCCTCCGCCTCCCGCCGCTCCCCACGACCGGAAGACCCATGCGCTATCTGCACACCATGGTCCGCGTGACGGACCTGGACGCCTCGCTGCGCTTCTGGTGCGACCTGCTGGGTCTGCGGGAGATGCGGCGGATGGAGAACGAGGCGGGTCGCTACACCCTGGTCTTCCTCGCCGCCCCCGCCGATCAGGCGCGTTCCGAGGCGGAGCGGTCGCCCGAGGTCGAGCTGACCTACAACTGGGACCCGGAGCCCTATGGCGGCGGGCGCAATTTCGGCCACCTGGCCTACAAGGTCGACGACCTCTACGCCGCCTGCCGGCGGCTGATGGACGGCGGGGTGACGATCAACCGGCCGCCGCGCGACGGGCGCATGGCCTTCGTCCGCTCGCCGGACGGGATTTCGATCGAACTGCTGCAGGAGGGCGCGCCGCTGGCGCCCGCCGAGCCCTGGGCCTCCATGCCCAACACCGGGAGCTGGTAAGCTGAACATTCGCATCACCGCGTCGCTGGCGCTGCTGGGCGCGCTGGCCCTCGGCGCCTGCGCCTCGACCTCCGAAACCTATCCGTCGCGCACGGCCACCGAGCAGTTGCTGGTCGCCCGCGCCGCCGACCGCGCCGTCGAGGGCCTGACCCTGCCGATCCCGGACGGGACGCGGGTGTTCGTCGACGACGCCTATTTCCGCGCAGAGAACGCGCCCTACGCCGTCAGCGCGGTGCGGGCGGCCCTGTCGGAGGCAGGCTATGCGCTGGCGTCTTCGAAGCAGGAGGCCGAGGCGGTGCTGGAGCTGCGCGCCGGCGCCCTGTCGCTGGAGCAGATGCGCCGGGTGTTCGGGGTGCCGGAGATGCGCATCCCGATCAACGACAGCTTCAACGTCGTCTCTGTCCCGGAACTGTCGGTCTACAGCCGCCGCGACCGGGTCGGCGTGGCCGAGTTCTCGGCCTTCCTCTACGAGCCGAAAACGGGCGCCCCGCTGGGCGCGGTCCTGCCGATGACCGGCGAGTTCCGCATCCGCAGCCACAAGCTGCTGATGATCGTCGCCTGGGGGCAGCAGAGCGTCGACCCCGGCGAACGGGATCCCGGCGACAGCTGGCGGGAGTTCTAGGGGAATCCTGACGCCGCCGTAACTTGCGCCGCGGCGTGTCAGCGGTGATGGTCCCGGGCTGAAGTGTCCGGGAGGGTTTCCATGCGTCGTCTGCTCGTCTCCACCGTCTGCGCGGTCGCGGTTCTGGCGGGCGCGCCAGCCATGGCTCTGGCGCAGGACGCCGCCGCGCCGGCCGCCGTCGCGCAGAGCGAGGACGCGCGGTTGGCGGCCTTCTTCGAACAGGCCTTCCAGGAGCGGATCGCCCTGTCGCCGCAGACCATGACCTCGCTGGGCATCAAGCGCGACTACGGCAAGCTGGACGAGGTCACCGACGCCGCCGCCGAACGCGGCCTGGCGCTGATGGAGCGGCAGCTGGAGCAGCTGAACGACCAGTTCAACCCGCAGACCCTGAGCGAACAGAGCCGGATGTCGTGGCGGCTATTTGAGTACGGCGTCGAACAGGCGCGGCTGTCGAACCGCTGGCGGGACTGGGGCTATCAGTTCGCGGCGAACGGCAATCCGACCACGGGTCTGCCGGTGTTCATGATCAACAACCACCGGGTCGACAGCGTCGCCGACGCCGAGGCCTATGTCTCGCGTCTGCGGGACTCCGAGCGGGTCATGGGCGAGATCGCGGCCGAACTGCGCCAGCGCGCGGCGGCGGGCGTGATCTCGCCGAATTTCGTGTTCGAGCCGTCGATCGCCAACACCCGCAACATCATCACCGGCGCGCCGTTCGACGGCGGAGCCGACAACCCGGTCTGGGCCGATTTCCAGAGGAAGGTGCAAGCCCTCGACCCGATGCAGGTCGACGCCTTCACCAAGGACCAGTTGCTGGCCGACGGCCGGGCGGCCCTGACAGGCGAGTGGAAGCGCGGCTACGAGCACGTGCTGGCGGCGCTGGCCGAGGTGCAGGCGCAGGCGGCGGCGATGCCGGACCGCGACGCGGGCGTATGGCGGCTGCCGCAGGGCGAGGACTACTACAACGCCCGCCTGCGGCTTTCGACGACCACCGACCTGACGGCGGACCAGATCCACCAGATCGGGCTGAACGAGGTGGCGCGCATCCACGCCGAGATGCAGACGATCATGGACCAGGTCGGGTTCGAGGGCTCGCTGCAGGAGATGTTCGCCCTGCTGAAGACCGATCCGCGCTTCCAGTATCCGGACACGCCGGAGGGCAAGGAGCAGTATCTGGCCGACAGCCGCGCCTTCATCGCCCAGGTGATGGCGGCGGCGCCGCAGTGGTTCAGCGATCTCCCGGAGGCGGCGCTGGAGGTGCGGGCGGTGGAGCCGTGGCGCGAGGCGACGGCCTCGATCGCCTTCTACAACGCCCCGGCCCCGGACGGTTCGCGGCCCGGCATCTACTACGTCAACCTGTCCGACATGACCCAGGTGCTGAAGCCGCAGATCGAGGGCATCAGCTATCACGAGGGCGCGCCGGGGCACCATTTCCAGATCGCCTGGGCGCAGGAGATGCAGGGCCTGCCGTCGTTCCGCCGCTTCGGCGGCTACGGCGCCTACGCCGAGGGCTGGGGCCTGTACGCCGAGCGGCTGGGCAAGGAGATGGGCTTCTATCAGGACCCGTATTCGGATTTCGGCCGGCTCTCGACCGAGCTGTGGCGGGCGGTGCGGCTGGTGACGGACACCGGTCTGCACGCCAAGCGCTGGAGCCGCGAGGACGCCATCGAGTATTTCCGGGCCAACTCGCTGCTCAGCGAGCGCGACATCGTCAAGGAGGTGGAGCGCTACATCACCAATCCCGGGCAGGCGACCAGCTACAAGATCGGCGAGTTGAAGATCATGGAGCTGAGGCATCGGGCCCAGGCGGCGCTCGGCGACCGGTTTGACATCCGCGACTTCCACGCCGTGGTGCTGGGCTCCGGCTCGGTGCCGCTCGACGTGCTGGAGGACCAGGTCGACGGCTGGATCGGGTCACGCCGGTAGGGCGCTGACGCGCACGACGCGGTCGCTCGCTGCTTGGGCGCGATTGCGCTATGAGCCGCGCCATGACCGCCCGCCCGCCCTTCACCGTCACCGTCCTGACCATGTTTCCCGAGGCCTTTCCGGGGCCGCTCGGCGTGTCGCTGATCGGCACGGCGTGGCGCGAGAAGGGCCTGTGGAGCCTCGAAACCCTTGACATTCGGGGCTTCAGCGAGGATAGGCGCGGCTTCCTGGACGACACCCCCGCGGGTGGCGGACCGGGAGCCGTGCTCAAGGCGGACGTGGTGGCGAGGGCGCTGGACAGCGTTTCCGGACCGGCGCGGCCGCTTTTGTACATGAGCGCCCGGGGTCGGCCCCTGACCCAGGCGCGCGTCAAGGAATGGGCCAAAGCCGACGGCGTCACGGTGCTGTGCGGCCGGTTCGAGGGGGTGGATCAGCGCGTGCTCGACGCGCGCGGGTTCGAGGAGGTCTCCGTCGGAGACGCGGTGCTCGCCGGCGGCGAGGCGGCGGCGATGGTGGTGATCGAGGCGTGCGTACGACTGATCCCCGGAGTGCTGGGCCAGGCCGAAAGCCTGGGTTCGGAGAGCTTCGAGGACGGGCTTCTGGAATATCCGCAGTACACGCGACCGCGGACGTTCGAGGGGCTGGAGATACCCGAGGTGCTTCTGTCGGGCGACCACAAGAAGGTCGCACAATGGCGCGAAGAGCAGCGGGCGAAGACCACGCGGGAGCGGCGGCCGGATCTCTGGGCGGCGCATCTGGCGAAACACCCTGCGGGACTTGAGCCCGCCAAATCACAGGTAAAGAGCGCAAAAGCTCGAGGAGAATGACATGAACATCCTGCAGACGATCGCAGCCGAAGAAAAAGCCCGCCTGATCGCCAAGCGCGACATCCCGAACTTCCAGCCCGGCGACACGCTGCGGGTCATGGTCAAGATCAAGGAAGGCGAGCGCGAACGCATCCAGGCCTTCGAGGGCGTCTGCATCGCCCGCGCCGGCGGCGGCGTGAACGAGAATTTCACCGTGCGGAAGATTTCGTTCGGCGAGGGCGTGGAGCGGGTGTTCCCGATCCTGTCGCCGAACATCGACTCCATCGAGGTCAAGCGTCGCGGCGTCGTGCGGCGCGCCAAGCTCTATTACCTGCGTGATCGCCGCGGCAAGTCGGCCCGGATCGCCGAGAAGCAGACCGTCCGCGCGCCCAAGGGCGTGGTGGTGCCGGAAACCGGCAAGGCCGAAGGCCCGGCCGACACCGAAGCGTAAGCCGCTTCACGGTCCTGAAATGACGAAGGCCCCGGTGGAGACGCCGGGGCCTTTTTCATGCGCCGCCGCTAGTGGGGGTACAGCCGGTTGCCCGCGTCGCGCTGACCTTCGAGGCTGTGGCGGAGCTCGTGCACCTCGTCGCGGCCCTCGCTCACGCGGGAGAAGGCGCGGCGGATGGTGTCGCGCGTCGTGGCCGAGATGTGACTGTCCTCCAGCGCCTTTTCGAACCGGGCCCGGACGGCCTCCTCGGCGGTCTCGACGGCGCCGATCATGCCGGTCTCATCGCGCATCAGGGCGTGCTTGACGTCGGCGAAGGCGCGCTGGGCCTTGGCCAGGATCGAGCCCTCGGCCGCGGGGTCGCCGCCGAGGGCGCGGACGGTCGACTGCAGTTCCTCTGCGACCTGGCGGCGTTCGAAGCTGCGGCGGCCAAACAGGTCGCGGTGCCCCGGGTCGTCGGTCTCGGTCGACGCGAGGCGATAGCCGTCTGCGCTATCGATGGTGGTCTGGATCAGGGTGTTCAGAACGTGGATGTCGTGACGATTGGCGTTGGACATGACGGAATCCCCGCGGGTTCTCCGCCCTTAAACCCCGCCTTGGCCGTATTGGTTGCCTGTTCAGCTGTCCCGCAGGCCGCGGCAACGCCCGGCGAAGGCGGCCAGCGTCTCCGGCCGCGCCGCCTGCAGGGGCCCCACGGACTGGGCGCCGTAGACGGCCCGGACCGGCTCGCCCCGGGCCAGCCGGTCGAGGAGGTCGGCATCGATCGGCCCGCCGGCGGCGACCCCCGGACCGGACGCCTCCAGGTCGGCCACATGGGCGAAGGCCTCGTCGCCGGCCCCGAGCGTCAGCCGGTCCTCGCTGCCGATCGGTTCGAAGCCGGGCACGGTGATCCGGAACGCCGGATCGCCGGCGCGGCAGGCGAGCTGGAGGCGTTCCACGCCGCCGGCGTCGACGAAGGCCATGACGGAGGGCGCCTCGGGTGGCTGGACGAGGGGCGGTTTCGAAGGAATGGGGAGCGGCTCGACCGGCGCGGGAGGGGCGGACGCTTCCTCGCGGCCACAGCTGGCGAGGCCGAGCAGGGCGGCGGCAAGCAGGACGATACGCATCCGGGCCTCCTTCACAGTCTGGTGCGCAGCGACCACAGCTCGGGGAAGCAGCGGCGCTGCAGGGTCTCCGTCAGATAGGCGACACCCTCCGTGCCGCCGGTGCCCCGGCGGCGGCCGATGATGCGCTCGACGGTGACCACGTGCTTGTGCCGCCAGGTCAGCAGGGCGTCGTCCAGATCGACGAGCTTTTCAGCCAGCTGGTAGAGCGGCCACCATCGGGCGGTGTCGCGATAGACCTCCAGCCACGCGGCCTCGACGCCTTCGGACGCCTCGTACGGCTGGCTGACGTCACGGTTCAGCACGCTGACCGGCACCGGCAGGCCGGCGGCGGCCAGCTGGGCGAGGGCGTCGTCGTAGAGGCTGGGCGCCTCAAGCGCGGCCTTCAACGCCGCATGGGCGGCGGGCCGGTCCTCGTGGAAGCGCAGGAACCGCGCATCCTTGAGCCCGAGCATATATTCGACGCGGCGGAACTGGTCGCTCTGGAAGCCCGAGGATGAGCCGAGCACCCCGCGGAAGCGCAGGTAGTCCGCGGGCGTCATGGTCGCCAGGATGTCCCAGCTCATGGTCATTACCGCCTGGATGCGGCTGACCCGGGCCAGACCCTTGTAGGCGGGGACCAGATCGCCGGCGCGGATCTGCGCCTGCGCCTGCGCCACCTCATGCAGGATCTGCTTGAGCCACAGCTCCTTGGCCTGATGGATGATGACGAACAGCATCTCGTCGTGCTGATCCGACAGCGGATGCTGGGCCGAGAGCAGGTCGTCGAGCGCCAGATAGCCGGCGTAGGTGATCCCGGACGGGCGCTGTTCGGAGGTGTCGGTCATCGGCGACCTATCGCCCGGGCGGGGCGCGGGCTCAAGACTCGTCGAGCTTCTTGATGTCGGCGCTGCCCGAGCGATCGGCGCGTTCGTCCCAGCCGTCGCGATCTGAGCGGAAGGCCAGGGCCATCAGAATCCAGGCGAGGGCGATGGTGCCGAGGACGCCGAGGGTGAGAGCGACGAAACCGTGGGCGGGCATGGCGCCGCCGCCGATGGCGGTCCAGGCCCAGCTGATGCCGGCGATCGACAGGACGGCGACGCCGGCGGCGACAAGAACAATGCGTACTGGGGACATCCGTCGATCCTACGCCGACCCCGCCGCCGGGAGCACCCTCGTAGGATTACGCAGGTGCGCGCCTCGCGGCCCCTGCCGTCAGCGCTGGACCCACTGGCCCTGGGCGTTGCGGTACCACTGACCGCTCTGGATGCGGGGCATGACGATGGTCTGGAAGGCGCGCGCGCCGGCGGCCTCGGTGGTCGCGCCGTCGCCGGCGGCCTGGGCGCTGCGGGCGTAGCCTTCGCGGCGGGCGTTGTTGGTCACCGTAACCGCCTGGGTCAGGGCGGTGTCGGAGGAAGGCTGACGGAAGCCGAGATAGCCGTCGGCCTGTTCGCCCACGACCCCCTGCGCCTTGGCGGCGTCGATCATCGCCTTCTGCTGCGAGGTCTGCGCGAAGGCGGCGCCGGCGGCGACGCCCAGGGCGGCGACGGCGGCGGTGATGACGAAGAGCTTGCGGAACGACATCGGAAGCGGCTTTCGCATCAGAACAGGTTCGGGTTCTCGGCGAGGAGGTCCTGAAGCTCCTTGTCGAGACGGACGCGGATATCGGCGTCCAGCTTGGCGTAGATCTGGATCGGATCGACCTGCAGTCGAACCGTGGGCGTGCAGGCGCCCGCGCCGACGGCGGCGATGAAGCCGATCAGGGCGAGACGTGCGCGCGTCCGGGTCATGGGCAGGGTCTCCGGTATTGATCCGCGGCGATCTAACGCCGGACAGGGTGAACGGGTTCTGAACGGCCAAGGCGGCGCGATCATGCCGTGGGTGAAGGCGGCGTCGGGTCGGCGGGCGGCGGCGCGGCGGCCCCGGGCGAAGGCTGGCCGGCGCGGGCCCGGTTCAGCTCCAGCAGATCGCCGACCAGTTGGTTCAGGTTCAGCGTGGTGTCGAGGGTCAGGTCGATGCCGGTCCCCGAGGGCAGGGGCAGCTCGCGGTTGAGGAACTCGCGGCTGATGAACTCGGCGATGCCGATGCGCAGCTCCTGGTGCACGGGCGGATCGTGGCGGCCGCGGATGTGGAACAGGACGCCGATGCGGCCGGCGTCCAGGCTGTTGACCTCGGCGGAGAGGATGTCGAACGACAGGTTCTCCATGGCCTGGTAGGCGAGGTCCTGGACCGTGTTGGGCGGCACGCCCTCCCCGCCCCCGCCGGCCTCGAGGCCGCTGAGCGCCTCGCGCTGGATCGACAGGCGGCCGGGCTGGACGGCGGCCAGCGTCCCGCCGGAGATGCGGATGCCCGCCGTCGGGTCGGAGGTGAAGGGCAGGCGTCCCGAGACGACGGCGTCGAGCGCCACCCTGTCGCCGAATCCGGCGCCGGCGATGATCTCGCCCAGCTGGACCTTGTCCAGCACGATGACGCCGGTGAACGGCTGGCTGCGATCCAGCGGCAGGGCGAAGGGCTCGACGCGGACGACGCCGCCGGCCACGGCCAGGTCGCCGCCCTCGACGGTCACCGCGGACTTGTCGAGGCCGAAGGTCAGTTCGATGTCGGTCAGCGGCGCCACGGACTCGAGCAGGTCGGCTGTCAGCCGCTGGCCGGGGGCGGTGACGAGGGGCGCCAGGCTGACGAAGTCGACGACGCCCTTCAGTCCCTTCACCGGACCGGCCGGGCTGACGAAGTCGAGGTGGGGAATGGTGAGGCGGCCGGAGCTGGAGCCCTCGGCGTCGGCGAGCCAGTCGACCCGGCCCTCGAACGACACCGAGCCGGTCGCGGGCGAGCCGACGAAGTCGCCGGCGAGGGGGCTGAGGTCGGCCGGCTGCAGGCCGTCTTCCGTGAAGACGATGGAGGGGGCGTCGATGGTCAGGCCGCCGGCGCCGGAAGGGCCGTCATGGGCGAGGGTCAGGCGGCCGAGGGCGGTCTGGTCGCGCGACAGGTCGAAGGCGCCGGTCCAGTCCTCGCCGGCGAGCCGGGCCGAACCTGAGGCCTGCAACGGGTTGAAGCGCAGCGGCGTGGGGGCGTCCTCGACCGTGGCGCCGTCGATGCCTGCTTCGAGGCCGAGTCCGGCCGGGCCGCCGGTGGCGGTGAAGCGCCCGCGTGCGTCGCGGAAGTGCATGGCGAGGAAGGGGGCGGAGGCGTCGAGGCCGGCCAGGGCGCCGTCGGCGCGCCAGCGCCCGTCGGCGATGCTGACCAGCGGCCGGCCGGTCGGACAGGCCCGGCCGGAGACGTCGGTGACGTCGTTCTCGCCCAGTTCGAGCCGCACGACCGTGACCGGCGTGCAGGCCGCGGCGACGTAGGTCACGCGCCCGTTCGACGACGTCAGGCGGCCGCGGGTGTCGAGGGCGATGCCGCGGGCC
>NZ_DASWTO010000060.1:0-57689 GCF_036402095.1 Brevundimonas sp. | reverse complement strand
GCCTCCTCGACCTCGTGGTGCTGTTTCCGATCGGCGTCATCGCCGGTTCGGCAGCCCTGCCTCTGGTGCTCTACCTGATCGTGGTGCTGCGTTCGTGCCTCGAGCACTCAGGATTGAACTGGAGCTACGGTCCCCTGGGCTGGCTGATCGTGTCGCCCAGCTTCCACGGAACCCACCACTCGAACGCCCCCGAACATATCGATCGAAATTTTGCCGCGGCGTTCGCCTTCTGGGACCACCTGTTCGGGACCTACGCCCGCCGGGGCGACGGGCCGCTCAGCTACGGCCTCGCGCACGAGGCCATTCCGCAAGGTTTCCTCTACGGCCAGATCGCCCCGATCCACGGCCTCTGGAAGCTCGCGCGGGGCAGGCGTCAGGCCGGGCCGGCGACCAAGGTGGAGATTGCGGCATGACCCTGCGCCTGCGTTCCAGCCTCGACGCTCCGGGACTCGCCGCCTACGCCGCGGCCCAGGTCAACGCCATGTTCCCCGACCCGGACCCGGTCGCCGGGGGCGATCTGCGGCCCGCCGTAGGGGCGGCCCTGCCCCGGCTCGAACACTGCTTCAGCCATGTGGCCAACAAGTATTTCTTCGACGGGGAGCAGGCGGTGTTCAGCCACCTGCACGGCGACCAGTACGCCATGTGGCTGTACCTGCTGGCGAACGAGCTGCACCGGCAGGGCGGCCCCGCCGGGACCTGCTCAAAGCTGTTCCTGCTGAACAAGGCGCTGCACGGGGTCGACGCCTTCTACGAGGTCGAGCTGCCGTCGGTCTTCCTGCTGGTTCATCCGCTCGGCACGGTGCTGGGGCGCGGAAACTACAGCGACTTCTTCGTGGCCTATCAGCGCTGCGGCGTCGGCTCCAACAACGACGTCTACCCCACCTTCGGCCGGCACGTGACGCTCAGACCCGGCAGCGCCGTGCTCGGCGCCTGCACCATCGGCGATCATTGCCAGATCGCCACGGAGTCTCTGGTGCTGGACCGCGACCTGCCTGACCATACGCTCTACATAGGCGGCCCGAAGACCGCGACGCTGAAACGCCAGGACAAGCCCTACCCGCTGTGGCGGGTGTGAGGACCCTCTCCCGATGACGACCGAACCGCTGATGCCGACCGATGCCCGCCCAAGCAACGAGGAAGCCGATTTCGCGGCCCTGCGCGCCCGGCTGCACCGGGTGATCCCCGGCGGGGCCCACACCTATTCGCGCGGCGACGACCAGTTCCCGTCGATCGCGCCGCCGGTGCTGGCCCGCGGCAAGGGCGCCTATGTCTGGGACACCCACGGCAACCGCTACCTCGACTACGGCATGGCGCTGAGGGCGGTGACCATCGGCTATGCCGACGACCGGGTGAACGCCGCCGCCATCCGCCAGATCGAGAACGGCGTGAACCTGACGCGCGCCACCGAGATCGAACTCGAGGCGGCCGAACTGATCTGCGACCTGATCCCCTGCGCGGAGATGGTCAAGTTCGGCAAGAACGGCTCCAACGTGACCACCGCGGCGGTCAAGATCGCCCGCGCCTATACCGGACGGCGCTACGTCTGCGTGCCGCGCCAGCATCCGTTCTTCTCGTTTGACGACTGGTTCATCGGCGTGACCGCCATCAAGCGCGGCACCCTGGCCGATCAGGCGGCGACCACGCTGGTGTTCGACTACAATGACATGGCGTCGCTGAAGGCCCTCTTCGACCAGTATCCCGACCAGATCGCTGCGGTGATGCTGGAACCGGCGACGCATATCTGGCCGCATATGGCCGACGGGACGCCCGGCCTGTCGCCCGAGCCGCACCACGGACCGGAGCATTACGCCGGCGGCTTCCTGCACCAGGTGCGCGACCTGGCCCATGCCCACGGGGCCCTGTTCATCCTCGACGAGATGATCACCGGCTTCCGCTGGAACCTGCGCGGGGCGCAGGCGACCTTCGGGATCGAGGCGGACCTGGCCACCTACGGAAAGGCCATGGCCAACGGCTTCTCGCTGGCGGCGGTGGTCGGCAAGCGCGAGTTCATGCAGGTCGGCTCGATCGACCAGCCGGGCATGGAGCGGACCTTCCTGCTGTCCTCGACCCACGGGGCCGAGATGCCGGCCCTGGGGGCCTTCGTCGAAGCCACGCGGATCAACGCCGCCGAGGACGTGCCGGCCCACCTGTGGGCCTATGGCGCAAGGCTGAAGGCCGGGCTGGCCGAGGCGGCGGGGCGGCACGGCCTGCAGGACCATGTGTTCATGGAAGGCCCGGCCGTCGCCCTCAACTATGTCACCCGCGACGCCGGGGGCGCGCCCTCCCTGCCGATGCGCACCCTGTTCGCGCAGGAGATGCTGAAGCGCGGGGTGATGATGCCGTGGCTGGCGATCTCGCAGGCCCACGGCGAGCCGGAACTGGCCATGACGCTGGAGGCCTTCGACGGCGCCCTGGCGGTCTACCGGCAGGCGCTCGACAGCGGCGTCGAGACGCAGCTGAACGGCCCGGCGATCAAGCCCGTCTTCCGGACCCACAACTGATGAACCGCACCCCCACCCGACTGGACGGGCAGGTCGCCGTCGTGACCGGCGGCGCCGGCATTCTCGGCCGGGTGTTCTGCCGGGCGCTGGTCGACGCGGGGGCGCGGGTCGCCGTGCTGGACCTGCGCGAGAGCGACGCCGGGGCGGCCGCGGCTGAAATCGGCGAGGCGGCCGCGGGCTTCGGCTGCGACGTTTCCGATCCGGCCTCGGTGACGGCCGCCGTCGAGGCCGTCATGGCCCGGTTCGGGCGGATCGACGTGCTGGTCAACAACGCCGCCACCAAGACCGCCGACGTGCGGGCCTTCTTCGAACCGTTCGAGACCTACAGCCTCGAAACCTGGCGCGAGGTCATGGGGGTCAACATCGACGGCATGTTCCTGATGGCCCAGGCCGTCGGGCGCGAGATGCTGAAGGCGGGCTCGGGCCGGATCATCCAGACCGCCTCGATCTATGGCCTCGTCGGACCCGACGACCGCATCTACGAAGGCTCGGACTATCTGGGCGGACCGATCAACACGCCGGCGGTCTATTCCGCGTCGAAGGCGGCCGTCGTCGGCCTGACGAAATGGCTGGCGACCCACTGGGCCGACAAGGGCATCCGGGTGAACTGCCTCGTGCCGGGCGGCGTCTCCAGCGGCCAGAACGGCGTGTTCGACCAGAAATACTCCGCCCGCACGCCCATGGGCCGCATGGCCCGGGCGGAGGAGATGGCCCCGCCGCTGCTGTTCCTGGCCAGCGACGCCTCGTCCTATGTCACCGGCCAGGTGCTGGCCGTCGACGGCGGGTGGACGGCCTGGTGACCAGTCAGAGGACCCGCGACCTCTTCCTCGTGGGGGTGAAGCTGGTCGACGTAGCGACGCGCGCCGGCTTCGTCCTGACCGCGACCTATGGTCTGGAGATCGCCCAGGCGGGGCGGTTCGGCCTGATCGCCACCCTGGTGGGCCTGTTCGCCTTCGCCTTCAATTTCGAGCGCCACATCGACATCCAGCGCCGCTCGGCCGGCGAGCCGCACGAGGTGTTCGACCGCCATGTCATCCAGGCGCTGAAATTCTTCGCCTTCAACTGGATGCTGATGGTCCCGCTGTTCGTGGCGGCCGTGGCGCTCTGGGCCCAGCCGGGGTGGGCCGTCCTGGCCTTCGCCGTGGTCATCGTGCTGGGCGAACACCTGTCGAACCAGGCCTACCAGTACGCCCTGATCAACCACCGCTACTATCCGATGCTGGTCGTGGTGGCGGTCAAGAACAGCGTGCTGGCGGCGGTGGTGCTGTACTACGCGCTGTTCGCCCGCGAGGCCTTCCACCTGACCTTCGTGATGCAGCTGTGGGCCTCCGGGGCCATCGCCTGCACAGCGGGGCTGGCGCTGCAGTTCGCCCGGCTGAACGCCTCGACCAGGAAGGGCGCGCCGTTCAGCTTCCGCACCGACATCCTCGGGCAGCACAAGGCTTCGCTGACCCATTTCCTGATCGGCCTGATCGCCATCCTGATCCTGCAGTTCGACCGGCTCGCGGTCGGCGGCCTGATGAGCTTCGAACAGACCGGCCTGTATTTCCGCCACACGCTGCTGGTCGCCTTCGCCTACCAGGCCTTCAATATCGCCTCGTTCAACCGCATCACCCCCGCCATCTTCGCCGAGGCGCGGGTCGAGGGCGTGCCGCACCTGCGCCGGCGGGTGCTGCGCGAGTATGGAAAGACCCTGGTCGGAGTGCCGCTGCTGCTGCTCGGGGCCTGGGCCGCGGACCGGCTGACGCAGGGGGTGTGGTCCGGGCGATTCCAGCTGAGCCTCGTGCTGATGGGGCTGCTGCTGGTAGGATTCGTGGTGCGGGCGGCGGCGGACTTCCACGCCCTGATCCTCAACGCCCGCCATGACGAGCGGCATATCCTGACCTCGCAGGGCGCCGCCTTCGCCGTCGGGGCGGTTCTGCTTGTTCTCCTGACCAGCCTGTTCGGGGTATACGGCGCCGCTTACGCCGCGATCACCACCTCGGTCCTCTATCTGCTGCTGGTCAGCCGGGCCGTCCGAAGACTGGAAGCATGACGACAGCCCTGATCTACGCCATCCACCGGACCCACGACTGGTGGCGTCATGTCGGCCGGAACCTCGGCTTCGACCGGGTGACGGTGCTCACCGACCGTCGCGGCGAGGGCGACCGCTGGATCACCGACGACTATTACGCCGCCTTCAAGGCCCGCAACGGGGCGAGAGATGAGGCCTCGCCGCTGCTGACCGCGGCCGAGGTCGACGACGTCATCGCCCGCTGCCGCGTGCTGCGCTGGCTGCCGAAGCGCAAGGCCGCCGCCATGGCGCTGGCGGTCGCCGACGCCATGGAAGCCCAGCTTGAGGCGCTGGCGCCGGACTATCTGGTCAGCTTCCCGATCGACAGCTACGTCCAGGACGTCCTGGCCCGGCTCGCCCGCAAGCGCGGCGTGCCGCATTTCGAGGTCACCGCCAGCGCCCTGCCCGACATGTGCATGCTGATGCACCGCGGGCGGCTGATCACCGCCGCGGCCGACCCGGAGCCGGCCCTGGTCGAGGCCAAGATCCATGAGATCGCCGACCCGCTGTTCACCCCCGCCTATGTCCAGGGCCAGGCCGCCTACACCCCGGCGCGCTTCCTGGGGACACTGGCCTATTTCCGCACCCGGGCGGCCTTCTTCAAACTGTATTCGTGGTGGCGGCGCGACCCGCTGAACCTGCACTACCTCGACGCCCAGCCCGTCCTCGGACACAAGGCGAAATGGCGCGACGTGCGGATCACCCGCCTGGTCGAGCCGGACTGGGAGGCGAAGCTGGAGGCCTTCCCGATGGAGCGCCGGGTGCTGTTCGGCCTGCAGCTCTTCCCCGAAGCCGCCATCGACTACTGGATCGAGGACCTCGACCTGCTGCGGCACGAGGACATGCTGGTCGAGGCGGCCCGCGCGCTGACGGCCGCCGGCTACCAGATCATCGTCAAGGATCACCCGCTGCAGTTCGGCTTCCGCCAGACTGAATTGCTTGACCGGCTCAAGGCCTTTCCCAATGTCGTCATCGTCCCCTACGAGGTCAGCGGCAACGCCCTGCTGGCGCGCTGCGGGGTCAATGTCACGGCGACGGGCACGCTGGGGCTGCAGGCGGGACTGCTCGGCAATGTCTCGGTCTGCGGCGAGGCCTACTATGTCACCGGAGGGGACTTCGTGGTGCTGCGCAACACGGCCGATCTGGAGCGGCTGGCGGCCACGGTGGCCGGGCGCAAGCCGCCCGCCTCCCTGCACGACCGCCAGGCCCGGATCATCGCCAATCTGCTGCGCGGCAGCTTCGACGCCGACTTCTTCTCGTTCCGTGGCTTCGACCCGGCGCAGCCGAACCCGGCCGCCGCCAAGCTGGGCCGCCGGCTCGGCGAGCGCATCCGCGCGCTGGGACCGGACGGCGAGGACTGGCACGGCCGGTTCATGCCTCCCGGAGGCGGCCGGCATGACGGATCGCCGCTGAACTGAGAGCCCGACGGATGAACAGCCGCACCGTCACCTCCGGCGAGCAGCTCGCGTTCACCCCGCCGACCGGCCGCTCCTGCGACGGATGCCGGTACGGGATTCGACGTCCGCTGCCGGGCCGGGGCGACCGCGCCGGATTGCTTGACCTTTGAAGGCCGATTTGGCTAGTGAACACGCGATTTCGCCGCGCGGATCGGGGCCGCCGGGATGGCCCCGGACGACCGCCGCGTCGGGGTCGGACCCGGGATGAGGATCCGCACCATGGCAGCCTCCGGCTATCTGACCGTCGAACCCGAATCCGGCGTGCAGCCGGTGGCGGACATCGGCTGGACACCGGCGCTGGTGGAGTACGAACGCCATGACGCCTATCGCGAGCTGATCGACCGGGCGTCGCTGGCGACGCGGCTGGAAGCCGGCCTGATCTTCGCGATCAGCATGGCCAAGCTGCTGGTCAAGCGGACCATCAAATACGAGTTCATTCCCTACGACGTCCGCGCCGACAGGTCGGTGGCCGGGCGGCTGCGCTTCGCCGGGACGGCGCTGCGCAACATCGTCAGCGGCGACGCCCGCAGCCGCAAGCTCTCGGCCGCCGAGGCGGACGCCGGCAAGATGGCCGAACACGGCATCCACGTCGTCACCATGCCCCGCGACCGTTTCGCCGTGCTGGAACAGGCGGCGCGTGTGGAGTTCGACCGTCTGGCCGCCCGTCGGGGCCGCTCGAACGGCAAGCGCCAGTTCGAGGAGTCGCGCGGCCAGGCGAGCCGGGCGGAACAGCGCGAGCTGTTCGACGCCATCGAAACCACGCTCAGGGAGGCGGGCATCTTCGACGTCGCCTCGGCCTATCTGGGACGCAAGGCGACGCTGGTCGACGTCAACCCGCAGATCAACGACACCACCGACACCTTCTGGCGCGACATCTTCCCCGACGCGGAGCTGAAGACCCTGCCGCCCACCGCCTACTGCCACCGCGACGCTTCGGGCGGCGACCTGAAGGCGATCATCTACATGACCGACGTCGGCGATCGGAACGGCCCGTTCAGCTATGTCGTCGGGTCCAACCGGATGAAGATCCGGCGGCTCGACGACCTGATCTGCGAAGCCAACGACTCGAACGGCCTGGCCGGGACCGACGCCAGGGCGCGGGCCCGGTTCGCCGCCCTGCCGCGCAAGCTTCGTCAGAAGGGATCCTTCGGCAACGACCTGACGCCCGACTCGGCGCTGGGCCGGGAGATCGGCCAGGGCCTGTGGGCGGTCACCGCCGGCCGCGGCTCGATCGTCCTGTTCGACACCAAGGGCATCCACCGCGGCGGCATGGTCGAGGCCGGAGAACGCCGGGTCATCACCTGCGTGATCGGATGAGGGTCGTCTTCGCCGCCTCGCCGCGTATCGGAAGCCCGGCATGAAGTTTCATCCTGCGGCCCTGATGCTGCTGACCTGGATCGTCTGCATCGCGGTGTTCCTCATCCTGCCTTTCCGTCTGGAGGGCCGTGTCCTCACGCTCTACGGATTCCTGATCCTGGCGGTGTTCATCGGGACCTTCTGCGTCGGCGCCCTGGCCGCCTCGCGTCCGCAACTCCAACAACCGCGATCGCTGGCGATCGCCATCGACTGGAGGCTGACCGACCGGGTGCTGATCACCGCGGCCGCGATCGCGGGACTGGCGTCGATCCTCGACGTTCAGGGGAGCAATCTGTTTGACCTCGCCGAGGCCTATCAGGTGCGGTCCGATCGCGCCGGGGCGCTGCTGGCGGGCGGCGAGTCCGAAAGCACCATCTGGTTCCAGATCGCGTTTCTCACCTACCCGGCGGGGTATATCTACCTCATCAGGGAGATCGGCTTCCGGCCCAAGCCGGTTCTGTGGCGGGTGGGTGCGTTCGGGTTGCTTCCCGTGGTCCTGACCTCCCTTGCGATGGGCGGACGGGCGCCGCTGTTCT
This sequence comes from Brevundimonas sp., assembly GCF_036402095.1. GTDB lineage: Bacteria > Pseudomonadota > Alphaproteobacteria > Caulobacterales > Caulobacteraceae > Brevundimonas. Next base: position 49,786 of record NZ_DASWTO010000060.1, on the reverse strand, counting down.
ACGCCTTCCTCATGCTGGTCTTCGGCTATCTGATCCGGCGGCATGTGTTCCCGGACGGCCGGCGGCCGGCCCGCCAGAGGCGGCCTCAGCGCGCCTTCAAGCTCGGCCCCGCCAGCAAGGCCGGCATCGCCCTGGTCGGCGTGCTCGCCGCGATCTACTTCGTTCAGGTGTTCTTCGCCCGCGCCGACATCGTGGGCGGCGTCGAGGGCATGTTCGGCGTGGCGGAGCTGACCTGGGGGGTCAGCTTCAACGGCCATATGTCGGATCTCTACTACGGGCTGCTGGGGGCCGACGGAACCTATCTCGTGTTCATCTTCGCCTGGTACATGGTCCAGGGCCTGGTCATGTCGAACGCGCTGTTCTCCGACTACGACGGCCCGATGATGTTGGGCGCCTACGGCGTGGACCTGGTCTCAGCGCTCATGCGCCGGATCAATGGCGAGTTCATCGCCGATGGCTTCGCCGTCCTCCTGCACATGAACACCTACGGCTTTCTGCCTTCGGCCTTTGGCTCGCTGTTCGTCGATTTCAAGTTCTTCGGCCTCATTCCCTGCCTGATCTGGGGTTGGCTCGCCGGGAAGGTCTACGGCGAGATCAAGCGGGGCAAGGACCCCCGATGGCTGATGGTGGGACCGTTCATCACGCTCGGCATCTTCTTCAGCCTGATCAACACCCCGATCGGATTCTCGAACGGCTTCGTCACCCATCTCTGGTTGGTCGTGGCGTTTCTTGCGGCGAAGGTGCGCATTCGCGCTCCCGTCCAGCCGCCCGTTCACAGGCGGGCCCGGCCCGCCTGATGGGAAGCACAACGGCAAGCCAGTATCGACCCGAAATCGACGGGCTGCGCGCGATCGCGGTGGTCGCCGTCATCCTGTTCCACACCAATCTCGGGGTGGCGACCGGCGGCTATGTCGGCGTCGACGTCTTCTTCGTCATCAGCGGCTATCTGATCTCGTCGATCATCCTGAGAGAGGTCCGGGAGAGGCGGTTCTCCTTCCTCGGCTTCTACGAGCGCCGGATCAGGCGAATCTTTCCGGCCCTGTTCGTCGTCCTGATCGCCACCACAGCGGCGGCCTGGGCGATCCTGCCGCCGCAGCACATGCAGACCTACGGCCAGAGCCTGGTCGCCACCACCGCCTTCGCGTCCAATGTCTTCTTCTGGCTGAAGAGCGGCTACTTCGGCGGCGACGCCGAACTGTTCCCGCTCACCCATATGTGGAGCCTGTCGGTCGAGGAGCAGTACTACGTCTTCTTCCCCTTCCTGGCCCTGATCGCCGGCTGGAAGCGGCCGAAGCTGCTCAACGGCCTGATGGGCGCCGCGCTGCTGCTTTCGCTGGCTCTCTGCCTCTACTTCGCCCCGCGCGACCAGATGCTGACCTTCTTCATGACGCCGATGCGGGCCTGGGAACTGATGTTCGGGGTCTTCATCGCGCTTCACGAGACTAGCTGGCGGCCGGCCCTGGCCCGGATCCGCTTCGCCACGCCGGTGATCGAGCTGGCGGCGGTGGCAATGATCGTCGTCCCGATCCTCGTTTACGACAGCACCACCCTGTTTCCGGGCGTCAGCGCCATTCCCCCGGTCCTGGGCACGGCCCTGCTGATCCTGATGACCCGGCCGGACACCCCCGCCGGCGTGGTACTGGCCAGCCGCGGCTTCGTGCTTGTCGGCCTGATGTCTTACAGCGCCTATCTCTGGCACCAGCCGCTCTACGCCCTGTCGCGGATGCAGGGGCTGACGGAGACCGGCTGGCCGGCCTATGCGGCGCTGATCGCCCTCACCTTCGTTCTCGCCTGGCTGTCGCTCAGGTTCGTCGAGGCGCCGTTCCGTGATCGGCGCCGCTTCACCCGCCGCCAGGTGTACGCCGGCTTCTTCGTCGGCTCGGCCCTGCTCATCGCGATCGGGCTGGCTGCGCACGTGCGGCAAGGCTTTCCCGGGCGGTTCAGCGCGGAAACCCTGGCCGTGGCCGCCACCGGGGCGCCGAGCCCCCTGCGCAGCGCCTGCCACGTCGGGGAGGTCCAGGCCACCAGTCCGGACAAGGCCTGCCGCTATTTCAACGACGACGTCCGCTGGGCGGTGTTGGGCGACAGCCACGGCGTGGAGATCGCCTATGCCCTGGCCGAACGGCTGCGCCCTGCCGGACAGGGCGTCCTGCACCTGACCTCCAGCGCCTGCCAACCCGCGCTGACATTCGAATCGGACATTCCCGGCTGCAGCAGCTGGACCCGCGAGGCGGTGGACTGGCTCAGCCGCGACCAGAGCATCACGGATGTGATCCTCGTCTACCGACACAGCCTCTATCTGTTCGGGGATCAGACAAAATCCTATCCGCACCTCCCGTCCGCCCGGCCCAACTTCCTCACCGACCTCCCGGCCGACGAGGCGCGCGACCGCTACGCCCGGAGCCTGACCGCCATCGTCGAACGGCTGACCGCGTCCGGAAAGCGGGTCCACATCGTCGCCCCCTTCCCGGATCTGCCGACCCACGTGGAGCGCTACACCTTCAAGGGCGATCCCACCGACCCCGACCGGGTGACCGGCGTGACCCTGCAGTTCCATCGTCAACGCAACGCCTTCATCCGCTCGGTGATGGACCGGCTGGACCGCATGCCGGGCGTCGACGTGATCGATCCGGCGGACGCGGTCTGCACCGGGGTCCGCTGCGCTTCCCTGATCGACGGGGCCTCCATGTATTTCGACGACAACCACTTCAGCGTCGCGGGAGCCCGGCGCTTCATCGACAGGGAGATCCGCTCCGGACGCCTGACGCTGACCGGGCCGGATCGTGACGATGCCGGCTGATCCCGTTCTCGTCACGGGGGCGACGGGCTTCCTTGGCCGGGCCGTGGTCGAGCATCTGGCCGCGCGCGGCCGCAAGGTCCGCGCCGCCGTCCGTCGCGAGACCGCCCGCTGGCCCGCCGGCGTGGAGCCGGGCCTCGTCGGCGACCTGTCCGACGCAACCGACTGGTCGCAGGCTCTCCGGGACGTTGGCGCCGTCGTCCACTGCGCCGCCCGCGCCCATGTGCTGAAGGAGACGGCGACCGATCCGCTGGCAGAGTTCCGCGCCGTCAACACCGAAGCGACCCTGGCCCTCGCCAGGCAGGCCGCCGCGGCGGGCGTGCGCCGGTTCGTCTTCATCTCCAGCATCGGTGTCAACGGCGCGGAGACGAGGGGAACGCCCTTCCGGCACGACGACCCGCCGCATCCGCATTCGCCCTACGCCGTGTCCAAGCATGAGGCGGAACAGGGGCTGCGCGCCATCTCGGCGGAGACCGGGCTCGAGGTGGTCGTCGTCCGGCCGCCGCTGATCATCGGACCGGACCCCAAGGGCAATCTGGCGACGCTGGAACGGATCATCGGCAAGGGGCTGCCGCTGCCGTTCGGGATGGTGACGCGGAACCGGCGCGACCTCGTCTCGCTGCCGACCCTGTGCGACCTGATCGACGTGGTGCTGGATCATCCCGCGGCGGCGGGCGAGACCTTCCTCGTCAGCGACGGCGACCCGATCTCGACGCGGACCCTGCTGGAACGGATGGCGACGGCGAGAGGCCGCCCGATCGCCCTGTTGCCGGTCCCGCCGGCGCTGCTGGCCCTGCCGCTTAAGCTGGCCGGCAGGAGCGCCATGGCCGCCCAGCTGTTCGGCGATCTCGAGGTCGACATCGACCACACCCGGCGAACGCTGGACTGGACGCCGCCGGGGCAAACTGCGGCTACCTGAGCCGGGGCGGATGGGCTAGGAAACGGGAGCGCCGCGGTCGCGCGTCGGAGGGTCGGTTTGAGCGTCTTCATCATCGCCGAGGCGGGCGTGAACCATAACGGCGACGCCGACCGCGCGCTGGCCATGGTCGATGCGGCGAAGGCCGCCGGCGCCGACGCGGTCAAATTCCAGACCTTCTCGGCCGACAAGCTCGCCGCTCCCGGGGCCGAGAAGGCCGACTACCAGAAGCGCGAGACCGGCGACGGCGACCAGCACGGGATGCTGAAGGCGCTGGAGATGTCGGAGGACCTGCACCACCGGCTGATCGCGCACTGCGCCGAGGTCGGCGTGGAGTTCATGTCCACCCCCTTCGACGAGGAGGCCGCGGACTTCCTGGTCGGCGCCGGCATGCGGCGGATCAAGGTGCCGTCGGGCGAGATCGTCAACCATCCCTTCCTGCGCCACCTCGCGGCGCTGGACCGGCCGATGATCGTCTCCACCGGCATGGCCACGATGGAGGAAATCACCGACGCCGTCGCCGTGATCGCGGATACACGGACGAAGCAGGGCCTGACCGCGCCGCTGGAGCAGGTCGTCACCATCCTGCACTGCACCTCCAACTATCCGGCCGCGCCGTCCGACGTGAACCTGCGCGCCATGAAAACCATCGGCGAGGTCACCGGCCTGCCCATCGGCTATTCGGACCACACCCTGGGGCTGGCGGTGTCGACCGCGGCGGTCGCCCTTGGCGCGACGGTGATCGAGAAGCATTTCACCCTCGACGCCACCCTGCCCGGCCCCGACCATCGCGCCTCGCTGACCGTGCCCCAGCTGACCGATCTCGTGCGCCAGATCCGCGACGTCGAGGCGGCGCTCGGATCTTCCGTGAAGGCCCCGACCGCGGCCGAAATCCCGGTACGCGCCGTGGCCCGGCGGTCGGTGATGGCGCGGCGAGCCCTGCCGGCCGGACACATTCTGACCGAGGGCGACCTGATCCTGCTGCGTCCGGCCAGCGGCATCGCGCCGCGCTTCTTCCACACCCTGCCCGGCCGCGCCCTGCAGGCCGACGTCGAAGCGGGCCAGCCGCTCAGCTGGGACATCCTGTCCGGCGAGGCGATGCCCTGACCATGCGGCGGGTCTGCTACATCAGCGGCACCCGGGCCGACTTCGGCCTGATGCGGTCGACGCTCCAGCTGATCCGCGACCATGTGGAACTGGACCTGTCGGTGATCGCCACGGGCATGCATCTGTCGCCCTTCTACGGCAACACGGTCGAGGAGATCGCGGGCGGCGGGCTGAGGATCGCCGCCCGCGTGCCCGTGCCGCTCGAGCCGGCCACCGGCGCGACCATGGTCCGCAACATCGGCGCGATGCTGGGGGCCTTCACCGACACGCTGGAAAGCGAGCGGCCCGACGCGGTCCTGTTGCTGGGCGACCGGGGCGAGATGCTGGCCGGGGCGCTGGCGGGCATCCACCTCAACATCCCTGTCGCCCACATCCACGGCGGCGAGCGCTCGGGCACCGTCGACGAGCCGGTGCGCCACGCCATCTCCAAGCTCAGCCACCTGCATTTCGCGGCCACGGCGGAGGCCCGCGAGCGGCTGATCCGCATGGGCGAGGATTCAACCCGCATCCATGTGACAGGCGCCCCGGGGCTGGACGGCCTGACCGACGGCGACCTTCCCGACCGTGAGGAGGTGGCGCGCCTGCACGGCCTCGACCCGGCGCGGCCGTTCGCCCTGATGGTCTACCATCCGGTGCTGCAGGAGGCGGCGACGGCCGCTGACGATGCGCGCGCCCTGCTCGCCGCCCTTACCGGAGCGGGCATGCAGGTGCTGGCCCTGATGCCCAACGCAGACGCCGGCAGCGACGGCGTGCGCGCCGCCCTGTCGGACGCGAAGGGCGCGCCCGGCCTGACCGTCCGCACCCACCTCGCCCGGCCCGCCTTCATCGCCGCCATGGCGCGGGCGGACCTCATGGCCGGCAACTCCAGCGCCGGGATCATCGAGGCGGCCAGCTTCGGCACGCCGGTGCTGAACGTCGGCCCGCGCCAGAATCTGCGCGAGCGCAACGCCAATGTGGTCGACGTCCCGGCCGGGGCGGCGGCGATCTCGGAAGGGATCGCGCGGTTGCTGGCCCACGGCCGCTATCCGTTGCAGAACGTCTACGGCGACGGCCGGGCCGGGGAGCGCATCGCCCGGCTGCTGGCGACGGAGCCGCTCGACGCGGCCCTTCTGATGAAGGTCAACGGGTATTGAGATGATCCACCTGATCGGGGCCGGGGGCCACTGCAAGGTCGTGCTGGACGCCCTGCTCGAGGGCGGCGAGGATCTGTCCGCGATCCGCATCCGCGACGGCCGCGCGGATCGAGCCGGCGGCGACCTGCTGGGCGCGCGGGTGGAGACGCCGGAGATCGTCGGGGCCCTCGCCGGGCAGGACTTCCATATCGCCATCGGCGCCATCGGGGCCCGGGCCCGGCTGCACGCCGAAGCCGGGGCGGCGGGCGGGCGGCCCCTGACGGTGCGCCACCCCTCGGCCCAGGTGTCCCGGTTCGCCTCGATCGCGGAGGGAAGCTTTGTCGCCGCGCTGGCCGTCGTCGGGCCGTCGGCGCGGATCGGGCGCGGCGTGATCGTCAACCACGGCGCGGTCGTCGACCATGACTGCGAGGTCGGCGACTTCACCCATCTGGCGCCGGGTTGCAGCCTGGGCGGCGGGGTCCGTGTCGGCGAGCGGTGCCTGATCGGCGCCGGCGCGGTGGTGCTTCCCGGCCTCTCCATCGGCGACGGCGTGACCATCGGCGCCGGCGCGGTCGTGACCCGCGACGTCGCCGCCCACCAGACCTGGACCGGCGTCCCCGCCGTCCCGAGAGGCTCTGAATGACCGATATCGAAACCTTCAGCGCCAAGGCCGGCAGCACCATCCGCGACGCCATGGCGATCATCAACGCCTCGGGCATGCAGATGCTGTTGCTGCTGGACGACGCCGGCCGGCTGATGCGCACGGTGACCGACGGCGACCTGCGCCGCCTGCTGCTGGCCGGGGCCGAGATGGGCGACACCCTGGAGAGCCTGCCGCCGCTGGACTCGGTCACCGCTCCCGAGGAGGTCAGCCGCAAGGCGGCCCTGGCCCTGATGGACAGCCACGAGATCAACCACCTGCCGCTGATCGACGCCGAGGGCCGGGTGGTGCGGGTGCTGGCCCGTCGCGACATCGGCGCGCCGATCCTGCTGTCCACGCCGCACATGGGCGAGGCCGAGCTGCACTATGTCGAGGAGGCGTTCCGCACCAACTGGATCGCGCCGCTCGGTCCGAATGTCGACGCCTTCGAACGCGAGATCGCCGACCTGGTCGGGGCCGGCCACGCCGCCGCCGTCTCGTCCGGAACCGCGGCGATCCACCTGGCCGTGCGCATCCTGGGCGTGAAGCCCGGCGACCGGGTGTTCTGCTCGACGCTGACGTTCGCGGCCTCGGCCAATCCGATCGTCTACGAGGGCGGCGAACCCGTCTTCATCGACAGCGAGCCGGGCAGCTGGAACATGTCGCCCCAGGCGCTTGAGCGGGCCTTCGACGCGGCGACGGCCGAGGGCTGGCTGCCGAAGGCGGTGATTGTGGTCAACCTTTATGGCCAGAGCGCCGACATGGACGCGCTCAACGCCATCTGCGAACGCCACGGCGTGCCGGTCATCGAGGACGCGGCCGAGAGCCTCGGCGCCCGCTACAAGGGCAAGCCCTCGGGCGTCTTCGGCCTGATGGGCGTCTACTCTTTCAACGGCAACAAGATCATCACCACCTCGGGCGGCGGCATGCTGGTGTCGGATGATGAGGACCTGATCAAACAGGCCCGCTTCCTCGCCACCCAGGCCCGCGATCCGGCGCCGCACTACCAGCACAGCCAGATCGGCTTCAACTATCGCATGTCGAACATCCTGGCCGGGGTGGGCCGGGGCCAGCTGCAGGTGCTGGAGCAGCGTGTCGTGGCGCGCCGCGCGGTGTACGAGGCCTACCGCGACGGTCTGGCCGATATCGAGGGGCTGGAATGGCAGCCGGAGCCGGACTGGAGCTATTCGAACCGCTGGCTCTCGGCCCTGACGATCGACCCCGGGATCACCGGCTTCACAGCCTCGGAGGTGATCCGCCGCCTGGCCGAGGAGATGATCGAGGCCCGCCCGGTGTGGAAGCCGATGCACCTGCAGCCGGTCTTCGCCCACTGCCGCCACTTCGCCCACGGCAACGAGCCCGTGTCGGACCGCATCTTCGATCAGGGGCTGTGCATGCCGTCGGGATCGAACATGAGCGCGGCCGAGATCGCGCGCGTGGTCGAGGCCATGCGCGCCATCCTGAAGGGCCGCTGAGCGGATGAAGCGCGCCTTCGACTTCGTCATGGCCTTGGGGGCCCTGACCGTCTTCGCCGTGCCGATGCTGGCGGTCGCCATCGCCGTGCGGGCGACCTCGAAGGGACCGGCCATCTACTGGTCGGACCGGGTCGGCCGTGACAACAAACTGTTCCGGATGCCGAAATTTCGCTCGATGCGGATCGAGACGCCGGCCGTGGCGACCCATCTGCTGAGCGACACGACCGCCTGGCTGACCCCGATCGGCGGTTTCCTGCGCAAGAGCAGCCTCGACGAACTGCCGCAGCTGTGGAGCATCCTGGTCGGCGACATGTCGATTGTCGGGCCGCGCCCCGCCCTGTTCAACCAGGACGACCTGATCGCCCTGCGCACCGAGCACGGGGTGCACCGGCTGCGCCCCGGCCTGACCGGCTGGGCCCAGGTCAACGGCCGCGACGAGCTGCCCATTCCGGAGAAGGTCAAGCTGGACGTCGAATATCTGCAGAAACAGGGCTTCGCGATGGATCTGAGGACGATCTGGATGACCGTCGGCAAGGTCATCCGCGCCAAGGACATCTCGCACTAGCCCCGGGGCTGAGACGAGAGCGGGCCGCGATCAGGCCCGGCGCATCGGCAGGACCGCCCCCGACATCTCGTCCGACGACACCGCCCGCACCTTGGCCAGGGTTTCGAAGATCAGGGCCCGCGTCTCCGCGGCGTCGCCGGAACGGGCGACCTTCTCCAGCTTGTGCACCGTATGCTCGGTCATCCGCGCGCCCTGGATACGGTCGGTGACGCACATCAGGCTCTGGCCGCACATTTCCGAGATCTCGCTGGAATCGACCAGCTCCTCGAACAGCTTCTCGCCGGGGCGCAGGCCGGTGACCTCGATCTCGATGTCGCGGCCCGGGGTCTTGCCGGACAGTTCGATCAGCTGGCGGGCGAGGTCCATGATCTTCACCGGCTTGCCCATGTCGAGCACGAAGACGCCCAGCGGCGCATCCGGCTGACGCGCGGAGTGGGCCGTGGCGTGAAGCACCAGCTGCACCGCCTCCGGGATGGTCATGAAATAGCGCTCGATGTCCGGATGGGTCACGGTCACCGGACCGCCGCGCTCGATCTGGGCGCGGAAGGTCGGCACCACGGATCCGGCCGAACCCAGCACATTGCCGAAGCGGACGACGCTGAAGCGGGTGTCGCCGGCGCCGGTCTGCTGGGCCCGCACGACGGCCTCGGCCAGCCGCTTGGTGGCCCCCATGACGTTCGGCGGATCGACGGCCTTGTCGGTCGAGATGAAGACCATGTGCTTGACGCCGGCGGCGTTGGCGGCCTCGGCCACGTTCCAGGTGCCGACGACATTGGTCAGCACGCTCTCGCACGGATGCTTCTCCATCAGCGGCACATGCTTCAGGGCGGCGGCGTGGAAGACCACGTCCGGCCGCACGTCGTTGAAGCTGTCGTTCAGCAGGGCCTTGTTGCGGACGTCGTGCAGATATTCGCGGCGCGACAGGGTCGGCCAGCGGTCGCCGATCTCCTGATCGATCTTGAACAGGCCGAATTCCGAGTTGTCGAGCATGGCCAGGTGGCCGCAGCCGAGGCTGGCGACCTGGCGGCAGATCTCCGAGCCGATCGAACCGCCCGCGCCGGTGACCAGCACCCGGCGGCCGGCGACCAGGGCCCTGAGCGGCGCGTCGTCCAGCCGGACCGGCGGACGGGCCAGCAGTTCCTCCAGCTTGAACTCGCGCATGGCGCGGTCGTCGCCGGCGCCGCCGACCTCGACCAGGCTGGGAGTGCGGAGCAGCTTCACGCCACGGGTGCGCAACTGGCCGAGGCGCTCGACGCCGAAGTCCGCGGGGGTGATGGAGTCGTCGAGGAAGACGATGGCCGGCTCGGCCCCGCGTCCGGCGAAGTCCTCCAGCATGTCCGCGGCGTGTCGGACGTTGGCGAGCACCTTCACCCCCCGCAGCTCGCGGGCCTCCGCGCCGGCCGCGTCGGTGACGATGCCGGCCGGACGGTACTCCTCGTCGCCGCGCGACAGTTCGCGCAGGAAGGTGTCGGCCCGGTCCATGCGCCCCACGAGGACCAGGGGCGTGCGATCGTCCTGCTTGCCGAGGATGGGCACCAGGCTGCGCAGGGCGGCCTTGTCGTGGGCGATCCGCCGCGCCAGCACCAGCGCCAGGGTCATGACGACGTCCAGCACCGGCAGGATGAGCAGGGTGGTGCGCGGCAGGGATGCGCCGCGCTCGAGGAAGAAGTTGAAGGCCAGGAAGATGAAGGCCGACAGCACGGAATTGCGCACGATCGGTCCGATGTCGACGATCGACACATAGCGCCACAGCGCGCGGTCGGTGCGGAAAGCCAGATCCAGCGCCAGCCCCAGCACGGCGAAGGCCACAGCGTGGGGCCACGCCGCCTCGGCCGCCCGCAGCACCCCGTCGGGCGTCATGCCCGAGCCGGCGACCAGCAGATAGGCTCCGATCACCGCCGCGACGCGGATGCCGGCACGCGCCGTCACCTTCAGACCGCGAATAGTCAGCGTGTTTGCAATACCCAAGTCAGTCCTGCCGCTGAGTCCGCCCTCCTGCCCCCGCGCATGCCACAGTATAGCGGCACGACATCACAGTAGGGTGACGAAAACAGACGGTCCCTTCACTTCAATGCCGATCGGACGAAAACAGCCGCGGCTCCCCCCGCGGCATTCCCCGAACGGCCTCCAATCGTCGAAAGCCGAAAAAGTTCCGGCCTCTTAGACGGTTCCCGCCAAGCTGTCACCTGCCTGCACCGGATGAGCGTAACAACGGTCGGCAAAAAGTATACCTCGGAGCGACAACCAGACGGGAAAGCGCGATTTCTTTAGCGCGCGCCGGCGGCGGGAAACCGGTTACCGGTTTTGCAGCGAGGCCGGGGCGAGACGCCGCGCCGTCGAGTCGCTAGAACAGCCGCTGACCGAGCGGCCGCGGGGGAACGATGACGATCTATCCGGTGATCATGTGCGGCGGGGCCGGATCGCGCCTGTGGCCCGCCTCCCGTCCCGGCCGGCCCAAGCAATTCCTCGCCCTCACCGGCGAACAGTCCCTGTTTCAGAGCACGGTGCTGAGGGTCGCGCCGCTGGCCGCCGATGGCCGCGTCATCGTCGTGGCCGGGGCGGGCCACGCCGATGCCGTGGCCGCCCAGCTGGCGGACATCGGCACGGAGGCCGTGGTCCTTCTGGAGCCGGAGGCGCGCGACTCCGGGCCGGCCATGGCGGCGGCCGCGGCCTTCATCGAGGCCCTCGACCCGGCCGGCGTCGCGGCCGTCGTGGCGTCCGATCACCACATCCCGGACGCCGAAGCCTTCCGCAAGGCCGTCCGGACGGCGGCGGCCGAAGCGATGAACGGGCGGATCGTCACCCTCGGGGTCACGCCGACCTCCCCCTCCTCGGCCTATGGCTACATCTGCCCCGCCGGACCGGGGCTCGCGCCGGTCAGCCGGTTCGTCGAAAAGCCCGACGCCGCCACGGCGGCGGGCTATGTCGCCGAAGGCTATCTGTGGAACAGCGGCAATTTCATCGTCGCCGCCCGCACCCTGATGGACGAGCTGGCGGTTCACGCGCCGGCCATCGGCGTCCACGTCCGCGCCTCGCTTCCCGCGGCCGGCGAGACCGGTCCGGTCGTCCGGCTGGGCGACGCCTTCCGGGCGGCGCCGAAGATCTCGATCGACTATGCGGTGATGGAGAAGAGCGACCGGACGTCGGTTCTGCCTGTCGCCTTCGCCTGGTCGGACGTCGGCGCCTGGGATTCGGTGATGGACACCGGTCAGGGCCAGGCCGGAATTCACGTCGGCGTCGACAGCGCTGACAACCTGGTGCGGGCCCCCGAAGGCATGGTGGTGGCCACGCTGGGGGTCTCGAACCTCGCGGTGATCGTGGAGCCTGACGCCGTCCTCGTCTGCGCCCTCGACCGCGCCCAGGAGGTCAAGGCCGTCGTCGACCGCGTCAAGGTCGAGGCGCCCGGGCACGCCGACATTCCGGACCGGCGCGAGCCGGCCCCGTTCGCCCGCTTCGGCGACTGGATGCGAACCGCCGCCCTCCCCCTGTGGACCACGCTCGGCGTTCATGCCGACGGCGCCTTTGTCGAGGCGCTGACGCTGGAGGGCCGGCCGCGGGAGACGCGTCGCCGGGCCCGGGTGCAGAGCCGGCAGATCTTCGTGCTGTGCCGCGCCGGGGCGCTGGGCTGGCGGGGTCCGTGGCGCGAGAAGGCCGAAGCGGGGTTGGACCGGTTCCTGGACGGCTACGTCCGGTCCGACGGCGCCATCCGCAACGCACTGAGCCCGGACGGCGCGGTGCTGGACGACACGGCCGTGCTGTACGAGCAGGCCTTCGCCCTGCTGGCCTTGGCGGCGGCGCACGCTGCGGGCGTTCAGACGGAGCGGTGCGAAGCCCGGGCGCGGGTCCTGCTGGACCGGCTGGCGGCGGATCGCCTTCCGGCGGGCGGCTGGCGCGAAACCGGCGACCACCCGTTCCAGGCCAACGCCAACATGCATTTGTTCGAGGCCGCCCAGGCTTGGAGCGCGCGCGGCGTCGACCGTCGCTGGGACGCCGTCGCCGACGCCATCGCCGACCTCGCCCTGACCCGCCTGATCGATGGCGAGGGCGGCTTCCTGCGCGAATTCTTCGATGCCGACTGGCGCCCGGCGCGCGGCGAGGACGGCCGGCTGGTCGAGCCGGGGCACCAGTTCGAATGGAGCTGGCTGCTGTCGCGCCACGCGCTCGCCCGTGACGACGAACGCGCCATGGCCGCGGCCCGCCGACTGTATCGCCACGGCCTGCGCGGGATCGATCCGCGCCGCGGCGTGGCCGTGGACCAGCTGGACGACCGGTTGAAGGTGCGCAGCGGCGACGCCCGCCTCTGGCCGCAGACCGAATGGCTGCGCGCCGCACTGGCCATGGCCGCCCTGGACGAGGGCGGCGAGCGGGGGGAACGGCTGATTGAGGCCGGCAAGGCCATGCGCGGCCTCAACCGCTATCTGCGCCCGAACGGCGCCTGGCGGGACCGGCTCCAGGTCGACGGGAGCTTCGTTGACGAGCCCGCGCCGGCCAGCTCGCTGTATCATATCGCCGGGGCCTTCGATCAGGTCTGCGAGGCGGCCCGGTCGGGCCTTCTCGCCGACGCGCCGCGCGATCTGGCCTGACAGACTGAACGAACCGTCACGGTTCGCGTTCAGCATCACCGGCCGGGGGGCCGGGCTTCATCCCCTGTTCACCGGCGACGCTGTCCTCTAGACACGGCTCCGGATGCGAGACTGACGTGATCGATCTGCACTGCCATATCCTGCCCGGCATAGACGACGGGGCGCCGGACCTCGAAACCTCGCTGCAGATGGCGCGGATGGCCGTCGCCGACGGCATCACCGTCACGGCCTGCACGCCGCACATGATGCCCGGCTACTATGACAACACCTCGGACGGGGTGCGCGCGGCGGTGGCGGCCCTCCAGGTCCGGCTCGACGACGCCGGCATCCCGCTGCGCCTCGTCACCGGCGCCGACGTGCATCTGGTGCCCGGGCTGGCCTCGGGCCTGCGCGACGGCTCGAAGCTGACGCTGGCCGACACCCGCTATTTCCTGTTCGAACCGCCGCACACGACCGCGCCGCCCCGCATGGCCGAGGCCGTGTTCGACTGCATGGCCGCCGGCTTCCATCCGCTGATCACCCATCCCGAACGCCTGCGCTGGATCGAGGACCACTACGAGGTCATGGTCCAGCTGGCCGAGGCCGGGGCATGGATGCAGATCACCGCCGGTTCCGTCACCGGCCGGTTCGGGAAGCGGACCCAGTACTGGGCCGAGCGCATGCTGGACGAAGGCATCGTCCACATTCTCGCCACCGACGCGCACAATCTTCGCAGCCGCTCGCCGGTGCTGTCCGAGGCCGTCGAGGCGGTCGCGCTCAGGCTCGGCGATCAGGCGGCGAAGGACATGGTGTTGACCCGACCCCTCGCCGTGCTCGAAAACGCTACGCCCGCCTCGGCTCCCGCCGCGGTCGGCGCCCCGCGCCAGGCTTCCCGGCCCGGTTTCTTCAAACGGCTCTTCAAGGCCGCCTGAGTTTCAAGGTACTGTCGACCATGATGCGCACCCTTTCGCTGGTCCTTATCGCCTCGGCCACCCTCCTCGCCGCCTGCGGGGGTCCGAAGATGGACGTCGGCCAGATGACGGCGGCCCAGCCGGTCGATCTGCAGACGGCCGGCCAGGTCTCGGCGGCGCCCCAGACCGAGTATCAGATCGGGGTCGGCGACAAGCTCAGCCTGCGGGTCTTCCAGGTGCCGGACCTGTCGTTCGACAGCCTGACCGTCGACACCTCGGGCAATATCCAGATGCCCCTGATCGGCGCCGTGCGCGCGGCCGGCCTGACCTCGGGCGAGCTGTCCACCGCCGTGGCCGAGCGCCTCAGCACCCAGTATCTGCGCAACCCGCAGGTCACCGTCACCGTGACCGAGGCCGCCAGCCAGAAGATCACCGTCGACGGGGCGGTGACCAAGCCGGGCGTCTACACCATGCGCGGCACGACCTCGTTGCTGCAGGCTGTGGCCATGGCCGAGGGCCCCAGCCGCGTCGCGGACCTGACCAAGGTGGCGGTCTTCCGCACCATCGACGGGCAGCGTTCGGTGGCCCTGTTCGACCTGGCCGCGATCCGTCAGGGCCGGGCGGAGGATCCGAGGGTGCTGGGCGATGACATCATCGTGGTCGACACCTCCCGGATGAGCTCCGCCATGCGCGAGATCATCGGCGCCCTGCCGGCCCTGTCGATCTTCCGTCCGTTCTGATCCCGTGCGGGTGCCCGCACGCCTGGTCGCCGCCGCCGGGGCGCTGGCCCTGGCGCTGACCGCCGGCGGCTGCAGCCACCCCGCGCCCGACGCCGGCGCCGCGACGCTTCAGGATGCGCCCGCCGTGCGGCTGGAGCGGCTGACGCAACAGGATGTGCGGGTCGCCAACGTGGCCTGGACCCTCGCCCTCGCCAACGCCGACCTGTGCCCCGTCAACCGTCCGCGCGCGGGCTGGACCCTGCAATCGGCCAGTCAGTACGGGCCGGAGCTGAGACCGCTGGCCGAGGCGCGCTACGGCCTCGCCGGTGATCTTCCGGGCGTGCTGGCGGCGCCCCCCGGAAGCCCGGCCGCCATGGCGGGTCTCGCGCCGGGCGACCTGATCCTTTCGGTCAACGGTCAGGCCCTCCGCCAAGGGGATTCCACCGCCTCGGAATCCTACGACGGGCTCCAGGCCAACAGCGCGGTTCTCGACGCCGCGCTGGCCCTGGGCCCGGTCGGGCTGACTGTGCGGCGCGAGGGACGGGAACGGGAGATCACGGTCCGCCCCGTCTCCGCCTGCGCCTACCCGACCCAGGTGGAGGTCACAGGCACCTTCCGCAGCCGCACCGACGGGCGGCACGTCTTCATCTCCGACGGGATGGCCAATCTGGCGCAGAACGACGACGAACTGGCCTTCGTCCTCGCCCACGAACTGGCCCATGCCGTGCTGGAGCACCGCAGCCAGCCGGACGTGACCGGGCTGCGCGGCGGGCTTAACTGGGCCATATCCATGCGGCGCGGCCTGTCGCTCTCGTCCGAGGCGGACGCCGACCGCATGGGGCTGTTCCTCGTGGCCAGGGCGGGCTTCGATCCGTATCGCGCCGTCGAGTTCCTCGGCCGCTGGGAAGCGGTCGACGAAGGCGCGCGCGGCCCCCAGATCAACACCGGCGGGATCTACGACTCCGCCGCCGGCCGCCGCCGGGCGCTGCGGCCGGTGCTCGAGGACATCGCCGCCCGCAAGGCCGCCGGACGCGCCCTCATTCCCTGAGCCCGGCGGGCCGCCGGCGCAGCCAGGCCAGCAGGACCAGACCGGCGGCGACGCCGACGCCGTCCGCGACGACATCCCAGACGTCCGCGTCCCGCCCGATCGACGGCAGGCCCTGCACCAGTTCGATGCCCACTCCGGCCGCCAGCATGGTCAGGACCAGCAGGGTCCGGGACAGGACCGGCCAGCCCCGGCCGGTCAGCGCCGTCAGTACCACGAAGGCTACGGCATGGTTGGCCTTGTCCCACGGCAGCCCGCCCTCGAGCCCCGTCGAAGGCCGGAAAGCCAGCCAGCCGATGACGACCACCCAGACCAGCGTAGCCGTACGGAACAGTCGCAGGCCGGGCCCGTTTGCCGGTTCTGGGTCGGGGCGGTCGGGGTGATTCGCACGTCTCATGGAACTGGGTTAACGTCTCCGGGGAGGGAAGGGACGATGTCGATACAAAGCACGGACGGACTGGACCGGCCCCGGCTCCCACGTCGTCGGGGCCTCGAGCCGTCGCCCTTCACCGCGCGCGCCGCCGGCCTATACAGCGAAGTCGTCTGGGATCGAAGCTGGACTACGCCTTCGCCGAGGACCCGGGCCGTCGCCGCCGACACCGATCGGCCCGCCTCGACGGTCGACTGACCCCCGGCTTGACCTCCGGGCGCCCCCCGCCGACAAGAACGGGCGCGGACGTGGACGACCCGTCTCAGGCGGAATTCGTGTGCGCCCGCCGAGGCTTTGCGATATCAGCCTCGAACCTGACGTGACCGGCGGCCCGGGCCGCTAACGTGTGAGTGACTTGATGATGCTGGGCGACCCCTCCTCCGCCGACGATCGTAATCCCCGGGCCGGCCGCGCGGCTGGCGGATTCGGCGATGCCGTATTCGATGACGATCAGGCTGGCGTCTGGGCGGACGAGCCGCAGGAGGCGCCGGCGTTCGATCTCGCCGTCTATTGGCGCCTCGCCCTCAAGCACCGGATCCTGATCCTCGGCTGCTTCCTCGGCGCGCTCGCCATCGGCGCCGCCCTGACGCTGCTGATGACGCCGATCTACACCGCCACCGCCACGCTGCAGATCGATCGGGAGGCGGCCCGGGTCGTCACCTCCGAGGACGTCACGCCGCGCGAGAGCATGAGCCAGGGCGAGGAGTTCTTCCAGACCCAGTACGGTCTGCTGCGCAGCCGGTCGCTGGCGGAACGGGTCGTCGAAAGCCTCGGCCTCGCCAGTTCCGACCAGGCCCTGGCCGCCATCGGCGTCGAACCGCCGGCCCGCACGGGCACCGCCGCCGCCCAGGCCGAGCGCCGCCGCGCCGTCGCCCTGTCCGTGGTGCAGGAGGGGCTGGGCGTCACCCCCGTGCGCGGCTCGCGCCTCGTCGCCGTCAGTTTCGACAACCCGGACCCGGTGGTCGCCGCCCGGATCGCCAACGCCTACGCCGAGAATTTCATCCAGTCGAACCTCGACCGCAAATACGAGAGTTCGGCCTACGCCCGCGAGTTCCTCGAGGAGCGGATCGCCCAGACCAAGGGCCGGCTCGAGGAGGCCGAGCGTCAGCTGGTCGCCTACGCCGCCAATCAGCAGATCATCAACGTCGGCGAGTCCGACGAGGGCGACGCCAACGGCGGGGCGACCCAGTCCCTGGCTTCCAACAACCTCGTGGCCCTGAACAGCGCCCTGGCTTCCGCCCGCGCCGCCCGCGTGGCCGCCGAGGAAAAGTGGCGCTCGGCCCGCAGCAACCAGCTGATGACCCTGCCGGAGGTGCTGCAGAACCCGTCGATCCAGCGCCTCACCGAACAGCGGGCGCAACTCGATTCCGAGTACCAGCAAAAGCTGAGCGTCTATCAGGAAGACTATCCCGAGATGGTCCGCCTGCGCGCCCAGATCAACGAGGTCGACGGCCAGATCCAGTCGCTGGCGGCGAACATCCGCAGCTCGATCCAGAACCAGTACGTCATCGCCGCCAACCAGGAGCGGTCGCTGCAGGCCCAGGTCAACGGTCTGAAGGGCGACGTGCTCGACCTGCGCGACCGGTCGATCCAGTACAACATCC
The DNA here is from genome assembly GCF_036402095.1 of Brevundimonas sp. GTDB lineage: Bacteria > Pseudomonadota > Alphaproteobacteria > Caulobacterales > Caulobacteraceae > Brevundimonas. The sequence continues at coordinate 31,903 of NZ_DASWTO010000060.1, read as the reverse complement.
TGCAGCGCGAGCTGGACACCACGCGGACGCTCTACGAGAGCCTGCTCCAGCGCTACAAGGAGATCGCCGTCACCGGCGACGTCACCGCCAACAACATCTCGATCGTCGACAGCGCCCGTCCGCCCGCCTCGCCGTCCAAGCCGAACATGCTGATCAACCTGGCGCTCGCGGCCCTGTTCGGCCTCGGCCTCGGGATCGTCGCCGCCTTGGTGCTCGAGGCCCTCGACGAGACGGTCGCCACCCCGGACGACGTCGAGAAGAAGCTGGGCGTGCCGGTGCTCGGCGTCGTGCCCCTGCTCGACAAGGGTCAGACCACCGCCGCGGCCCTGGCCGACATCCGGTCCGGATTCTCCGAGGCCTACTACTCCCTGCGAACGGCCCTGCAGTTCTCTACGCCGGACGGCGCGCCAGCCAGCCTGCTGGTCTCCAGCGCCCGCCCGGCCGAGGGCAAGTCGACCACCGCCTATGCCGTGGCCCTCAACCTTGCCCGCGTCGGCAAGCGGGTGCTGCTGATCGACGGGGACCTGCGCAACCCGTCCATGCACCGCGTGGTGGGGGTCGAGAACGAGCGAGGCATGAGCAATCTGCTCTCCGGATCGTCGGACCTGCAGAGCGTCGTCCAGCGCACGCGTCAGGACAATCTGTTCTTCATCCCCTGCGGCCCGCTGCCGCCCAACCCGGCCGAACTGTGGGGCAGCGACCGCCTGCGCCAGTTCCTCGCCGAGTCGCGCAACAGCTTCGACCACGTCATCGTCGACGGCCCGCCGGTGCTCGGCTTCGCGGATTCGCCGCTGCTGGCCGCCAGCGTCGGGGGCGTCCTGTTCGTGCTGGAATCGCGCGGCACCCGTCGGGGCCAGGCGCGCGGGGCCCTGCGGCGGCTGAAGGTGGGCCGGGCCCGTCTGCTGGGCGCGGTGCTGACCAAGTTCAACGCCAAGTCCACGTCCTACGGCGGGTATGACTACGCCTACGACTACGCCTATGGCGCGGAAGGCGAGCCGCAGGCCAAGAAGGGCAAGAAGGCTTGAGAGATCAGGCGGACGCCGCCGCCGGCCCCCGCGCTCGCGGTCGCGGCCTGCTGACGGACTACGCCCCCTACGCCCTGACGGTGGGCGCCGTATGGCTGGGCTGGCAGATCCTGCTCCAGCCGGTCACGCAGCGCGCGCCGCCCGAGATCGCCGTCCGCGCAGCCCCCGGATCGCCCCTCGTGCTGCGCCGCGCCGCCGAGGCCGAGTTCGCCGCGGGCCAGGCCGACAACGACGCCCGCCGCTACGGCAACGCCGCGTCCCTGGCGCGCGAGGCCCTCGTCCGGGCGCCCTTCAACGTCCGCGCGCTGCGGGTCGTGGGTCTGACCGAGGCCCGCGCGGGACGCGACGCCGCCGCCGACGACATCCTGACCCTGGCCGGCAACTGGAGCCTGCGCGACGATCCCGCCCACGCCTGGCTGGTCGAGCACCGGCTGAAGCGAGGCGACTACGCCTCGTCCTTCGCCCACGCCGACACCCTGGTGCGGCGCCGTGAGGATATCCGGCCGCAGGTGTTCCGGCTGTTCACCGTCGCGGCGACCCAGGACGCCGCCCGCGCCCTGCCCGAGATCGCCCGGCTGATCGACGCCCGCCCTCCTTGGCGGCAGGCCTATCTCGACAGCCTGTTCGGCACGGTCGAGGGCCTGCAGGTCGCGGCCAATCTCGCCGTCCTGCTGCAGCGCGGCAAGGCTCCGCTGACCAATCAGGAACTCGCCCAGGTTTACTTTCACCTGCTTGAGAAGGGCCAGATCGACGCCGTTCGCACGATCCGCGCGCGCCTGAACCGCCCGCCGGTCGCCGCCGTCTCGAACGGCGGCTTCGGCGACGCCGCGGCCCCCCAGCCCTTCCAGTGGCGGCTGGGCCAGGAAGCCGGAGCCGTCGTCGAGATCGTGCCCGACGAGGTCAGGCCCGCCGACCCGGCGCTGCGCATCGACTATGACGGCTATTCGACCGTGCTGTTCGCCGAACAGCTGCTGTTCCTGACGCCCGGACGCTACCGGCTCACGGCGGAGGCCCGGGCCGAAGCCGGCGAACCGGGCGCGCGTCTGATCTGGTCGCTGACCTGCTCGCCGGGGGATCTGCGCGTCCTCGCCGCTCCGGCGGTCGCCCGCTCCGCTCCCGTCTGGACCCCGGTGACGGCGGAGTTCACCGTGCCTGGAGCCTGTCCGGGCCAGTGGCTGCGGATCGAAAGCCGAGGCGGCGACCGGCGCACGCCGACCATCGCCTGGATCGACCGGGTGGCCATCGCCCGGCTTGGGTCCCCTGCCGACTGACGGCCAATGTACGGTATCGGCGCCACAGTTTCGTTGAATCGTATTGCTTTTGAAACCTTCGCCGCCTATACCCATTGTCGATACGTCGCGGGCCAGCCCGTACCAAAGACCTGTTCAGAAGGGGATTAAAGCATGCGTAAGACCATCGCCGCTGTCACGGCGGGCCTGCTGCTCGTGGCTGGCCAAGCCGCCGCCGCCAACGATTCGGCCGTCGCTCGCGTCGGCGACCGCGTGGGCGCTCGCGCCGACGCTTCGTCGGAGTTCGCCGGCATCCCGCTTCCGGTTCTGCTGATCGGCACCGCGGTGATCATCGCCACGATCGTCGTGATCAACGAAGACGACTCGGAAAGCGACTAAGCCGATCTGGTCCGCGACACGCCCGCCTTTGCGCTGACGTAACGCGTGCCAAGCAAGGTTTCGAAGGGCCAGTGGGATATCGCCGCGATCGTGGCGATCATCCTGCTGGCCCTTTCTGTTGTTCTGGGGGGCGCCAGCCGCGAACACGCCCTGCGACTGGCCATCGTCGAACTGGCCGCCCTGCCCGTTCTGGTGATCGGCGCGAGCCGGCTGATCCGGTCGGGCCTGTGGCGCCAGCACCGGTTCGCCCTGGGTCTGCTGGCCGCTGTTGCCGCCATCCCGCTGGTGCAGCTGATTCCCCTTCCCCCCGCCGTGTGGACCGGACTGCCGGGCCGCGACGAACTGGTCCTGGCGCTCGAACTGGCCGGCCTGCAGCCCGGCTGGGCCCCGTTGAGCCTTACGCCGGATCTGACCTGGGGCTCGGCCCTCGCCCTCATTCCTCCAGCCGCCGTCTTCCTGCTTGTGCTGTCCGCGTCGCATACGCTGAGCAGCCGCCTGGTCGGCGTCTACATGATCGCGGCCGTGGTGGGCGTCCTGCTGGGCGCGGCCCAGCTGGCCAGCGGCGGCGAGCGCCTCTACCCGTGGGAAACCACCAGCGCCGGGTCCGTCACCGGCTTCTTCGCCAACCGCAACCATCTCGCCACCTTGCTGCTGGCCTGTCTGCCGTTCGCCGCGGTGTTCGGAGCCGCCACCCTGCGCCATCGCGCCGATGACCGCCGGCTGGCGCTGTGGTTCGGCGCCCTGTTCATGGGCCTGGTCGTGATCGGGCTGGCCGCGATCCGCTCCCGGGCCGGCGTGATCCTGTTCGGCCCGGCCGCGATCGCCAGCCTGCTGGCCGCCTGGGTCGCCGCTGGACGGGGACGCCCCGGGCCGGCGCTGATCGGCCTGGCGGGGGGCGTCGCCGCCGCCGTCGGCGCCGTGGCCCTGTTCGCCCTGCCGCCCATCCTCGCCCGGTTCGACGTCCAGTCCGCGCCCGAGGGCCGTTTCGAGGGCTGGCCCATCGTCGCCGCCGCCGCCGAGACCCACCTGCCGCTCGGCTCCGGGGTCGGCAGCTTCGACGCGGTGTTCCGCTCGGTCGAGCCGCTGGAGCAACTGGACCCGACCTTCTTCAACCACGCCCACAACGAATACCTCGAGACGTGGCTTGAGGCCGGCTGGCCGGGCGCGATCCTGATCCTCGCCTTTCTCGTCTGGTACGGCCGCCGCCTGTGGAGCGCGTGGCGGGCGGGCCCGTCGCGCGAACGCGATCTGCAGCGCGCCGCCAGCATCGCCCTGCTGGTCATGCTGGCCCATTCCGCCGTCGACTATCCGCTGCGCACCGCCACCCTGGCCTGCCTGTTCGCCCTGTGCGCCGCCATTCTTGAGAAGGCGGGCCGGCCGACCGACCGGGAACTGGCCTGATGGCCGGGCCGATCCGCAGCATCCTGATCGTCGGGGGCGGAACGGCGGGATGGATGGCGGCGGCGGCGCTGCAGCGAACCCTGGGCCCGCACGCCAAGGTCACCCTGGTGGAGTCCGAGGAGATCGGCATCGTCGGCGTCGGCGAGGCCACGGTCCCGCCCATCCGGGACTTCAACGTCATGATCGGGCTCGATGAGGCCGAGTTCATGCGCGAGACCAAGGCCACGCTCAAGGTGGCCATCGTCTTCCAGGACTGGGGCCGGATCGGCGCCCGCTACACCCACCCGTTCGGCACCTTCGGGCCGGGGCCGACCCTGGGCGACTTTCAGCAGACCTGGCTGGCGCTGCAGTCGAAAGGCCGGGTGGGCCCGCTCGGCGACTATTCCATCTGCTGGCGCGCCGCCGACGCCGGCAAGGTCGGGCCCCGGGACGCCGATCCCCGCTCGCCGCGCCATGGCCTGTTCACCGCCTACCATTTCGACGCCACCCTCTACGCCCGCTACCTGCGCAGGGTCTGCGAAGGCCGCGGTGTCGAACGGGTCGAGGGCAAGGTGGTCGAGGTCGTCCAGCGCCCGGACGATGGCTTCGTCGACAGCATCACGCTCGAGGACGGCCGCAGCCTGTCGGCCGACCTCTACATAGACTGCACCGGTTTCCGCGGCCTGCTGATCGAGGGGGCCCTCAAGACGGGATACGAGGACTGGTCGCACTGGCTGCCGGTCGACCGCGCCGTGGCCGTCCCCTGCGCCCGGACCGAACCGCTCACCCCCTACACCCTGTCCACGGCCCGTGAGGCCGGCTGGCAGTGGCGCATCGCCCTGCAGCACCGCACCGGCAACGGCTACGTCTACTGTTCCGACCACATCGCCGACGACGCGGCGCGCGAGACCCTCCTCGCCAATCTGGACGGAGAGCCGCTGGCCGAGCCACGCCTGCTCCGCTTCGTGACGGGCCGCCGCAAGACGTACTGGGATCGCAATGTCGTCAGCCTCGGCCTGTCGAGCGGCTTCATCGAACCGCTCGAGTCGACCAGCATTCACCTCGTTCAGGCCGGGCTGGTGCGGCTGCTGCAGCATTTCCCGGACCGGTCGTTCAGCCCGGTCAACATCGCCGCCTACAACCGGCGACTGGGACGCGAGGTCGAGCTGATCCGCGACTTCGTCATCCTGCACTATCATGCGTCCCAACGGGACGACACGCCGTTCTGGCGGCAGGTCGCGGCCATGCCGATCCCCGACAGCCTGGCCGAACGCGTCGAGGCCTTCCGCGACCGCGCCCTGCTGTACCAGGTCGGGGCGGACGAGTATTTCAGCCAGGCCTCATGGCTGGCGGTGATGTACGGCCAGGGGATCAGGCCGCGGATGTTCAATCCCCTGTACGGCTATTCGGACCAGGACCGGGCCGCGGCCGGTCTCCGCAACGTTTCGGACGTCTTCGCGCGGACGGTCGAGGCGCTGCCGGAACACGAGGCCTTTCTCAAGGCCAGCAACATGTGGTCCGGCGACGCCTAGCGGACCGGCTCCCTCGCCGGGGCGAGCGCCACCACCGGAGGCGGTGCGGGAACGGCCGGAGCCGGGGGCGCCCCGCGCCACGCCGCCTCGGGATTCAGCGCCGCCGTCGCCTCCAGGAATGTCCCCGGCTTCATCGACGGCTCGGGCGCGGTTCGCAGGCCGGCCACCCGCGCCAGGTCGGCGATGAAGGTGATGCAGTTGCGCCGTCTCAGGTCGTAGACCGAGCCCTCGGGACTGTTCCACCACTCCGCCCGCGCCTTCAGCGCATGCCAGGTGGCGTCGTCGACCGCCAGGCTGAGGAACGGCCGCCCCTCGTCGACGTAGCGGGCGTCCGGCGCGGTCACCACCCCGCCGCCGCGGGCGAACAGCAGCTGCGGCCCCGGGCTTTGGGCGGTGAAGCCCGCGGACCAGTCGACCGTTTCTCCGGTGGCGTCGACCGTCCCGGTCGCGTGCACATAGGCGTGGGGGAACAGCAGGTAGCCGCCGCGAACCCGCGCCCCGGGATGGGCGTAGAAGGTCACCGTCACCTCGGCCCAGGCTTGGCCGGCGATCAGCGCCAGGGCGAAGCCGAGAATCCATATGCGCACTGTTCCCGCTCGCTGCCGCTCCGCCACCGTGGCGCAGGCGGAAACGCACAAGGGCCGCCGGGGGATGCCCGGCGGCCCTCACGTTTGCGCGTGGCGCGGCTCAGTGCGAGGCGGGCGCCGCCACGACGTCGGCGTCCTTGACCCGCGTCCGGGCCGCCGCGACGGCGAACACCGTCAGCAGCAGATAGCCGGCGAGCGGGACGTAGAAGACCGGATTGAAGGTCGTCGAGGCGTCCGCGATCTGGCCGCCGATATAGGGCAGCACCGCCCCGCCGACGATGGCGGTGCAAAGCAGGCCCGACGTCGCCGAGGCGGGCGCGTTCGACCGTTCCAGCGTCAGGGTGAAGATGGTCGGGAACATGATCGAGTTGAAGAAGCCCACCGCGATGGCGGCGTAGGCCGCAGTCTCGCCGGACGTCTGGGTGACGACCAGGCACAGCAGGGCCGCTACCGCGGTGTTGACCGTCAGCAGCACGCCGGCGCGGACCTTGGTCAGCAGTAGGGCCCCGATGAAGCGTCCCACCATGGCGCCGCCCCAGTACAGGCTGACCATCCGGCCCGCGTCTGCCTCGGGGAGATTCAGGATCGTCGGGCTGGCGAGGAAGTTGGTCAGGATGCCGCCGATCGCCACTTCCGATCCGACGTAGATGAAGATGGCGAGCGCCCCGAACAGGGCCCAGGGCGAGCTGAAGGCCCGGAACGGCGAGGACACGCCGCCCGCCTCCTCGGCGCCGGCCGCGGCGGCGTTGATCTTCTTCCGCGCGGTGAAGATGAAGAAGGCCACGACGGCGAAGAAGGCCCCCAGCGCCAGGAAGGCGAAGTCGATGCTGCGCAGCGACTCGTCGCGCGTGGCGGCCGTCACGACGGCGCCGGCGGCGAACACGCCGCCGGTCAGCAGGACGGTCGAACCGAGGTACGGACCGACCGTGGTGCCCAGCGAGTTGAAGAACTGCGAGAAGTTGAGACGCGCGTGCGAGCTCTTCTTCGAGCCGAGCGCGGCGACCAGCGGGTTGGCGGCCACCTGCAGCAGGGTTACGCCCGAGGCGATCACGAACAGGGCGATCAGCACGCCCGGATACCAGTCCATGATGGTGGCGACCGGCACGATCAGGCAGCCCAGCACCATCACGGCCAAGGCCGAGATGATCGAGCGGCTGTAGCCGAGCTTGCTCAGCACCGCCGCAGCCGGCACCGAGACGACGGCGTAGGCGATGAACCAGGCCGAGGCTGTCAGCATGGCCTCGGCCGTGCTCAGGTCGAACACCCTGCGGACCGCCGCGATCAGCGGGTCGATCAGCGAGGTGGCGAAGCCCCAGGCGAAGAACAGGGTGGTCACATAGGCGAAGGCCAGGGACGTGCCCTGCCGCGCCGGCGTTTGCGTATCGGTCATCTCTCTCCCCGGGGGTGGCCGCTCGTCTGGCGCGCGCGGCGTTGGCGTAAACGGTTTCATCGTCGAACGGCTGCGTCCAGCCGTTTTACCGGGGCCGTAACCAAAAGTGGCCGCTCCAGCTGACGCCGGACGCAAAAAGGGCCGTCCCGGCTTCCCGGCGACGGCCCAGTCTTGCTGATCGGTTGGGCCGATCAGTAGCGGTAGTTGATCCCGACCAGATAGGTCCGGCCATACTGCTGGAAGTCGATCACGCGGCGCGGATCGTTGTTCTCGAACGTCTTGAACTGCTCGTCGGTCAGGTTGTTGACCTGGAACAGGGCCGAGAGACCCTCCAGCGGACCGGACTGGAACTCGTAGCCGATCTGGGCGTCGACCACGGATTCCGCGTCGACCATCCGCTGGATGCGGTCGGTGCCGACGCCGGACAGCTCGCCGAGGAACTCGGAGCGGTAGCGGTTGCTGATCCGGGCCTGGAAGCCGTCACGCTCGTAATAGACCGTCAGGTTGCTGACCTTCTCGGACAGGCCGGGCAGCGGCTGCGACGGGTTGCCGGGGTTCGGGGTGATGTCGCTGTCGGTCCACGAGGCGCTGAAGTTGACGCCGAAGCCTTCCAGCGGCTCCCAGAACAGGTCGAACGGCACCGACACGGCGAACTCGACGCCCTGGATGACCCCGCCCTCGCCGTTCTGCGGCGTCGAGATGAAGCCCTGGCGCAGGACGGGCTGGGGCCCGGTGATCGGATAGCCGGTGAAGTCCGTCAGCTGCTGCTGGTCGTAGATGTAGCTCTGCAGGTCCTTGTAGAAGCCCGCCAGCGAGACGTAGCCGCGCCGTCCGAAATACTTCTCGATCGACAGGTCGAGCGCATTGGCGATCCACGGACGCAGCTCGGGATTGCCGCCGCTGCCGCCCCACGGCGACTGGTTGACGTCGGTGCTGGCGGCGAGGCCCGCGTTGTAGTCGATGTTGATCGAGGCGCGCATCTGGTCCATCCGCGGACGGGCCAGTTCGCGGGCGATGCCGAAGCGAACGAACAGGTCGTCGCGGACCTCGAAGGCCAGGTTGGCGCTGGGCAGGATGTAGCTGTAGTCGTCGCCGCCCGAGACCGGCACCGGCGTGGCCGGGTTGCCCGAGGCCGCCGTGCCGTCGGAGCTCTGGTCGGTGTGGACGACCTGGAAGCCCATGTTGCCGGTCAGCGGCATGCCGAACATCTCGGACTCGATGTCGGCCTTCCAGTAGCCGGTGAAGACCTCTTCGGAGACGGCCCAGCCGAACGCCAGCAGGTTATCGTCCTGCGGCGCCACCAGGTCGTAGATGCCGCTCTCCACCAGGGCGAACGGATCGTAGCTGATCATCCCGCCGAGGCCGAGGTAGCTGAGCTGCGTCGGCTCCAGCAGGAACTGGCTCGGCACCGGCACGCTGGTGTTGTGCAGCGGGTCGGCGGCGTTGGCGGCGAGCACCAGATAGTAGCGCTCGAGCGTCAGCTCCTTGTCGCGGCTCGTGACGTTGAAACCGAACTCGAAATGGCTGAACGGACCTTCGTCGTAGTCGCGGCCGACCTCGCCGCGGATCGACTGCAGCTCATCCACGATGGACGGGCTGTTGATGAAGCCGTCCTGGCCGCCCGGGATGCCGGCGGGGAAGACGCCGCCGCCCCAGCCCTGCGAACTGGTCAGCAGGATCAGGCTGGGGTCCGAATAGTCGAGGGTGCTGGTGAAGGTCGTGCCTTCCGGCGTCGTCACGAAGCTGAGGGTGTCCAGCGCGCCGTCGATGTTGCGGCCGGTGCCGGCGTTGGTCTCGAGCACCACGTCGGTGCGGTCGGCCTTCGAATAGCTGATGTCGAACGAGGCCATCCAGTCGTCGTTCAGCTGGAACTCGTTGTTCCAGCCCACAGAGGTCAGTTCGGCCGTGCGGCGGTTGCCGTCGTTGCGGACCACGCCCTTCACATTGTCGAAGGTGCCGGCGACGATCACCCCGTCCTCGACCGTGTAGCCGGGGCGCAGGGCCGGCGCGGGGCGGCAGGTGGCGGCCGGTCCGGGGCAGGCCCCGGCGCTGCCGCCCCAGGCCAGGGGGAACTCGATGCCGCGCAGGATCTGGGTGTTGTCGAACTCGGAATAGAAGGCGTCGAAGGTCGAGTGCCAGCGGTCGTTCGGGCGGAACTCCACGGTGGCGATATAGCCGTCGCGGACCAGTTCGCTGGACTGCACATAGGGCTTGGCGCCGCCGATCAGCAGGTTGCCGTCCGAATAGGTCGGATAGCCCCAGGCATTGAAGCGCTCGGCCTGGTAGGGCGTCGACATGTGGGCGTAGCCCAGCACCACGCCCAGGGTGTCGTCCAGGAACTGGTCGATGTAGCTGACGCTGAAGCGCTGGCCGGTGTCCTCGGTACCCGAGTTCAGCGCGCCGTAGTCGTTCCACTCGTAGCGGGCGTTCAGGGCGATGGCCTGACGGCCGTATTCCAGCGGGCGGATGGTGCGCAGATCGGCGGTGCCGGCCAGGCCCTGGCCGATCAGCGCCGCGTCCGGGGTCTTGTAGACCAGCACGCTGCCCAGCAGTTCCGACGGATACTGGTCGAACTCGACGCCGCGGTTGTCACCGGCGGAGACCTGTTCGCGGCCGTTCAGCAGGGCGGTGGTGAAGTCGGGCGCGAGGCCGCGGATCGAAATGACCTGTCCGCGTCCGTCGAGGCGCTGCGCGGTCAGGCCGGGCAGGCGGGCCAGGGATTCGGCGATGGACACGTCGGGCAGCTTGCCGATGTCCTCGGCCGTCACGACCTCGACGATCGAGGAGTTCTCGCGCTTGCTGGCGATCGAGCTCTCGATCGAGCCGCGGATGCCGGTGACGATCACCTCCTCGACCTGGGTAGGATCCTCCTGCGAGGTGTCCTGCGCCGAAGCGGCTCCGGCGAAGGCGAAGGTGGCGACGGCGCCGAGGGCGGCGCCCCCGAGCAGACGGGCACGGCGAGTGACTTGGGTTCGCATCTCATTCTCCCTAAGGCCGTCGCATTTCTGTCGAAGCGTCCGGTGTCACCGCAAAGTTATGCAAACTTATGGAAAGGATGCAAGCGCCCTCTCTTCGACGACCGGGAGTCCGTGGCTGAAATGTGACGGACAGGCTTGACCGTTTCGCACTGCACAAAGGGTTTCTCCTTGCACCGCCGCAATTTTGGCCTGTTACCTGAGCCGGTTGACATGCGCCCCGTCCGCTGCAAAATCTTGCAAACCGATCCGCCGGACCATGCTGTTCGCGGACGATCCGAAGGGACGGAGACGATGGTGGGACGCTGGAGGCGGCTGGATCACGTGTGCGCGGCCGCGCTGTACGCCGGCCTCGCCGCCCTGACCGGCCCCGCGCCGGCGCCGGCCGCCACCCTTCAGGATCCGGCCGCCGCGGTTCGCGAACGCCCGGCCGAGGACGAGGTGATCTATTTCCTGCTGCCGGACCGCTTCGCCAACGGCGATCCCGCCAACGACCGGGGCGGGCTCGAAGGCGACCGGCTGCGGACCGGCTACGACCCGACCGATCCCGGCTTCTACCACGGCGGCGACCTGCGTGGCCTGACGCAGCGGCTCGACTATTTGCAGGGCCTCGGCGTCACCGCGCTGTGGATCGCGCCGCCGTTCGTCAACAAGCCGGTGCAGGGGCCTCCGGGCCACGAGAGCGCCGCCTACCACGGCTACTGGATCACCGACTTCACCCGCATCGATCCGCATTTCGGGACCAACGCCGACTTCCGCGCCCTCGTCGACGCCGCCCACGCGCGCGGGATCAAGGTCTATCTGGACATCGTCATCAACCACACCGCCGACGTCATCCGCTACCGCGAGTGCCCGGCCAACGACTGCGGCTACCGCTGGAAGGGCGATTATCCGTACCAGCGGCGCGGCGGGCTTGACGGCGAGGCGATCAACGCGGGCTTCACCGGCGCGCCGGGGGGCGACTTCTCGACCCTGACCCGACCGGACTATGCGTACACGCCATACGCTCCTGCGGGCGAGGAGACGGTCAAGGTCCCGGCCTGGCTCAATGATGTCGGCCTCTATCACAACCGCGGCAACAGCGCCTGGTACAGCGAGGCGCGGATGGACGGGGACTTCTCCGGCCTCGACGACCTGTTCACCGAGCACCCGCGCGTGGTGCAGGGCTTCATCGACATCTACGGCGGCTGGATCGACGACTACGGCGTCGATGGCTTCCGCATCGATACGGCGCGGCACGTCAATCCGGAGTTCTGGCAGGCCTTCGTCCCCGCCATCCTCGAGCGCGCCCGCGCCCGGGGCATCCCCAACTTCCACATCTTCGGGGAAACCTACGACTTCCAGAGCGGCACCGCCGCCATGCACACCGTCGTCGACGGCCTGCCGGCGGTGCTCGACTTCGCCTATCAGCGGGTGGTCCAGAACATGGTCACGGGCGTCCAGCACCCGGACGCCAGGGGTTATCTGCTGATGGAGGACGCCATCTACGCCGGCGGCGTGGATACGGCCCGGCGGCTGCCGACCTTCACCGGCAATCACGACATGGGCCGGATCGGCCACCTGATCCTGCACGCCAGGCCCGACATCTCCGACGCCGAACTGCTGGATCGCTCGGCCCTCGCCCACGCCCTGGTCCTGCTCGGCCGTGGCGTGCCGGTGATCTACTATGGCGACGAACAGGGCTTCACCGGCGACGGCGACGATCGCCGCTCGCGTCAGGACATGTTCGAGACCCGGGTCCCCGCCTATGCCGACGACCGGCGCATCGGGCGCGCCTCCGGCCCCTTCGACACCGAGGCCGACATGTACCGCCGGATCGCGGAGATGACGCGCGTCCGCGCCGCCGATGTCCGGCTGCGCCGCGGCCGGGTCGCGGTCCGCCTCGCCGATCAGACCCCCGGCGTCCTCGCCATTTCCCGCCTCGATGATGACGGCGAGACGCTGGTGGTGTTCAACACCTCCACCGAGGCGCGCGAGGTCAACATTCCGGTCGAGACCGGATCGTCCGACTGGCGCGCCCTGCTCGGCCAGTGCCCGACCCGCGCCGCCGCGCCCGGCGCCGTTTCCGTCTCCGTGCCCGCCCTGGGCTATCTTGTCTGCGTATCCGAAGGTTGAGCTTGTCCGTCCAGATCCTCGAGTCCCCGCTTGCCCGGACCGACGCCGCCGACTGGTGGCGCGGCGCGGCCGTCTATCAGGTCTATCCTCGCAGCTTCGCCGACTCGAACGGCGACGGGGTCGGCGACCTGAAGGGGATCACCGACCACCTCGACCACATCGCCTCGCTGGGCGTCGACGCGGTCTGGCTGTCGCCCTTCTTCACCTCGCCGATGAGGGATTTCGGCTACGACGTGGCCGACTATTGCGACGTCGATCCGATCTTCGGCGACCTGGCCGATTTCGACGCCCTGATCGACAAGGCGCACCGGCTGGGCCTGCGGATCATCACCGACCTGGTCTTCGCCCACACCTCGGACCAGCACGCCTGGTTCCGCGAGAGCCGCCAGTCGCGCACCAATCCCAAGGCCGACTGGTACGTCTGGGCCGACGCCAGGCCGGACGGCACGCCGCCCTCGAACTGGCAGTCGGTGTTCGGCGGCCCGGCCTGGACCTGGGACGCCCGGCGCGGCCAGTACTACATGCACAATTTCCTGCCCGAGCAGCCGCAGCTGAACCTGCATCTGCCCGCGGTGCAGGACGCCCTGCTGGACGTGGCCCGCTTCTGGCTCGACCGGGGCGTGGACGGCTTCCGCTTCGACGCCATCAATTTCTCGATGCACGACCCGCTGCTGCGGGACAATCCGCCCCTCCCTCCCGGCGGCAAGCGCACCCGGCCGTTCGATTTCCAGGACAAGGTCCACAACCAGTCGCAGCCGCAGATCGCCGACTTCCTCAAGCGCGTCCGGGCCCTGACCGACAGCTACGGCGGCCGCTTCACCGTGGCCGAGGTCGGCGGCGACCACGCCGAGCGCGAGATGCAGGCCTTCACGGCCGGCGAGGACCACCTGAACAGCGCCTACGGCTTCCTCTACCTCTACGCCCCGGCCCTGAACGACCAGCTGGTGCGCGAGGGCGCCGAGGCCTGGCACGGGCGCGACGGCCAGGGCTGGCCGTCCTGGACCTTTTCCAACCACGACGCGCCGCGGGCCATCTCGCGCTGGGCGGGCGGCCGCGACCTGACCGCCTTCGCCGGCATGGCCATGCTGCTACTCATGTGCCTGCGGGGCAACGTCTTCATCTACCAGGGCGAGGAGCTAGCCCTGCCGCAGGCCGATGTCCCCTTCGACCGTCTGGTCGATCCGGAGGCCATCGCCAACTGGCCGCAGACGCTCGGCCGCGACGGCGCCCGCACGCCGATGCCGTGGGTCGGCGACCGGCCCCACGCCGGCTTCTCGACCGCCGAACCCTGGCTGCCCGTCGATCCGCGCCACTTCATGCTCGCCGTCGACCGTCAGGAACACGATCCCGGATCGATGCTGAACCTGACGCGGCGGCTGGTCGCCCTGCGCAAGGCGCACCCGGCCCTGACCCGCGGCGACATGCGGCTGGTCGACAGCGCCCCGGGCCTGCTGGCCTTCGAACGCACGCTGGCCGGCGAACGTCTGTTGTGCGTGTTCAATCTGGGAGAGCGGGCGGTGGACTGGACGGCGCCGGCCGGGTGGCGCGTCGTCGAGGCCGTCAATCTCGATTCGGGCTCCGGCGGCGTCCTGCAGCCGATGGCCGGTCTGGTCCTCGCCGACGCAACCGGATGACCTCAGCCGCCGCAGCTCTCGCGCACGATCAGGTCGGTGGGGATTCTCTCCGACCGGCCGACGGAGTCTCCGGGGTTGTCGAGCAGCTTGGACACCAGCAGCCGCCCGGCCTTCATCGTATCCTGGGCGATGGTGCTGAGGGCCGGCCGCGCGTAGCGGCTGAACGGCACATTGTCGAAGCCGATCACCGAGACGTCCTCCGGCACACGCAGCCCGGCGTGCAGCAGGGCGCGCACCGCGCCCAGGGCGATCTGGTCCGAGGCGCACACCACGCCGTCGAAGCTGACGCCGCGACGGATCAGGCTGTCGACCGAGGCTTCGGCGGATTCGACCTCGACATGGGCCTCCATGATCAGGTCGGGATCGACCTCGATGCCGGACTTGGCCAAGGCTTCCAGATAGCCGCGGTGGCGCTGCATGGCCTCGGGGGGCTCGAGATCGCCGAGAAAGACGATGCGCTTTCGTCCCAGCCGCGCCAGATGCAGGGTCGCGCGCCGGCCGCCGGCCAGGTTGTCGGAGCCGACCGAGCAATAGGCCTGATCCGGCATCTGCGCGCCCCAGACCACGAACCGGCCCTCGGTCTCGGCCAGCCGGTTCAGGCTCTGGTGCAGGGTGCTCTGGCCGAGGAAGATGACGCCGTCGGCGCGGCTCGTGTTCATCGCCGCCGACAGGTCGTCGTAACTGGTCGGCGAGAAATGGCTCATGATGACGTCGCAGCCGCGCTCCCGCGCCGCCTCGCCGACCCCGGCCAGCAGTTCGAGGAAGAAGGGGTCGCTCAGCCGCCCCTCCCGCCCCTGCGGACGCGGCGTCACCAGGGCGATGACGCCGTCGGCGCCGATCGGCCCGGCCGGCATGTAGCGCCGGAACGGATAGTCGTGTTCGCGCGCCAGCTTCCAGATCAGCTGCTTGGTCCGCGCGTTCACCGCCGGGCTGTCGTTCAGGGCCCGCGACGCGGTGGAGATCGAGACCCCCGCCAGCGTGGCGAGATCCTCAAGGCGGGTGTTGCGGCGGCTCACGTCTGGTTTCCTGCTGATGGCCCTGCTGCAAATTTTGCTGCAAACCTTGCGTTATCTGCGCCTCGCCCGCCGTGCTTGGCAAGCCCTGTTCTCCGGAGCGTATCCCGATGCTGACCCGCCGTTCCCTCGTCTCCACCACGGCCCTGCTGTCCGCCCTGCCGGTCGCCGCCAGGGCGCAGGACGTGGCCCAGGCGCCGGCCGGATCGGACGGCAAGGTCCGCGCCTCATCGCCCGGCGGGGTGATCACGGTCGAGGTCGGCGTCACCGGCGAGGGTCGCCCGGAATACAGCGTCTCCCGGCTCGGCCGGCTGGTCATCGCGCCCTCGCGGCTCGGCTTCCTGCTCACCGACGCCGCCAAGCTGGAGCGCAATTTCGCCGTCGCCGCCGACGCCCCGACGCAGCATGACGACACCTGGGAGCAGCCGTGGGGCGAGCGCCGCTTCATCGGCAACCGCTACACCGAGTTCCGCGTCCACCTGGCCGAGAAATGGGGCCTCGAGCGCCGCATGGACGTGGTGTTCCGCCTGTATGACGACGGCCTCGGCTTCCGCTACGAATTCCCCGACCAGCCCAATCTGAAGACGCTCAACATCGGCGCCGAACTGACCGAGTTCACCGTCGCCTCGCCGGGCACGGCCTGGTGGATCCCGGCCTTCGAGTGGAACCGCGAGGAATACCTCTACAACCGCACCCCGATCTCGGCGGTCGGCGTGGCCCAGACGCCGCTGACGATGAAGCTGGACGACGGTCTGCACCTGTCGATCCACGAGGCGGCCCTGGTCGACTATTCCGGCATGAACCTGCGCCGCGCCGAAGGCGGCCGCTTCACCGCCATGCTGACCCCCGGCCTGACCAACGCCGCCGTCGTGCGCGAGGCCCCGTTCACGACGCCCTGGCGCACCATCCAGATCGCCGACAGGGCCGGCGACCTGGTCGAATCCAGCGTGATTCTGAACCTCAACGAGCCCAACACGCTCGGCGACGTCAGCTGGTTCAAGCCGATGAAATACGTCGGGATCTGGTGGGAAATGCACCTCGACCTGAAGAGCTGGAACTCCGGTCCCAAGCACGGCGCGACCACCGAAAACACCCTCAAGCACATCGATTTCGCGGCCGAGCACGGCTTCGGCGGGGTGCTGGTCGAGGGCTGGAACGTCGGCTGGGACGGCGAGTGGTTCGGGACCGGCTGGAACTACAGCTTCACCCAGCCCTATCCCGACTATGACATCGAGCGGATCGCCGCCTACGCCCGCAGCAAGGGCGTCGAGATCATCGGCCACCACGAGACCGGCGGCAACGGCTTCCACTACGAGAAGCAACTCGACGCCGCCTTCGCCCAGATGCAGCGCTTCGGCTGGCATTCGGTGAAGACCGGCTATGTCGCCGACGCCGGGGGCGCCCGGGTCACCGGCCCCGACGGCCAGGCGCACCTGGCCTGGCACGAGAGCCAGGAGATGGCCCGCCACCACATGCGGGTGATCGAGACGGCGGCGAAATACCAGGTCGCGGTCAACGCCCACGAGCCGTTCAAGGACACCGGCCTGCGCCGGACGTATCCGAACATGATCAGCCGCGAGGGCGCGCGCGGCACGGAGTTCAGCGCCTGGGGCCAGCCCGGCAATCCGCCGGAGCACGAGGTCAATCTGGTCTTCACCCGCCTGCTGGCCGGGCCGATGGACTACACGCCGGGCATCTTCGGCATGACCACCCGCAGCCCCGACGGCATCGCCACCACCTGGGCCAAGCAGCTGGCCCTCTATGTGACGATCTACAGCCCGATCCAGATGGCCGCCGACCTGCTCGAGAACTACGAGCGCAACCCCGGCCCGTTCCAGTTCATCAAGGACGTGGCCGTCGACTGGGCCGAGACGCGCGTGCTGAACGGCGAGGTCGGCGACTATGTCACCATCGTGCGCAAGGACCGCCACTCCGACGAATGGTTCCTCGGCGCGATCACCGACGAGTCGCCCCGGGTCTTCTCCGAGCCGCTGACCTTCCTCGACGCCGGCCGCCGCTACCGCGCCGAGATCTACCGCGACGCGCCCGACGCCCACTGGAAGACCAATCGCGAGGCCATCGTCATCGAGCAGCGCGAGGTCACCGCGGCCGACACCCTGGACCTGCGCCTCGCCCCCGGCGGCGGCCAGGCCATCCGCTTCGTGCCTCTGGGGAGGACCCGCCGTTGACCACCGTCACGCCCGACGCCGTGAACGCCGTCGCCTCGGTCCGGCCCCGCCTCAGCGGCTGGGCCATCTGGAATATGTGCGTCGGCTTCTTCGGCATCCAGATCGGCTTCGGCCTGCAGAACGCCAACACCAGCCGCATCTTCCAGACCCTGGGCGCCGAGGTCGACAGCCTCGCCATCCTGTGGATCGCCGCCCCCCTGACCGGCCTCCTGGTCCAGCCCATCGTCGGCCATTTCAGCGACCGGACCTGGGGTCCGCTGGGGCGGCGTCGGCCGTATTTCCTCGTCGGCGCCATCCTGACCACCCTGGCGCTGGTGGTCATGCCTCACAGCCCGTGGCTCTGGATGGCGGCCTCCATGCTCTGGATCATGGACGCCTCGATCAACATCACCATGGAGCCGTTCCGCGCCTTCGTCGGCGACAACCTGCCGGAGGAGCAGCGCACCACCGGCTATGCGATGCAGAGCTTCTTCATCGGCGCCGGGGCGGTGTTCGCCTCCTGCCTGCCGTGGATTCTCACCGAATGGTTCGACGTCGCCTCGACCGCCCCCGAGGGCGTGGTGCCGATGGCGGTGCGCATCTCCTTCTACGTCGGCGCCGCCGCCCTGCTGGCCGCCGTCCTCTGGACCGTCTTCACCACCCGCGAATACAGCCCCGAACAGATCGAGGCGTTCGAAGCCGCGCGCGACGCCGGCCACGCGCCCGCCGCGGCCCGTTCCCGGACCGCCTGGTACACGGGCGGACTGATCTGGGCGCTGGCCGGCGTGCTCGGCGTGAGCGCGGTCAACCTGCTCGGCCTGCAGAAGGAGCTCTATGTCCTCGCCGGCTTCCTCGTCGCCTTTGGCCTGATGCAGATGGCCGTCGGGGCGCTGGCGGCGGCCGGGCGCTCCAACGCCCTGACCGAGATCATGGGCGACATCTTCGCCATGCCGAAGACGATGCAGGGGCTGGCGGTCGTCCAGTTCTTCAGCTGGTTCGCCCTCTTCGCTATGTGGATCTACCTCACCCCCGCGGTCACCGCCGTCCACTACGCCTCGCCCGACCCGACCTCGGCCGGCTACGGCGAGGGCGCCAACTGGGTCGGGGTACTGATGGGGATCTACAACGGCGTCGCCGCCCTCGCCGCCTTCCTGATCCCGGTGCTGGCGAGCCGCACGGGGCTACGCGGCGCCCACGCCGTCAATCTGACCCTCGGCGCCGCCGGATTTCTCGGCGTCTTCCTGATCCGTGATCCGCAGTGGCTGTGGCTGCCGATGATCGGCGTCGGCTTCGCCTGGGCCTCGATCGTGTCGATGCCCTACGCCATCCTCGCGAACGCCGTGCCGGGCCGGAAAATGGGCGTCTACATGGGGGTCTTCAACATCTTCATCGTCGTGCCCCAGCTGGTCGCCGCCACCCTCCTCGGGGCCGTGCTCAACGGCTTTTTCGGCGGCCAGCCGATCTGGGCCCTGGTGCTCGGCGCCGTCAGCTTCCTGATCGCCGCCGGCGCCAGCCTGCTGGTTCCGAAAACCGCGACGGAGGCGGCATGAGGCTCCACCGCCGCGCCCTGCTGGCCGGGCTCTCGGCGCTACCGCTGTCGCCCGCCTTCGCCGCTCCGGCCCGCGCCGACGCCCCGGCGCAGGGCCGCCTCGTCGAACACCCGGCCATGCCCTCGGCCCACGTCCAGCCGCGCGACGTCACGGTCTGGTTGCCGCCCGGCTACGACGAGAACCCGACCCATTACTGGCCGACTCTCTACATGCACGACGGCCAGAACCTGTTCGACGGGTCGCGCGCCGCCTACGGCTCGGAATGGGGCGTCGACGAACATATCGCCCGGCTTTCCGCCAACGGCCAGATCCGCACGCCGATCGTGGTCGGCGTCCACAACACGCCGCTGCGGCTGCGCGAGTATGTGCCCGGCGACCTGATCCGCGCCCTGCCCGACGACATGCGCGCCGACGTCCAGGCCATTTATGGGGGCGACCCCCTTTCCGACGGCTATGTCCGCTTCCTGGCCGACGAACTGGCCCCCTTCATCGAGCGGACCTACAGGGCCCGGATCAGGCCCCGGGACCGTGTCATCATGGGCTCAAGCATGGGCGGGCTGATCTCGCTTTACGCCCTGATGAAGCGCCCGGACGTCTTCGGAAACGCAGGCTGCGTCTCGACCCACTGGCCCCTCCGCATTGAGCAAATGACCGACCCGGCGGCGCTCGCCGCCTGGCGTGATCGCCTGACGGACGCATGGACCCGGGTGGTGCGCGAAGGCCTGCCCGACCCGGTGCTCAACCGCCTCTATTTCGACCGCGGCGACGAATCCCTCGACGCCTTCTACGCCGAGTTCCAGGGCCGTATCGACGCCACGGTGCGCGCCGCCGGCTGGCCCCCCGACCGCTTCCGCTCGCTGGTCTTCCCCGGCGCCGAGCACAACGAGAAGAGCTGGAACGCCCGCCTCGACGTGCCCCTCACCTTCCTGCTTCCGCCCTTGCCCCGATGAGTCCCGCCATGCGCCTTTCCAGCCTCCTCGCCGGAGCCGCCCTGATCGCCCTCGGCGGCTGCTCGACCCTGCAGGGCCTGATTCCGGCCTCCGACGACCCGGCCGCGGCGGCGCCGGCTCCGGAGATCGTCGCCATCGCCCCCGGCGCGCCCGGCGAGACGCCGACCTGGGTCAACGCCGCCAAGACCGGCGCCGGCGCGTCGTACGAAGCCTATGTCGACGGCCGCTATCGCGACGGCGGACCCACTGGCGACGTCTCCCGCGTCTGGTTCTCCATCGCCGACGGCGTCCTGACCGAGACCATGTACGGCCTGATCCACGAGGCCCAGATCAAGCAGATGCGCTTCGCCGTGGTCACCGCCACCGGCCTGTCCGTCGAGGGGACCGACACCACCCACCGCACCGAATATCTGCATACGGACGCTGAGGGTCGTCCGCTGTCTCCGGCGTATCGCGTGATCACCACCGACAAGCAGGGCCGCTACGAAATCGAGAAGCGCATCTACGTCAGTCCTGACGATCAGGCGCTGGTGGTGCGCGCGTCCATCCGGGCCCTGCGCGGCGACATCACCCCCTACCTCCTGCTTGAACCGCACATGGCGAACACGGGCGTCGGGGATCGCGGCTGGCATTCGACCGCCCCCCTCAGCCAGCCGACACCGGACGGCTCGACAAGCTACAGCGTGCTCCACGCGGCGGAGGGCGACGTTCACCTTGCCCTGTGGGCCAACACGGCCTTCGAGGCCCAGAGCGTCGGCTTCGTCGGCGTCTCCGACGGCCTGACCGATCTCGCCGACGGTCGGCTGGACCACGCCTACGCCTCCACCGGCCCCGAAGGCGGAAACATCATGCTGACCGGAGGCCTGCCGAAGCTTCGGGCGGGGCAAACCCTGTCGCGGGACTTCGTCATCGGCTTCGGCGACAGCGAGCCCGGCGCGGTGCGCGAGGCGACCCGACCCTTCGTGACCGGCCTCGACGAAGTCCTCCGCCGCTTCAACGGCGAGGGCGACCGCGTCGGCTGGGAGGACTACATCGCCTCCCTCGACCAGCTGCCCCGCCTCGCCGGACAGCCCACCGACGGCGGCAGGCTGGCCTTCGCCTCGGCCCTGATGCTCAAGGTGCAGGAGGACCGCACCCACGCCGGCGCCCTGATCGCCTCCCTGTCCAATCCGTGGGGCGACACGGTCGACGCCACCAACCCCTCGACCGGCTACAAGGCCGTCTGGCCGCGCGACTTCTACCAGGTCGCCATGGCCCTTCTGGCGCTCGGCGACGAGGAGACCCCGCTGGCCGCCTTCCGCTATCTGCCGCAGGTGCAGGTCGATGCGGAGACGCCCGGCAACAGCGGCGCCACCGGCTGGTTCCTGCAGAAGACCCACGTCGACGGCGAGATCGAATGGGTCGGGGTCCAGCTCGACCAGACCGCCATGCCGATCATGCTCGGCTGGAAGCTGTGGAAGGCCGGACTCGTCTCCGACGCCGAGATGCGCGCCATGTACGGCCGGATGATCAAGCCGGCCGCCGACTTCCTCGTCGACGGCGGGACCATCGGCCTGCTGTGGAACGACCGCCGGATCACCCCGCCCTGGACCCAGCAGGAGCGCTGGGAGGAGCAGGAGGGCTATTCCCCCTCGACCACCGCCGCGGTCATCGCCGGCCTGACCGTGGCCGCCGAGATCGCCCGCGCCTCGGGCGACCCGGCCTCCGCCGTCCGCTACCAGGCCGCCGCCGACGACTATGCGGCCAGGGTCGAGGCCCGCATGTTCACCACCAGCGGCGAATGGGGCGACGGCGACTATTTCGTCCGCATCACGCGCAACGAGGATCCCAACGACAAGGCCCCGATCGGCGAGAACAACGGCCAGCCCGCCCATGCCGAGGACCGCATCGTCGACGGCGGCTTCCTCGAACTGGTCCGCTACGGCGTCCGCGCCCCCGACGCCCCCTCCATCCTGGCCACCCTGCCCGAATACGACGACCAGACCCGCGAGGACCGCTTCCGCGTCCGCTACGACATCGACGGCGTCCCCGCCTTCCGCCGCTACGGCAACGACGGCTACGGCGAACAGACCGACACCGGCGGCAACTACGGCGTCGGCGGCCAGATGCACCCCGGCCAGCGCGGCCGGCTCTGGCCCTTCTTCACCGGCGAGCGCGGTCACTACGAGCTCTCCGCCCGTCTCGCCCGCGGCGAGACCGACCTGACTCCCATCCGCGACGTCTACGTCCGCGGCATGGAGTCCTTCGCCAACGGCGGCCTGCTGCTGCCGGAACAGGCCTGGGACGGCGTCGGCCACCCCACCGCCCATAGCTATCAGCCCGGCGAGGGCACCAACTCCGCCACCCCGCTGGCCTGGACCCACGCCGAATACATCAAGCTGCTCCGCTCCCTCGCCGACCGCGCCGTCTGGGACCGGTATCCGCCGGTTGAGGAGCGCTACGCGCGCTGACGCTGGCGGTCGGGCGCGGCGGACGGTAACGAGGGCGGATGAGCAAGGGCCCCGTCCTCGTCACCGGTTCGGCCGGCTTCATCGGCTTCCACACCGCCCGGCGTCTGCTGGCGCGCGGCGAGACGGTGGTCGGCGTCGACAATCTGAACAGCTACTACGACCCGGCCCTGAAACAGGCGCGCCTCGAAGGCCTGCTGGCCCAGCCCGGCTACGTCCATCACACCCTCGACCTCGCCGATCGTCCGGGCATGGCGGCGCTGTTCGCCCGGCACGCGCCGCGCCGCATCGTCCACCTCGGCGCCCAGGCCGGCGTCCGCTACAGCCTCGAACACCCCGAGAGCTACATCGACTCCAACGTCGTCGGCTTCCTGACCATTCTCGAAGGCGCCCGGGCGGTCCAGGCCGAGCATCTGGTCTTCGCCTCCACCAGTTCCGCCTTCGGCGCCAACGGCGCCCTGCCCTTCTCGGTCAAGCAGGGCGTGGCCCATCCGCTGACTGTCTACGCCGCCACCAAGATCGCCAACGAGGCGATGGCGCACTCCTATTCCCACCTGTTCGGCTTCCCCTCGACCGGCCTGCGCTTCTTCACCGTCTACGGACCGTGGGGCCGGCCTGACATGGCCCTGTTCAAATTCACCAGGGCCATCCTCGAAGGCCGCCCCATCGACGTCTACGGCCACGGCGAGATGGAGCGCGACTTCACCTACATCGACGACATCGTCGGCGGCGTCGTCGCCGCCCTGGACACGCCGGCGCAGGTCGACCCGACGTGGGACGCGCTGCGCCCCGACCCCTCGACCTCGGGCGTCGCCCCGTGGCGCATCCTCAACCTCGGCGCGGGCCGCCGCGAGCCGCTGATGCGCTACATCCGGGTGCTGGAGGAGGCGCTGGACCGCAAGGCCGAGCTGAACATGATGCCGGTCCAGGACGGCGACGTGGCCCGCACCGAGGCGGACATCACCGAGACCCAGGCGGCGCTGGGCTACAGCCAGTCGACCCCGATCGACGTCGGCGTGCGCCGCTTCGTCGACTGGTACCGGGACTTCTACCACGTCTAGACAAGCGAAAGGGCGGAGCCGTCGCCGGCCCCGCCCTCTGCTGTCCCGCCCGGCCGCCTAGGGAACCGGGTTTCCGTCCACGTCGACGACCTGCACCTCGCCGTAGCCGAGCGCCCGGAGCTTCGGTTCGATCGAGGCGCGATCGCCGACGATCACCCAGGTGGTCGGTCCTTCGCCCACGACCTCGCGCGCCGCCTCGGTCGCCCGCCGGGCGTCCATGGCGGCCACCCGCTGGGCGTAGGTGTCGTAATAATTTTCCGGCACGCCCCAGACGACCATGTTCTGAAGCTCGCCGGCGATGGCGGCGTTGGTCTCCCAGTTGCCCGCCATGCCCTGCACCATATTGGCCCGGGCCGCCGCGATCTCGGCCTCGGTCAGCGGACGCGATCCGACCACCTCGGTCAGCTCGCGGCGCAGCTCGGCCAGGCTTTCGGCGGTCTTGTCCGACTGGACCCCGGCGCTGACGGAATAGATCCGCTCGCCGCGGCCGTAGGGCACGCCGCCGCCGGCGCCGTAGGACCAGCCCTTGTCCTCCCGCAGATTCATGTTGATGCGGCTCGTGAAGGCGCCGCCGAGGGCCGTGTTCATGGTCTCGATGGCCGGCTCGGTGGCCGGATCGAAAGCCCCGACCACGCGGCCGCCGAGGATGGTCGACTGCGGGCCGGCACGGTCGACGATCAGGATGCGGGGCGGTCCGGCCACGTCCGGCGCGTCGGCCGGGCCCGGCCTGGCCGGCATCGGGGCGGCCGGCGCCTGCCAGCGCGAGAAGGCCCGCTCCAGCTTCGGCGTCAGCTCGGCCAGGCTGACATCCCCGACCACCACCAGGGTGGCGTTGTCCGGCCGGAACCAGGTGCTGTGCCAGGCGTCGGCGTCGGCGGGCGTGATCGAGGCCACCGTGGCTTCGGTGCCCGACGTCGGGCGGCCGTAGGGGCTGTCCGGCCCGTAGAGTTCACGTCTCAGCACGGTCTGGGCGATGACCCCGGGGTTGCGCCGGGCCTGCTGGATGCCGGCGATCTGCTGCGCCTGCACCCGCCGGAAATCCTCCTCGCGGAAGGCGGGGTTCAGGATCACGTCGGCGTAGAGGTCCAGCGACGGGTCCAGCCGGGCCGTCAGGGCGGTCATCGACACATTGGTCGAATTGGTCCCCGAGCCGGCGCCGAGGGTGGCGCCCAGCAGCTGCAGCCGGTCGCTGATCTCGAGCGCGGTCAGCTCGTCCGTGCCGTTGGTCATCACCTGCGGCGCCAGCTGCCCGATGCCGGCCTTGTCGTTGGGGTCGACCACGGCGCCCGCGTCGAGGATCAGGTTCATGCTGACCGTCGGCACGCTCTCGCGCTCGACCAGCATCACCTTCATGCCGTTGGACAGCGTCCCGGTCTGGACCGCCGGAAACTCGGCCTGCGGCGCCGCCCCCGCCGGCGGCAGGCCGGCGCTGCGGTCGACGCCGGTGGCCGCGGCCCGATAGTCCGGGAAGGGCAGCACCTCGAGGCTGTAGCTGCCGTCGGTCAGCCAGCGGCGTCCGGCGTCGGTCAGGTTGCGCGGCGTGGCGTCGACCACCCGCTGATAGCTTTGGCGCCAGGCGCCGGGATCGCCGAGGAAGACCTCGGACTGGGCCAGACGATCGGACTTGCCGCCAAAGCCGCCGATCCGCTCCAGTCCGCGGATGTAGCCCGCTGCGGTCTGGGTGCGCACCCGCTCCAGTTCGGTGGCGGTGGGACCGTCGCGCAGCAGGCGGGCCATCTCCTCGTCGACGATGGCCTCGATCCGTCCGAGGTCGCCACCCGCTTTCGCCGAGACGACGACGATGAACTGCCCGGCGATCTCGCGGCCGCCGGCGTTGGCCTGGACGGCGGTGGCCAGCTGGTCGTCGATGACCAGCCGCTTGTAGAGGCGCGACGAACGGCCGGAGGACAGCACGTCCGCCAGCATGGCGAGGTAGTCGGTGTCCGCCTCACCGGTCGGGGTGATGTTCCACGCCTTGTACAGGCGCGGCTGCCCGACGCGGTCGTACATGACCTCGCGTTGCGCGCCGACCATCGGCGCCACCATGCGGCGCGGCTGGGTCACCGGCGGGCCGGAGGGAATGTCGCCGAAGTAGCGCTGGACCTTTTCGCGCGCCTGCTCCGGCGTGATGTCGCCGGCCAGCACGATCACCGCATTGGCCGCGCCATAGTAGTCGCGGAACCACTGCTGCACCGTCGCCAGATCGGCCGCGTTGAGGTCGTCCATCGAGCCGATGACGGTGTGGCCGTAGGGATGCTCGTCCGGCCAGGTCGCGGCGGTGATGGCGTTGAAGACGCGGCCGTACGGCTGGTTCTCGCCCTGCCGCTTCTCGTTCTGAACGACGCCGCGCTGCTCGTCGAGGCGCGCCTGGTCGATGGCCCCCAGCAGGTGGCCCATCCGGTCGCTCTCCAGCCACAGGATCGAATCCAGCGCCGTGGTCGGGACGTTCTGGAAATAGTTGGTGCGGTCGGTGTTGGTGGTGCCGTTCTGATCGGTGGCGCCCAGCAGCTCGGTGCCCTTGAAGAAGTCGGTGTTGTAGTTCTCCGACCCGTTGAACATCAGGTGCTCGAACAGGTGGGCGAAGCCGGACCGGCCCTCCGGCTCGTTCTTCGAGCCGACGTGGTACCAGATGTTCACCGCCACGATCGGGGCCTTGTGATCCTCGTGGACGATCACCGTCAGGCCGTTGTCGAGCGTGAATTTGGTGAAGGGTATGTCGACGTCCGGCAGCGGGGCGAGTTGCTCGCGCGACTGGACGGCGGCCGCGGCGGGCGCGGCGGCGCTGTCGACGGCTGCAGCCGGACTCTGGGCCTGGGCAGCGGTGGTCAGCAGGACGGCCGAAGCCACTCCTCCGAGCAAGGCGAAACGGGCTGTGCGCATGGAATAACCCCCTGAGGACCTTGGCGCGCTCCCGCGCCGGATGACAGTGGTACGCACCCGTTCCCTGCTGGCAAGGCGGCGAATCATTGCGGTTCTGTAATGCGGACCATGCTCATCTCGCGAGCGCGAAAAGGCTGGGGCGGGATCGTGCGGCACGGCGCCAATGGAGCCCCAAGGGGCGCAGCGTCACAGCAAGTTATTGCACCGCACACGAAATGAATTGCCTGCTGCGCTGCAATAGGCTCCTGTGTGTATCCGCGGCGTCGAACGCGGTTCGGGCCGAGACCTGTGATCCCCGCAGCCCGGACGCCGAGCATGACCCCACTTCCCGCCGCCCTTCTGTCGCATCAGGCGCCGCTCGACCTGAACGAGGCCTCGACCGCCTGGATCCTGACCTCGACGGCGCTGGTGCTGCTGATGACCCTGCCGGGGCTGGCCCTGTTCTACGGCGGCATGGTCCGGCGCAAGAACGTGATCGCCACCATCGCCCAGGCCGTCGCCGCCTTCGCCATCGTCACCGTGCTGTGGTTCGTGGTCGGCTACAGCCTGGCGTTCGGCTCCGGCGGCGTAGCGGACAGCGTCGTCGGCGGGCTTGAGGCGGCCTTCCTGAACGGCGTCACTCCGGCCACGGCGCACAGGCTCGCCCCCGGCCTGCCCGAGTTCCTGTGGATCGCCTACCAGCTGACCTTCGCCGTCATAACCCCGGCCCTGATCGCGGGCGCCTTCGCCGAGCGGGTCAAATTCCCGGCTGCCGTCCTGTTCGTCTGCCTCTGGCACCTGCTGGTCTACGTTCCGATCTGCCATCAGGTATGGGGCGGCGGCTGGATGGGGTCGCTGGGCGTTCTGGACTTCGCCGGGGGCGCCGTGGTGCACGTTAGCGCCGGGGTCGCGGGTCTGGTCGCGGCCCTGGTGATCGGTCCCCGCCATGGCTTCGGCCGCGACAACTTGGCCCCGCACAACCTTGCCCTGACCGCCATCGGCGCCGGGCTGCTGCTGGTCGGATGGCTGGGCTTCAACGCCGGGTCCGCCTGGGCCGCTGACGGGATCGCCGCCGTCGCCGCCTTCAACACCCTGCTCGCCGCCGCCGCGGCCGCGATCGGCTGGACCGTCGTCGAGTGGATCGACCACAGACGCCCGACCTTGCTCGGCCTGCTGTCCGGCCTCGTCGCCGGACTGGTCGGGATCACGCCGGCCGCCGGTCTGGTCGACGCCAGGGGCGCCTTCGTCATCGGCCTGCTCTCGGGTCCGGCCTGCTACGCCGGTGCAGTCTGGCTCAAGCGGGCCCTCAAGTACGACGACAGCCTCGACGCCTTCGGCCTGCATGGCGTCGGCGGCATCGTCGGGGCCCTGCTCACCGGCGTCTTCGCCACCGCCGCCATCAATCCGGCGGGTGCGAACGCCAGCCTGGTCAGACAGGCCGTCGGCCTCGCCGCCGTCGTGGCCTGGAGCGGCGTCGGCACCTTCCTGGTCCTGATGATTTGCCGGTTCACCACCGGGCTGCGCGTCGCGAAGGAAGACGAGATCGAGGGGCTCGACTACGCCCAGCACGGCGAGACCCTCCACCCGTAGCCGCCGCAAACGAAAACGGGCGCCCGCGGTCACGGGCGCCCGTCGAGGTTTTCAGGCCGGTCGGCTCAGCGCGGGCTGGCGTCTCCGCTCGTGGCGGCCGAAGGGGCCGCCGGGGTCGTCTGGGTGGTCGGCTGGGCCGCCGGACCGGTGTCCGGAGCGCCGCCGGCCGCGCCGCCCGCCTGGGCCGCCGCTTCCTCGCCGCCGGGGGCCGGGGTTTCGGCCGCGCCTTCGGCCGGGGCCGCGGCGCCCGGCTGACGGGCCGGATCGGGGGCCGGGACGGCCACGCCGCCCGAGCCCTGCGAACGCAGCCAGGCGATCAGGTTGACGCGGGTCTGGGTGTCGCGGATGCCCGCGAACGACATCTTGGTGCCGGGCACGTGGCGGCCCGGAGCGGTCAGGAACTGGTCCAGCTCGTCATAGGTCCAGGTCGGCGCCGCGGCCTTGTGCGCCACCATGGCCTCGGAATAGGCGAAGCCCGCGTGGCCGGCGACCGGGCGGCCCAGCACGCCATACAGGTTCGGTCCGGTGCCGTTGGCGCCGCCGGCGGTGACGGTGTGGCAGGCCTGGCAGCGCGCGAAGGCGGCCTCGCCGGCGCCGAGGTCGGCGGTCGGCAGCACCGTGCCCCAGTCGGGCGGCAGCACGGCCTCGGCGGCCCCGCCGGCGGCCTCTTCCGGCGCGTCGACGAAATAGCCCATCTTTTCAGGGGCCTCAGTGTGGTAGATCGCGCCCGTGACCTGCTGCACGCCGACGACGACAAAGGCGGTCGCCAGAACGGCGCCCATGATTTTGTTCAACTTCAGATCGCCGCTCATCCGCGTCGTCGCATCCCGTTCCTGAGGCCCGGCCACAAGCAGCGGTCGGGCGAATTCTTGCGTGGGCGTCTCTTACACGCTAGCGCGACCTTCGCAACCGGCCCCGGGCGTCCCCGGCGGCGTCGGGGCGTCGCAGGCAGGAAAACAACGGTGAACCCCCTCGTTCTGATCCCGGCGCGCATGGCCGCGACCCGCCTGCCCGGCAAGCCGCTGGCCGATATCGGCGGCGTCCCCATGATCGTGCGCGCCTGGCGGCAGGCCACGGCCTCCGGCCTGCCCGTCGCGGTCGCCGCCGGCGATCCGGAGATCGTCGAGGCCGTCGGGGCGGCCGGCGGCGTCGCCGTCCTCACCGACCCGGACCTGCCGTCCGGCTCGGACCGCATCCGCGCCGCCCTCGACGCCCTCGATCCCGATGGCCGGCACGACGCGGTGATCAACCTGCAGGGCGACATGCCCTTCGCCGACCCCGGCCTCGCGGTCGCCTGCGCCAACCTGCTCGAGGCCGAGCCGGCCTGCGACATCGCCACCCTCGTCGCGCCCGAGGCCGACCCGTCGGACCGGAGCAACCCGGACGTGGTCAAGGCGGTGCTCGCCCTGGCCGAGGACGCCCGCCACGGCCGCGCCCTCTATTTCACTCGCTCGACCCTGTACGGCGACGGCCCCGTCTGGCGCCACGTGGGCCTGTACGGCTACCGCCGCGCCGCCCTCGAGCGCTTCTGCGCCGCTCCGCCCTCGCCGCTGGAGAAGCGCGAGAAGCTGGAACAACTCCGCGCCCTCGAAATGGGCCTCCAGATCTGGGCCGCCGTCATCGACGAGGCGCCTCTGTCGGTGGACAGTCCGGCCGATTTGGCTGAAGCGAGGCATCAGGCGACAGGCAACAGGCCGCGATAGGTCGGGTCCGAAGCGGCCGGCCGCGCCGCGATCCTCCCTGGCGCCTGATGCCTGTCGCCTGCTGCCTAGACCTCGAACCCGTCCACCCACGCCTGCATCAGCGTCCGGGCGATGGCGATCCGAGGCGGGGCCTTGATCGCCGGATGGGTCCCCGCCAGGCAGGCCCGCGCCTCGTCCCGCGTCAGCCAGGCCACCGCCTCCAGCTCGGTCTGGTCCGGCGCCGCATCCTCCGAATCGACCTCGCAGACCAGGCCGATCATCAGCTGCGACGGGAACGGCCACGGCTGGCTGGAGTGATAGCGCACCGCGGTCACCGTCAGCCCCGCCTCCTCCTCGATCTCGCGGGCGCAGGCCTCCTCGATGGTCTCGCCCGGCTCCAGGAACCCCGCCAGCGCCGACATCCGCCCCTCGGGCCAGCTCGCCTGCCGCCCCAGCAGGCACTTCGGTTCGTCCCCGCCGCGATACACCGCCAGCATGATCGTGACCGGATCCACCGGCGGGAAATGCTCGGTCGAACAGGCCGGGCAGACCCGCTTCCAGCCGCCGCAGGCATCGACGGTCTGGACCCCGCACGCGGCGCAGAAGCCGTGCCGCCTCCGCCAGTCGAACAGCGACTTGGCCGTCCCCGCCATGGCCGCGTCCGGCCCCGGCAGCAGCGCCGCCGCCTCGCGCATCTCGTGGAAAAGGCCGACCCCGCCCAGCGGCCCCGCCGTCGGATCCACCGAGCCCTCGACCTCCACCGCGAACACCGGCGCCCCCCCCCACAGGCCGAGGAACAGCTCCCGGTCGGGCGCCACCGCCCGCGCCTGCGCCATCGGCAGCCAGGCCAGCCGCGGCTCGCCCCCCGCCTCCAGCAGCGGCCGGCCCTCCCACAGCACCAGCGCCAGCGCCTCGGGGTTCGCCCCCTGCTCCGCCAGCCAGTCCGGTTCGTTCCTGCGGTCGCCCGCCCGGTCGAGCGGATTGCCGGCGAAGGTGTTCAGGGCGGCGAGAGGCATGACGGCTCTCTAGCAAGACGCCGCTTGCATCGGCGAGCCGGAATCGTCATATCCCGTCGCGGAGATCGCGGGCGAAGGCTTCGCCAACCTGGTCAGGGCCGGAAGGCAGCAGCCACAACGAATTCCCCTTCGGGTCGCGGTCTCCACCTCTCCCCTGTCCGATGAGCGGCGCCGCCCGGCTACTCGCCGGGGCGGAAGGTGGCCAGCATGATCACCACCACATCGTCTTCCGGCAGGACCACCGCCATATAGAGCTTGCCCCCGGCGAGGATTCGCAGGGCCTCGTCGTCCTCCAGCTTGAAGAAGTCGGCCTGGGACCGGAACTGCTCCCCTTCCCGCGTGAAGGCCCAGGCGCGCTGGCCGTCCATTTCGACCGAAGGCACCCCCAGCCGCTGTTCCAGCCGCGCCTCCAGCTCCGCTGCGTCGCCGAAGGGAGTGCCGATCGCGCAGGCGTCCATCCGGACCCCGTCAACGCCGATATCCCACTCCTGGCCGGCCCAGCCGGTGACCAGCATTTCGACGTCGGCCGGCGGACCCTTGTCGCTCATCTGGGCCGGATCGACGCTCAGATGCAGGGTGGGCTCCTGCAGTTCCGCCGGGTCCATGTCCAGCACGTCCGGCGTCATCGGATGCCATCCCGCCGCCTTGGCCACGGCGATGGCCGCCTGCCGGTCCGCATCGGTGTCGAGGCACATGTCGATGAAGTTCTGGAACGGCTCGGCCGCCACCGGCGAAGCCGCGAGCCACGCGGCGCAGGCCGCGCCGGCCAAGGTCAGTCGAGACATGAGCAACTCCCCCGCGCCCTCCGGGGGCGTCATGCAACCCTGACAGGTCCCCGCATCCGCTGCAACGGAGTGATCCACCGCCGTCTCGCGGCAGGGGGTGCGCGGGCGCGCCCTCTCGCGCTAAGACGGGTCCATGAGCGACGTGGAACCGAGTCTCGAAGGGCCTCCGTGGGAGGAGGACGCGCCTGACGTCGAGGAGCGCGATCCCAACACCGACGACATGTTCGGCGCCCCTGAGCCGGCCGGCATGCGCGAGGCGGAGGCGGCCTCCGCGCCCGAACCCGCGCCCGTGGCCGAAACGCCCGCCCCCAAGGCCCCGAAGAAGACGCCCGCCGCCGACGACGGCCCCGCTGCGGACGCCCCCGGGACCGGCTCCGACGGCGAGGCCTACACCGTCCTGGCCCGCAAATACCGGCCGCGCACCTTCGAGGACCTGATCGGCCAGGAGGCCATGGTCCGCACCCTGACCAACGCCTTCGCCACCGGCCGCATCGCCCACGCCTTCATGCTCACCGG
>NZ_DASWTO010000059.1:0-5630 GCF_036402095.1 Brevundimonas sp. | reverse complement strand
GGGCGGAACACCAGCAGATTCGGAATGGCCCGCAGCGCCGCCAGATGCTCGACCGGCTGGTGCGTCGGCCCGTCCTCGCCCAGGCCGATGGAGTCGTGGGTCAACACGTGGATGACCCGGACGCCCATCAGCGCCGCCAGCCGGATCGACGGCCGGCTGTAGTCCGAGAACACCATGAAGGTGCCGCCGTAGGGGATGACCCCGCCGTGCAGCGCCATGCCGTTCATCGCCGCGGCCATGCCGTGCTCGCGGATGCCCCAGTTGACGTAACGGCCTTCATAGGTCGGCGCGTCAAAGATCGGCGTGCCCTTGACGAAGGTGTTGTTCGATCCGGTCAGGTCGGCCGAGCCGCCGACCAGCTCGGGACTGGCCGCGAACAGCTCGTCCAGCGCCGCGCCCGACGACTGGCGCGTGGCCTGCGCCGGCTTCGTCTCGAGCAGTTCGGCGACCTTCGCGTCCAGCGCTGCGAAGGCGCCTTCGGGCAGGTCGCCCTTCATGGCGCGGGTGAAGTCGGCCGCCTGCGACGACGCCGCGAGACGGGCTTCCCACGCCTTGCGCGACTTCGCGCCCTGCCGACCGACCTTGAGCCACGCCTTTTGAACGCCTTCCGGTAGCTCGAACGGATCGTGGGTCCACGACAGGCCCAGCCGGGTCGCCGCCACCTCGGCTGCGCCCAGCGCCGCGCCGTGCGTCTTGTGGCTGCCTTCCATGGTCGCCGCGCCGCGCCCGATCTTCGTGCGGCAGGCGATCAGCGTCGGCTTGTCCTGTCGCGTCGCCCACTTCAGCGCCGCCTTGATCTGTCCCATGTCGTGGCCGTCGATGGCCTTGACCGCCCAGCCTGCCGACTTGAAGCGCGCCTTCTGGTCGGTGGCGTCCGACAGGCCGACCTTGCCGTCGATGGTGATCTCGTTGTCGTCCCACAGCACCGTCAGCTTGTTCAGCCTGTAGCGGCCGGCCAGCGTGATGGCCTCCTGCGAGACACCTTCCATCAGGCAGCCGTCGCCGGCGATGACCCAGGTCCGGTGGTCGACCAGGTCATCCCCGAACCGCGCCGCCAGGTGCCGTTCGGCCATGGCGAAGCCGACGCTGTTGGCCAGGCCCTGCCCCAGCGGTCCAGTGGTCGTCTCGACGCCCGGCATGTGGCCGAACTCGGGGTGCCCCGCCGTCCTGGACCCCCACTGACGGAAATTCGACAGCTCCTCCTTCGTCGCCGCCTTGTAGCCGGTCAGGTGCAGCAGGGCGTAGATCAACATCGACCCGTGCCCGGCCGACAGGATGAACCGGTCGCGGTCGGCCCAGTCCGGACGGCTGGCGTCGAACTTGAGGAATTTCGAGAACAGCACCGTCGCTACGTCTGCCATGCCCATGGGCATGCCGGGGTGGCCGCTTTTCGCCTTCTCCACCCCGTCCATGGCCAGGACGCGGATGGCGTCCGCCATCTGCTTCGGCGTGGCTTTTTCGGATACGGATTTGGCGTCGGTCACGGGGGGACCTTTCGTCGGGAGGCGGAAAAAGGGAGGCGCGCCGCTTTACCCCGACGCGCGAGCGGGTTCTATACGGATTCTGGAGGATGTGACCTGCATGGACGCTGCATCGGCCGCCAAGGACCGTGTCGACCGCGCTCTGGCGCTGCTGGAACGTCGCCTGCTCGACCTTAAGAGCCGCGCCGCCGCGCCATCGCGTCGCGCCCCGGACGACGATCTGTTCGCGCCCCAGCCTTCCAGCGAAACCGACCGCATTCGCATCCATGAGTTGGAATCCGCCGGCCGCGACGCCGCCGAGGTGCTTGCCCGCGCCGCCGACGCCATTCGCGAAAGCCTCTCCGGCCAGGAGCCGCGCTGATGGCGACGGTGACAGTCGAGATCAATGGCCGCCCCTACGCTGTCGGCTGCGCCGACGGGCAGGAGGAGCGCGTCCGCATCCTCGCCAAACAGTTTGACGGCCACGTCCGGCAGGTGGCGGGCGAGGTCGGCCACGTCGGCGACATTCGACTGTTCCTGATGGCCGGCCTCCTGCTGGCCGACGAACTGCATGAGGCGCGGCTGGCCGGCCCTGCGGCCGAGCCCACCGCCGCCTCGTCGACCGACGGCGTCGCCGAGGCCCTCAACGCCGTCGCCGCCCGTCTCGAGAAGATCGCCCAGGGCCTCTGACGCGAACCCGCCCGAAGGCTGTCCGATTTGTCATTTGAGGCATTGTATAAGCGCTTATATAGTTGCCGCCATGCCTCACTCGCTTCAGACCCACGGGGTGCTCCTCCGCCGTCTCATCGACCATCTCGATGGCGCGGTCGGGCAATCCTACGTCGATGCGGGCCTGGACTACCGGCCGCGGTTCACGCCGATCCTCCGGGCCCTGCTCAACCATGGTCCGACGACCCTCCGCGCCCTGTCCCGGCAGACTGGCGTGAGCCATTCCGCCGTCAGCCAGACCATCACCCAGATGGCGGCGCGCGGCTGGGTTTCGCTCGAGGCGGGAACGGACGCCCGTGAGCGGATTGTCGCCCTCACCCCGTTCGCCATGAAGCAGCTTCCCCGGCTCGAGCAATGCTGGGCCGCGACCGAAGCCGCCTCCCGCTCGCTGGACGAGGACCTTGGCCAGCCCTTGGCGGACGTTCTGATCCGGGCGCTCGAGGCCCTTGAGCGCCGTCCCCTCGCCGACCGCCTCGCAGAGGCGTCCTCCCCTGCATCCGGAGCCGATTGATGACCCGCCTTGCCCTGACCGTAACCGCCTGCGCCCTCTTCATTGGCGGCCCTGTCCCGGCGCTGGCTCAGCAACCCGCCCCGACCGCCGCCGTCCGGACCGCTGTCGCTCCCCTGACCGCTGATCAACGCGCCGCTGCGGTCGCCGCAATCATCCTGGCCGTCGAGACCCGCTACGTCTTCCCCGAGCGGGTTCCCGCCATCCGGGATCGGCTCAACGAAGGCCTGGCGTCCGGCCGCTACGACGCGTCCGATCCGTCGGCCTTCGCGGAACGGATCTCGACAGATCTGCGCGAGTCCAGCCAGGACGGCCACATGTACCTGCTGCATGAGCCCGGCCAGTACGCAGCGGCGATCACCTCCGACGCCGACCCCTATGACAACCCCGCCTTCATGGCCATCTGGGCCGCCGCGGCCCGGCGCAGCAACCACGGCCTGAGCGAGATGCGCATCCTTCCCGGCAATGTCCGATACCTGCGCGTCAGCACCTTCCACTGGGTGCAGGATCGCACCGGTCAGGCCTATGACGACGCCATGCGCTTTCTGCGCGAGGGCGACGCCGTGATCATCGATCTGCGCGGCAACGGCGGCGGAGACCATGCCGCGGTGCGCTACCTGCTCAGCCATTTCATGGAGCCGGACCAGCTCGACATGACCTTCCTTGAGGCGGGCGAGGATCCGGTCCAGTCGCGGACCCTCGACCACGTGCCGGCCGGCCGCCTCACCGGCAAGCCGCTCTACGTCCTGACCAGCCGTCAGGTGGGTTCGGCGGCCGAGGCCTTCGCCTACAGCGTCCAGACGTTCGACCTTGGAACGCTCGTCGGCGCAACCACGGGCGGCGCCGCCAACAACAACACCTTCGTGCCGATCGCCCCCGGCTTCATGCTCAGCGTTTCCTACGGCCGCCCCGTCCACCCGGTCACCGACGGAAACTGGGAGGGAACGGGCGTCGAACCCGACGTCGCCGTCGATCCCAACACGGCGCTCGAGACAGCGACCGCCCTGGCCCTCGACGTTCTGCTCGCCCGTCAGGACGCCGATCCCATCGACCGCGCCGGCTGGGCGTGGGCCCGGACCGCCGCCGCCGCGCGGGCGCGCCCCGTCACCATCGCCCCGGAACGTCTGCGAGCACTCGCGGGAACCTACGGCGGGCGGACCATCGTGTTCGAGGAAGGAGGACTGGTGTGGCGACGCGCCAACGGCCCGGCCTCCCGGCTCGTCCCCCTGACGGAGGAGGGTCTGTTCGCCATCGAAGGGGGAGACGATCGCCTGCGCCTCCGACTGACCGGCGACGCGCTTGAACTCCTCCGCATGGACGACCCGGCCCCCTCCCGTTTTCCGCGGGACTGAGGGCGCCATTGTTCCGCCCCGCCTGAACGACTATCTTGTCCCACGGCGGGTCCTGCTGCGGCCCTCGTCGAAGGCAACATTTCCTCGCGACCTTAATTCACTCGAAGGGAGCTGTCCCTGATCAGGCCCGTGGGCCTGGGCACACGGCGCCCACCTGGCTACCCAGGTCGAGAGGATTTAAACGTCCTTCACGGTTCTTGCGGCGCCGCCACCCTTTTCCTGCCCGTCGCCAAGCGAAGGGGGAGGGAGACCACCGGCGAAGCCGGCGGTGGAGGGCTGGAGGAGGGAGGCGCCGCCTCCCGATGACGCGGCCTCAGGCTCGCCGCCCATCCCGGAATCCGCTAACTCCCCCCGATGACCGACAAGCACGAACTCCGGGCGGCCATGCGGGCGACGCGCAAACGCCTGGCAGGCCTCGATCCCGAAGCCTCGATGCGGGCGGCCGAACACGCCGCCGACCTGCCGCCCGGGGACGTCGTCGCCGTCTACCGCGCCATCGGATCCGAGATCGACGCCGACGCCCTGTCGATGGCCCTGGCCCGGCTTGGCCGTCAGCTGTGCCTGCCTGTTGTGATCCAGCGTGACGCGCCAATGCTCTTCCGGCGCTGGTCTCCGGGCGAACCGCTGGAGCTGGACGCCGCCGGCGTGCCCGCCCCCTTTCCATTGGCCGAGGCGGTGACTCCCGACCTTATCATCACCCCGCTGCTGGCCTTCGATGGCCGGGGCGGGCGGCTGGGGCAGGGGGGCGGCTACTACGACCGGACCTTCGCCGCCTTGCCGGACGCGACGCGCGTCGGCTTCGCCTACGCCGGGCAGGCGGTCGAAAATCTGCCCGTCGAGCCGCACGATATCCGCCTGCATGGCGTTCTGACCGAGAGGGGCTATAGAGCGCTCCCATGAGGCAGACCCTATGAGACTGGCGTTTTTCGGCGACGTGGTGGGCAAGTCCGGCCGCGACGGTCTCGGCGACCATCTGCCCGCGCTGAAGCGCGACCTGAAGCTAGACTTCGTCGTCGTCAACGCCGAGAACGCCGCCGGCGGATTCGGCATCACCGAGAACACCGCCAACGAGCTGTTCATGGCCGGAGCCGATTGCCTGACGCTGGGCAATCACAGCTGGGACCAGCGCGAGGCCCTGACCTATATCGTGCGCGAGCCGCGCCTGATCCGGCCCCTCAACTACCCCCGCCTGATGGACGCCCCCGGCGCCGGGGCCAATCTGTTCGAGACCCACTCCGGCAAGACCGTGCTGGTCATGAACGTCCTTGGCCGTATCCATATGGACCCGATGGACTGCCCGTTCAGCGCGGTCGAGAAGGAACTGGCGGCCTGCCCCCTTGGCGCCGTCGCCGACGCCATCATCGTCGACATGCATTGCGAGGCCACCTCGGAGAAGATGGCCATGGGCCATTTCTGCGACGGCCGGGCCTCTCTCGTGGTGGGCACCCACACCCACGTCCCCACCGCCGACTGCCAGATCCTCACCGGCGGCACGGCCTACCAGACCGACGCCGGCGGCTGCTGCGACTACGACAGCGTCATCGGCAACGAGAAGGAAGAGCCCCTGCGGCGCTTCACCAC
>NZ_DASWTO010000058.1:0-13009 GCF_036402095.1 Brevundimonas sp. | reverse complement strand
GTTCGCCCTCGTCGGCCGTCATCACCCGGCCGGTGAACAGCAGTTCGGAGGCGCGCCCCTGACCGATGAGCCGGGGCAGGATGGCGCACGCGCCCATGTCGCAACCGGCCAGGCCGACGCGGGTGAACAGGAAGGCGGTCTTCGTGCGCGGCGTGGCGATGCGCAGGTCCGAGGCCATGGCCATGATGGCGCCCGCGCCGACGCAGACGCCGTCCAGCGCGGCGATGACCGGTTGCGGGCAGCCGCGCATCGCCTTGACCAGGTCGCCGGTCATGCGGGTGACGTCGAGCAGCGCCGG
Organism: Brevundimonas sp.; assembly: GCF_036402095.1. Lineage (GTDB taxonomy): Bacteria > Pseudomonadota > Alphaproteobacteria > Caulobacterales > Caulobacteraceae > Brevundimonas. The sequence continues at coordinate 12,711 of NZ_DASWTO010000058.1, read as the reverse complement.
CATGGCCATATCGGTCAGCGGGCCGATGATCTCGTGCACGTCGCCGCCCGAGGAGAAGTTGCCGCCGGCGCCGGTGACGATGACGACCCTGCTGTCGCGGGCGTGGACGAGGGCGCGGAACAGGTCGCGCATCTCTGCGTAGGAGTCGAAGGTCAGCGGGTTCTTCCGCTCCGGCCGGTTGAGGGTCAGCACGGCCACGCCGTCGTCATCCACCGACCAGAGGAAATGTTCGGCCTTGTAGTCGCGCGCCTTCATCGGTTCGGCTCCTCATGGATGGCGGACCGGAGCGACCGCTTGGTCTGCTCCAGCAGGCGGATCAGGTCGTCGGCCTCAGGACCGGTCAGGCCGGCGAACAGGGTCTCGATCCAGTGTTCGTGCGCCGTCGCCATCGCGGCGAAGCGGACGCGGCCTGTGGCGGTCAGGCGCACCCGTTGCACGCGGCGGTCGGCGCCCGGCAGGTGCTCGATCAGACCGTCGGCCTTGAGCCGCTGCGCCAGGCCGGTGACGTTGCCGTTGGAGACCATCAGCATGCGCGAAACCTCGCCCATGGTCAGCCCCGCCTCCCCGGCGCGGTCGAGCGCCGACAGCATGTCGAAACGCGGCAGGGTCGAGCCGAACTCGTCGCGCAGGCGTTGTGAGATGGTCTGTTCGATGGTGGTGGCGCAGGTCAGCAGCCGCAGCCACAGGCGCAGTGAGCGCTTGCCGTCCGGCGCGCCGCCCAGCCTGTCGGGGAGGGAGGCGGCGGCGTTCACAGCTCGCCCCCAGCGACGGGAATCGCCGCGCCGTTAATCCCGGAAGCGCCGTCGCCGCACAGCCAGACGATGGTCTGGGCCACCTCGTCCGGGGTGATCAGCCGGCCCTGCGGGTTGGAGGCGGCCAGGGCGGCGCGGGCCTCGTCCTCGCTGCGCCCGGTCTTGCCGATGATGGCGTCGATGGACCTTGCGACAAGATCGGTGTCGGTGAAGCCGGGGCAGACGGCGTTGACCGTGACGCCCTTGCTGGCGACCTCGAGAGCCAGGGCCCGGGTCAGGCCGACGAGGCCGTGCTTGGCGGCGACATAGGCGGAGACGTAGGCATAGCCCTTCAGCCCGGCGGTCGAGGCGACGTTGACGATCCGGCCCCACCGCCGCGTCAGCATGCCGGGCAGCACCAGCCTCGCGGCCTCGGCGGGAGCCTCCAGATTGAGGGCCAGCATGGCGCGCAGGCCATCGGCGCCGGTCTTCAGGAACGGGGCGGACGAGGCGGCGCCGGCGTTGTTGATCAGGATGTCGATTGGGCCGAAGCGGTCCCGGCCGACCTCAATGGCGGCGGCCAGCATGTCGGGATCGGTCACGTCGGCGGGGGCGGCGAAGGCGAGGTCGCCAATGCGGTCGGCGCTCTCGTTGAGGCGACCGATATGACGGCCGATGAGGGTGACCTGACAGCCGGCCTCGGCCAGCCGTTCGGCCGTGGCGCGGCCGATGCCCGATCCCGCGCCGGTGACCACGGCGTGATGTCCGCTCAGGCTCATACCGGACCCGCCTGCTGCTGCTTCTCGAGATTGCGGGCCAGCTGGGCGAAGCCCTGCCGGTACTGCACCGGCGGCCGGATGCCGCGCCAGCCCAGTTCGGCGGCGGCGCGCAGGCTCCAGTTCGGATCGGCCAGATGCGGCCGGGCGAGGGCGCACAGGTCGGCGCGCCCGGCCGCGAGGATGCTGTTGACGTGGTCGGTCTCGTAGATGTTTCCGACGGCCATGGTCGCCACCCCCGCCTCGTTGCGGATGCGGTCGCTCAGAGGGGTCTGGAACATGCGGCCGTAGACCGGCCGGGCCTCCGGCGTGGTCTGACCGGCGGACACGTCGATCAGGTCGCAGCCGGCGTCGGCGAAGGCGCGGGCGATGGCGACGGACTCCCCGGGAGTGATCCCTTCCTCGACCCAGTCGGTGGCGGACAGACGCACGGACATCGGCTTCTGGTCCGGCCATGCGGCGCGCATGGCGGCGAAGACCTCCAGCGGGAACCGGAGCCGGTTCTCGAGCGAGCCGCCGTACTCGTCCGCCCGATGGTTCGAGACCGGGGTCAGGAAGGACGACAGCAGATAGCCGTGGGCGCAGTGCAGCTCGATCATGTCGAAGCCGGCCTCGTCGGCCCAGCCGACGGCGCGGACGAAGTCGGCCTTGACCCGGTCCATGTCGGCGCGGGTCATCTCGCGGGGGACCTGGTCGCCTTCCGACCAGGCGATGGGGGACGGAGCGATCAGCTCCCAGCCGCCCTCCAGCAGGGGCTGGTCGGCGCGCGGGCCCCATGGCCGTTCGACCGAGCCCTTGCGGCCGGCGTGGGCCAGCTGCAGGGCGATGCGCGCGCCCTGGGCGTGGACGAAGTCGACGATCCGCTTCCAGGCGTCGCGGTGTTTTGGGCTGTACATGCCGGCGCAACCCGGCGTGATGCGGGCGTCGGCCGAGACATCGGTCATTTCGGCGAACACCAGGCCGGCGCCGCCGAGGGCGCGGGCGCCGAGGTGGACGAGGTGGAAGTCGCCGACGGTTCCGTCCTCGGCCGAATACATGCACATCGGCGAGACGACGACGCGATTGGGCACGGTCAGGCCGCGCAGTCTCAGCGGCGCGAACATGGGCGGCGGGGGCTCAGGCGAAGGCGGCGCGCCGGCTTTGTCGGCGAACCAGCGCTCGACCCCCGTCAGGAATTCGCGGTCGCGCAGGCGCAGGTTCTCGTGGCTGACGCGCTGGCTGCGGGTCAGCAGGCTGTAGGCGAACTGCATCGGCTCGAGGCCGACGTAGCGATCGACGGTCTCGAACCATTCGGTGGAGTTGCGGGCGGCGCTCTGCAGTTTCAGCACCTCGACGCGGCGTTCGACCTCGTAGGCGGCGAGGGCGGCGTCGAGATCGCCGCCTTCGGTCAGGGCTTCCGCCAGCCGGATGGCGTCCTCGAAGGCCAGCTTTGTGCCGGAGCCGATGGAGAAATGCGCCGTGTGCGCCGCGTCGCCGAGCAGGATGACCTTGCCGTCGCGCCAGTTCGAGCAGGCCACCCGCGGGAAGTTCAGCCAGGCCGAACCGCGCAGGTGGCGGGCGTTGCTCATCAGGGCGTGGCCGTCCAGCCAGGCGGCGAACAGGCCTTCCGCGGCGCGGCAGGTCTGGTCCTGGTCCATGGCGTCGAAGCCGAGGCCGCGCCAGGTCGCCTCGGAGCATTCGACGATGAAGGTCGAGGCGCCCGGTTCGAACTGGTAGGCGTGGGCCCAGATCCAGCCGTGCGGCGTCTCGACGAAGGCGAAGGTGAAGGCGTCGAAGGACTGCGTCGTGCCCAGCCAGATGTATTTGTTGGCCCGCACGTCGATGTCGACCCCGAACACGTCCGGGCTGTCGTTGCGCACCCGACTGTTGAGACCGTCGGCGGCGACGATCACGTCGGCGTCCAGGGCCCGGATGTCGGCGACCTCGCTCTCGAAACGCAGATCCACGCCGAGCGCGCGGGCGCGTTCCTGCAGGATGTTCAGCAGGCGTCGCCGCCCGATCCCCGCGAAGCCATGGCCGCCGGAGCGGACGACCTGGTCGTGGATATGGACGTCGATGTCGTCCCAGTGGACGAAGGCGGCTTCGATGACCGCGGCGGTGTCGGGATCGTTGGCCTTGAGATTGGCCAGGGTCTGGTCGGAGAAGACCACGCCCCAGCCGAAGGTGTCGTCGGGCCGGTTGCGCTCGTGCACCACCACCTCGAGCGAGGGATCGCGCAGCTTCAGGGATATGGCGAGGTAGAGACCGCCGGGCCCGGCCCCGACGACGGCGATGCTTCTCACGGCGGCTCGCGGCGACATATTTTATATATGAAATATTCGCCGGTCGAAGTCCAGCGGCGGCGCCGGGCCGGCTGGTCAGGCGATGGCTTCGGCGGGGGCGGTCCGGGCGACGTAGGCGGCGTGGTCCGGCATGACGGCCACGCATTTGCGGATGACGCCCTCGACGTTCTCGAGGAAGGCGACCACCTCGGCGTCGCTCTTGATGTCGACCAGGGGGTCGTAGCCGCGCGGGATGACGCCCTGGCCGAGGAAGACCTGGATCCAGCTCTCCTCGGCGAACAGTTCCTCGTCCTCGCGGAAGACGCGGCCGTTGGCGGCGAAGAGGTCCATCTTGCGCTGGAGCGTGTCGGGCACCTCCATGTCGCGGCAGTAGCGCCAGAACGGGGAGTCGTCCCGCGCCGTCGCCTTGTAGTGAAGGATGATGAAATCGCGGATCCGCTCGTATTCGAAATCGGTCTGGCGGTTGAACTCGGCGATGGTGGCGGCGTCGAAGCCGGCGTCGGGCAGCAGGCGCACCATGCGGATGATGGCCGACTGGATCAGATGGATGCTGGTGGACTCGATCGGCTCGAGGAATCCGCCGGCGAGGCCGATGGCGACGCAGTTCCTGTTCCAGGCCTGTTTGCGCTTGCCCGGGAGGAAGCGGAGCCGGTTCGGCTCGGCCAGTTGCTCGCCGTCCAGATTGGCGAGCAGGACCCGTTCCGCCTCGTCGTCGTCTATGTGGGCGCTGGAGTAGACGTGGCCGTTGCCGGTCCGGTGCTGCAACGGAATGCGCCACTGCCAGCCGGACGAGCGCGCGGTGGCGCGGGTATAGGGGGTGAACGGCTCGGTCCGCGTGCAGGGCACGGCCATGGCCCGATCGCAGATCAGCCAGCGGCTCCAGTCCTCATAGCCGGTCTTCATCGCCTGTTCGATGATCAGGCCGCGGAAGCCCGAGCAGTCCACGAACAGGTCGGCCTCGATGGTCTCGCCGTCGTCCATGGTCACGGACTGGACGAAGCCGTCGTCGCCCCGCAGCGTCACGTCGGCGACCTTGCCCTCGCGCCGCTTCACGCCCTTGGCCTCCGCCAGACCCCGCAGGTAGCGGCCGTAGAGGCCGGCGTCGAACTGGAAGGCGTGGGCGATCTGGCCGATCGGCGAGTCGACCATCTTCGGGTCGGCGCGCATGAATTTGTTCTCGAGCGCCGCGGCCGTGTTGATCGAGAAGTTGGCGAAGTCGGAGGCGCGGCCGAGGCTGTTCATCTTCAGCCAGTACTGGTGGCAGCGCAGCCATTCCATGTCGCGGCCGATCAGGCCGAAGCCATGGATGTAGCTGTGCCCCTGCTTCCACCAGTCGACGAACTGGACCCCCAGCTTGTAGCTGCCCTGGGTCCGCTTCATGAACTCGATCTCGTCGAGACCGAGCAGCTCGTTGTATTTCTTGATCGCCGGGATGGTGGCTTCGCCGACCCCGACGATGCCGATGGCCTCCGACTCGATCAGGGTGATGTCGTACAGGCCCTTGAAGAGCTTGGAGAGCAGCGCCGCCGTCATCCAGCCGGCCGTGCCGCCGCCGACGATCAGGATTTTCTTGAGCTGCCTCATCCGGTCCCGTGCGCTCCTGTGAACCTAGCTTTCGCAGGTCGCCGGCGTGGCCGGCAAGGGCAGGCGGCCGACCGGCGCGGCGCGGGCGTAGCTGAGCCCGTAGCCGCGGGCGAACTGAACGATCTGGCCCGCGCCCTCGCCGGTGCTGCACGCCGAACCTGGCCAGGCGAACGAGAGCCGGCCCGTGAAGTCGTGCGCGCCGCCGACCAGCACGTCCGCCAGGCCGCCGCCGCCCTCGGTGCCGGGCAGGAAGGCGGCCACGAAGGCGTCCGACAGGTTGATCAGGTCGTTCGCATAGGCCGGGCGGCCGGAATAGAGCACGGTGACAACCGGCACGCCCTTGCCCGACACCGCCTGAAGGGCGGCCAGATCGGCGGGGTGCTGCAGGCTGTGCTGGACCGGGGCGGGATAGCGGACGTCGCCATTGTACTCGGCGTAGGGCGTCTCTCCCAGCACGGCCACGACGGCGTCGAACTGCGACACGTCCACGCCGGCTCCGTCGATCGACCAGGCGACGTTGTCGGCCCCGAGGGTTTCGCGCAGGGCGCTCAGCAGGGTCTGGCCGGTGGCGAAGTCGGCATTGGCGTTCTCCGTGCCCTGCCATGTCAGCGACCAGCCGCCGGTCTGGTTCGACAGGCTGTCGGCGCTGGCGCCCACGACGAGGACCTTGCGGCCGCGTTGCAGGGGCAGGGCGGCGTTGTCGTTCTTGAGCAGGACCACGGACTTGCGCACCGCCTCGCGCGCCAGGGCGCGGGCGTCCAGCACGTCGGCGCGACCGGTGAGGACGCTGGCGGAGGCCGGGCGGTCGAACAGGCCGGAGCGCATCTTCACCCGCAGGATGCGGGTCACGGCGTCGTCGATCCGCGCTTCCGACACGCGGCCCTCGCGGACATCGGCGACGGTGTTGGCGATGAAGGCGCGCCAGTCCTCGGGCACCATGAACACGTCAATGCCGGCGTTGACCGCCTGCGGGCAGTGATCCTTGGCGCAGCCGGCGACCTGCTCGATTCCATTCCAGTCGGACACCACCAGGCCGTCGAAGCCCAGGTCACCCTTCAGGTGGCCCGCGATCAGGTCCCGGTTGCCGTGCATCTTGCCGTGATCCTGGCCGGTCCCGGCGTCGTACCAGCTGCTGTACGAGATCATCACCGTCTGCACGCCGGCGTCGAGCGCGCCGTGGTAGCCGGCGCCGTGGCGGGTCAGCAGGTCCTCGCGGGTGGCGCGGGTCTGGCCCTGGTCGACGCCGTTGAAGGTGCCGCCGTCGCCCAGATAGTGTTTGGCCGTCGCCAGGACGTCGCCGTCGCCGGTCAGGTCGCCCTGCAGGCCGCGCACCATGGCCTCCCCGTAGCGCCGGACGAGCGCCGGATCGCTGGACCAGCTCTCATAGGTGCGGCCCCAGCGACGGTTCTCGCCGACAGCGAGGGTCGGGGCGAAGGCCCAGGTGATGCCGGTGGCGCGGACCTGCCGCGCCGTGGCCCGGCCGATCCGCTCGATAAGCGCCGGATCGTTGGCGGCGCCGAGGCCGATGTTGTGGGGGAAGATGGTCGCGCCCGAGACGTTGTTGTGCCCGTGCACGGCGTCCGTGCCCCACAGCAGCGGAATCTTCACCGCCATGTCGGTGGCCATGGCCGCGTCGGCGTAGGCGTCGGCCCAGGCGGCCCACTCGGCCACCGTCGAACGCTTGTCGTTGTCCGGCCAGGCGCCGCCACCGTTCAGCACGGTGCCGATGTAGTACTGACGCACCTCGTCCGGGGTGATGTTGCGGACATCGGGCTGGGTGATCTGGCCGACCTTCTGCTCCAGCGTCATGCCCGCCACCATCCCGGCGATGCGGGCTTCCATGGCCGGATCGAGGACGGCGTGAGCACGGCCCGCCGAAGCTTCGACCGCCGCCGGCGGCAGGATCGCCGTCGGCGCGCAGCCCGCCAGCAGCAGGAGGGAAAGCGAGAGCTTCAGGGCGGGGCGCTTCATTCGTGTACTCGACGACTCACAGGGAAGGGCGGCCGCCGGAACCGGGACGGGGAGGTCGTCCGGTCCCGGCGTTTCCGAATCCGGCGCGTTGGGCCCGCGCCGGCGGTCAGAACCGGTAGTTGATGCCGAACAGATACTGTCGGCCGTACTCTTCGTAGGTCTCGGGCAGGCTGCCGCCGTCCGCGGTGGTGGTGCCGCCGCTGTCGAGGCCGAGGCGGGTGCGGTAGGGCGAGTTGGTCAGGTTGTTGACCTGGAACAGCAGGCCAAGACCCTCCAGCTGACCTTCCTGGAACGTGTAGCCGATCTGCGCGTCGATCTGCTCGTCGTCGAGGATCTCGGTCTGGCCGCGGGTCGCGAACAGCTGGACCACCTCGCCCTTGAAGGCCTCGCGGAAACGCTTGCTGATGCGCGCCTGGAAACCGTCACGCTCGTAGTAGGCGGTCATGTTGTAGACCATGCCCGAGAGCCCCGGGATGCGGACGGGCGGCCCGCCGGCGGTGGGGTTGAGATCGGACTCCGTGAAGGAGACGCTGCCCAGCACCCCGAAGCCGTCCAGCGGCTCCCATACGGTGCCGAAGTTGAGGGCGCCGCTGATCTCGATACCCTCGACCACGCCGCCCTTGCCGTTGGCGGGCAGGGTGATCTGGCCGATCGGGCTGATCGTCACGCCGGGCGGGATCGACGAGGCCGTGCTGGGCAGCGGGATTCCCGAGAAGTCGAACTCGGTGGTCTGCTGATAGATGTAGGTGTCGAGGTTCTTGTAGAAGCCGGCGATCGACAGATAGGTCGTGGGGTTCACGTACCATTCGTAGGCCAGATCGAAGGCGGTGGCCCGCCAAGGCTCGAGGTGCGGGTTGCCGCCGGAGGCCGACCACGGATTGACCGTCGTGCCCGGCAGGCAGGGCTGGCCGGTGCAGACCAAGGCGTTGAAGCCGGGCGTCACGTTGGCGCGCATCTCGTCCATGCGGGGACGGGCCATGGTCTTGGACGCCGCGAAACGGATGCGGTGCCCGTCGCCGAGGTCGTAGATCATGTTCAGGCTGGGCAGGACGTCGGTGTAGTCCGCGCCCTCGGTGATCGTCATCGGCGTGATGGGCTGGCCCGGCTCAAGGCCGTTGATGACCACGCCGGTCGATTCCTGCGACTGCTGGACGACCTGGACGCCGACGTTGCCGCGCACCTGCCCGCGTTCGAATTCGGCGCGCGCGAACCAGGTGAGGACCTCTTCCTCGATGTCCCAATTCTTGTCGAAATAGTTGGCGTCGAGAATGGGGGCGCGGTCGTAGTAGACGTCCAGCGCCCGGCTCAGATCGACACTGAGCACGTCGCCAAAGCCGCCGAAGTCCAGCGTGGTGGCCTCGACCAGATACTGGGGATCGACGTACACCTGCTGGCGGCCGTTCTTGAGGAACAGGTCGAAGTCGTCGACGCGCTTGGTCTTGTTGCGATTGGCCAGGTTCACGCCGGCGCTGACGGTATGGATGATGCCGTCGAGGTCGCGCTCGAACTTCAGGTCAGCGGCGTAGATGCGTTCCTCCACGTCGGGGAAGCGGATGGCCCCGTCGTGCCCCCAGCCGCCCCACGGAGCGCGGTCGCCCAGCGACACCTGCGAGGCGTCGGCGTAGTTCAGGCCGGTCGTATAGGTCGGATAGCCGTCGTCGTTGACCTCGAAGGTGATGGTGTCGAGCGTGCGGCCGACGTCCGGGGTGCCCGGGGTGACGCCGCCGACGCCGCGGCCATAGCCGGCGTAGGTTTCGAGGATCTGCTCGCGCCGCTCGTTGGTCGAATACGACAGGTCGGCCACGACGCGCGTGCGCTCGTCGATCTCGAACTCGTTGTTCAGACCGACCGAGAACAGCTCGTCCTCACGGGTGTTGAAGTCGTTGCGGATGATCGGAACGCCGCCGTTCAGCGTGCCGCTGGTGGCGAACAGGGATCCGCCCCGCGTCTCGGTCTGGACGTCGGTAAAGGTCGCGCCGTCGGCCCAACCGTTCGAGAACCACTGCGCCCCGCGCGTCGTCTCTTCCTGGTCGAATTTCGAATAGTAGAGATCGAGGGTCGAGTGGAGGCGGTCGTTCGGACGCCATTCGACGATGCCGATGACCGCGTCACGCTGGTTCAGGCGCGAGGTGGCGAACAGCTCCTGCCCGTTCAGGATCAGGGCGTCATCGGCGCTGTCGGGCGTGACGGCGAAGCCGAACGCCTCGTAGCCATAGGCCTTGTAGTGGCGGTTCTGCGACGGGGAGTCGAGGTGGGCGTACCCCAGGGCGACGCCGATGGTGTCATCCGCGAACTGGTCGATGTAGCTGACCGAGAAGCGGCCGCCGTAGTTGCGGACGTCGTCGTTCAGGCTGTCGCCCTCGATCATTTCCCCGCGCAGGTTCAGCGCGATGGCGCGGCTCCCGAACTCGAGCGGCCGGACGGTGCGCAGGTCGGCGGTGCCCGACAGGCCCATGCCGGAAATCTCGGCGTCCGGGGTCTTGTAGATGACCACGCCGGACAGCAGTTCGGACGGGTATTGGTCGAACTCGACGGCGCGGTTGTCGCCGGAGCTGGCCTGCTGACGGCCGTTGAGCAGGGTGGTGGTGAAGTCCGGAGCGAGGCCGCGGATCGAGATCACCTGGGCGCGGCCGTTGACGCGCTGGGCGGCCAGACCGGGCAGGCGGGCGATCGACTCGGCGATGGACACATCGGGGAGCTTGCCGATGTCCTCGGCCGAGACCGCCTCCACGATCGAGGTCTCGTTGCGCTTGATGCTGATCGAGTCCGCCAGGCCGCGGCGCAGGCCGGTGACGATGACCTCCTCGACCTCGGTGGCCTCCTCGTCCTGCGGCGGCGGCGGGACCGGATCCTGCGCCATGGCGACGCCGGGCGCGACCATCGCGAGGGCGAGCGCCGACACCGTCAGGCAAAGCTGTGACGGCGACACCGCGCCGGTCTTGCGAACGCCTGCGAACTGGCTGCGCATGAATACCCCCTGTTGTTTCCCCGGCGCGGGCCCCTTGAGCCGCACGTCCTTCTTGCCGCGCCGCCCCCGATCCTGAAAGATCGATTGGAAGCGCTTCCAATCGCTAGCCGAAATGAGGTTCCGGCGCAATCCGCATTCCGGCGGCGTCGATCACGGCTTGCTACCGGCCCGGTCGCGGGCCTCAGGGCCGGCGCGCCCAGACGTAGGTGGCGGCGGCCTGCGGCGGCAGCTCGGCCGCAGCGCTGCGTCCGCCCTCGCGGATCCGGAAGGCGACAGGCGCGGCCCCGTCGTTGAGGACGATCAGCACCCGCTCGCCGTCGGGATTGACGAAGGCGACCGCTTGCAGTCCCTCGGGCTTCAGGGAGACGACCCGCCGCGCGCCCGGCCGCACGAAGCGGCTGGCGTGTCCGAAGGCGTAGTATTCCTGATTTCGTTCGATCGCGCCGGTGCGGCTGTCGATCTTCACCACGCCGCGGCAGTTGCCGCAGCCGCCGGCGTGCGGCCCGTAGTTCTCGTCCAGGGCCAGATTCCACATCAGGACGCCGCGCGCCCAGTGTTCGGTGGAGCCGATGATCAGATTCTTCATCGTCCAGGTGAAGCTGTCGGCGAATCCCGGGGTCCACTCCCCGCCGGAGCATTCGGTGAAGAAGACGTCCTTGTCGGGCCAGGCGTCCCGAACCCGGCTCTGGGCCGAGACGTCGCCGCCGTAGCAATGCCACGCCACCCCGGCGATGAAGGGGCGCGCGCGCTCGTCGGCCAGCACCGCCAGCGGCTGTTGCGGCAGATCCCAGTTGTGATCCCAGTCCAGAATCTTCGTGGTGATGCCGGCGTCGCGGAGCCGGGGGCCGAGATGTTCGCCGACGAAGGCCGCGCGACCCTCGGGCGCCCACCGCATGCCAGGATAGCTGTCCGGCTCGAAGTCCGGCTCGTTCTGGATGCTGAGGTAGTCGGTCGGCACGCCGTGCGCCGCCGCCGACTCGATGTAGCGGCGGAAATAGTCGGCGTAGGTCGAATAGAACTCCGGCTTCAGCTGGCCCTGGATCATCGAGCCCGTGGTCTTCATCCATCCGGGCGCGCTCCATGGCGAGGCCATGACCTTGAGCTCGGGATTGGCGGCGAGGGCCTGACGGACGGTCGGAAAGACCTGGGCCTCCATGCGGGCGGTCGAGAAGCTCGCGAGCGTGGGATCGGGCGTGTCTGCGAGGCTGTAGTGGTCGAGCGAGAAGTCCGAGGCTCCGATGGTCACGCGCGTGAAGCCGAAGCCGAGGCCGCCGTCTTCCCGGCCGAACAGTTCGCGGATCAGCGCGTCCCGCTGGTCATCGCCCAGCCGGGTCTGGATCAGGAAGGCCGAGGCGTCGGTGATCGCCGCGCCGAAGCCGACCATCTCCTGGAACCGCTGGTCCGGGTCGACCGTGATGACCGGTCCGGCCGGAGCGCCGTCGGCCTCGAAACGAAGCGGCGCCTGTTCGGCCAACAATCGGGCGCGGTCGCCCGACGTCATCCAGACGCGGGCGGACGGGTCCGCAGGAGTTCCGGCGCAGGCGGCGGCGCCGAGCGTCGCCACCCCCGCGCCGATGATCAGCGCCCGGCGGGCGAGCGTTGCGATTCGCCAGGTCATGGCGTCCCTCCTCCTGTTGGCCGGACGCTCGAGCCACGCGCGGCGTCCGTTGGCGCTCCGCGTTGGAAGCGCTTCCAGTAGGGCGCTCCGCGGCGCGCGCGTCAAGCGCTGACGGTCGCCAGTCTTGATGCGACCCGTCCGGCGGAGGCGCGGGCGACCACCGCGTGCGGCAGGGTGATGAACCGCCAGTCGGCGTCCCGCCGCGTGCCCGCCAGCCGTCCGGCGATGAGGCGCACCGCCTCGCCGCCCATGTCCTTCAGCGGCTGGTGGACGGTGGTCAGCGGCGGCCAGACGATCTCGGACACCGGCGTGTCGTCGAAGCCGGTGATGGACAGCCGTCCCGGGACGTCGAGCCCCCGGCCATGAGCGGTCGACAGGGCGCCGGCGGCCATGTCGTCGTTGGCGCAAACCAGGGCCGTGGGCGGGTCCGGCTGATCAAACAGCCGGGCCGCCAGCAGGCTGCCAGACCGGAAGGTGAAGTCGCCCTGGAGCACCGTGACCGCTTCGGGATCGAGCCGGCGTTCGCGCAGGGCCCGCTTCAGACCGTCGAAGCGCTGTTCGGCCGACAGGTGGCCCGCGATCCCGCTGATGAAGGCGAAGCGGCGGTGGCCGAGATCCAGCAGGTGGCGGGCGATGTCGTAGCCGCCCGCCTCGTCGTCGATGCCGACGCCGTCGGCGACCGAGCGGCCGGGGCCGCCGGGGGATATGGTCGCAACCTGACAGCCCTGACGCCGGATTTCCTCGATCAGGGCGGCGTCGTCGGCGAAGGGCGGAGTCAGGA
>NZ_DASWTO010000057.1:0-12394 GCF_036402095.1 Brevundimonas sp. | reverse complement strand
GCTGGCCTGCTGGCTCGTCCCGACCGCGAACAGCCCCGGCAGCCAGCCGGGATAGTCGCCCCCGGTCATGTCGCCGTCGCGGGTGTGCATGGCCCAGCGGCTGGCCAGCGCCATGCCGATCAGGTCGCCGTTCCCCAGCTGGGCCGCCTGCACCATGTCCTGCAGGTTCAGCAGGCACAGGTAGTTCTCCCGCCCCTTGCGCACGACGGTCTTGCGTTTGCGTTCGACCGGATCCGGCCACAGGGCCGCGCTCTCGCGGTCGATCTGCCGCTGCAGGGCGCGGGTGTAGGTCGACACCCAGGCCGCGCCCGAATTCCGCTCGGCCCACAGCGACGCCGGGGCCAGATAGCCCAGCGTCTTGCCCGTGCCCGTCCCCGCCTCGGCCAGCAGCACCCGCGGCCGGCCCTCCTCGTTGCGCGGTGAAAAGGCGAAGGCGGCCTCGGCGGCGTAGTCGCTCTGCGTCGGCCGCGTCTCGTCGAGGCCCGAGGCCTGCAGCAGCTTCTCCAGCCGGATGCGCGCGCTCTCGGAATCGACCGGGGCCGACCCCGCCTCGCCGCGCGGCGCCTCGTCCTCCCACTCCGGCAGGCGCGACCAGGCGTCCAGCCCGGACCCGCGATGCTGCCGCTCCCGCACCGGCTGGTGCTGCAGGGCGCCCAGAACCCGCCAGCCCCACGCCCAGCCTGCCCGCCCCAGCGTCTCGGCCAGGGTGAAGGCGGCCTCCCGGTCGGGATAGGCGGCGTCCGCCAGCTCGCGCAGCAGCCCGTCCGCCGCCCGCCGCAGCGCCTCGGCCTGGGCCTCCGCCCCCTTCGGCTCGCTCTGTCCCATGGCCAGCGCCAGACCGCTCGGCGACGGGGCGCAGAACCGCGCCGGCCGCACGAAGGCGAACAGCTCCAGCACGTCCAGCAGGTCGCCCGACCGCGGCGGCGGCGCCAGCCCCAGCCGTCGAGCGGTCAACGACGCATGCGCCACCAGCACCGGCCCGGTCGTGAACGCCCCCTCGGCCGCCCCCCGCCCGATCTTCCTCGGGCCCCCGTCATCGCAGATCGCCCCCGCCCCCGGCGGCACGGCCAGCGCCGCCGGCAGGGCCAGCCACGTCTCGGCCCCGGTCAGGCCTGCGGAAGAGGGGAGGGTGGAGACGGGCACTGACGCTAGATAGCGCGTTGGGCGGTGAAACGGAACGGGAACATCTTGCCGCGTGGACCTGTCATCCCGGAGCTCTGACGTTCGTCCGCAGCGCCGGCCCCAGCTGCCTCGGCTTCGGCAGGGTGCGTGTTCCCGAGATGGACGGGAACATCAGCCTACAGGGCGTTGACCGGAAACTTCAGGAACCGCTTGCCCGAGGGCTCCGGCGGCGGCAGGTCCCCGGCGCGGATGTTGACCTGCAGCGAGGGCAGGATCAGCCGAGGTGCGGCCAGCCCGGCGTCGCGCGCATTGCGGCGGGCGACGAAGTCCGCCTCGCTCACCCCGCCGCCGACATGGACGTTGGCGCGGCGCTCCTCGCCCACCGTCGTCTCCCAGCCGAACGCCCTGCGGCCGGTCTCCGGCAGGTAGTCGTGGCCGACAAACAGCCGCGTCTCGTCCGGCAGGGCCAGCAGACGCTGGATCGAGCGAAACAGCGTGGCCGCGTCGCCGCCGGGGAAGTCGGTGCGGGCGGTGCCGTAGTCCGGCATGAACAGGGTGTCGCCGACGAAAACCGCGTCGCCGATGTGATAGCTGACGCAGGCGGGCGTATGCCCGGGGGTGTGGATCACCTCGGCCTCCAGTCCGGCGATGGCGAAGCGGTCACCGTCGTCGAACAGGTCGTCGAACACGGCGCCATCAGGCGTCAGGTCGTCCGTTTCGAACAGGTCGGCGAAGGTCTTCTGCACCTCCGTGATGCGCCGGCCGACCCCGATCCGCGCCCCGGTCCTTTCCCGGATGTAGTGCGCCGCCGACAGGTGATCGGCGTGGGCGTGGGTCTCCAGCACCCGCTCGATGCGCAGCCCCTGTTCCGCGGCGGCCGCCAGGATGGCGTCGGCGCTGGCGGTCGAGGTCCTCACCGTCGCCGGGTCGTAGTCCAGCACCGGATCGATGACGGCGGCCACGCCGGCGGCGGGGTCGCTGACCAGATAGCTGATGGTGTTGGTGGCCTTGTCGAAGAAGGCCTGGACGGTCGGCTTCATGGCGGGGCTCCTGAACGGCTGCGGGATTTATATATTAGTCATTGCTAATTTAGCAAGTTCGAATATATAGGCGGCATGAACGGTATGACCCACATCGACCTCGCGCGGTTCGAGGCCAGTGCGACGCAGGCCGCGGCGCTTCTCAAGGCCCTGTCCAACGAGAAGCGGCTGATGATCCTGTGCCGGCTCGGGGACGGGGAACTCCAGGCTGGTGCGCTGTGCCCGCTGGTCGGTCTGTCCCAATCCGCCCTGTCCCAGCACCTGGCCCTGCTGCGCGATGAGGGCCTGGTCGCGACCCGTCGCGAGGGCCAGGCCATCTTCTACCACATCGCCGACCCGGCCGTGGTTCGCGTCATCGCCACCTTGGCCGCCATCTTCAACCCGCACTCCCCGGAGCAAGCGTCATGACGTCCGTCCTCACCCCCCTGTCACCCCATCAGGTCGCCGACCGCCTCAGGAGCGGCCGCGCCGTCGTCGTCGATATCCGCGAGTCCGACGAGTTCGCCGCCGAGCATCTGCCGGGGGCTGTCTCGGCTCCCCTGTCGACCTTCGAACAGGCCGACCTCGGCGTCCAGCCGGGCTGCGAGGTCATTTTCATGTGCCGCAGCGGCGCGCGCACCGGGATGCATTGCGACCGCCTGGCCTCGCGTATCGAGAGTTCCGCCTGTGTGCTGCACGGCGGCCTCAATGGCTGGAAGGCGGCCGGCCTGCCCGTGACCTCCTCCCCGGCCTGAGCCGATGGACCCGATGCTGTGGACCTGGGGCGCGGCGGCGCTCAGCGGCGCCGTGGTCGGCCTGTTCCTCGCCGTGTTCGGTGGGGGCGGGTCGGTGCTGGCCGCGCCCCTGCTGCTCTACTTCGTCGGGATCGGCGACCCGCACGTGGCCATCGGCACCTCGGCGGCCGGCGTGGCGCTCAACGCCATGACCGGCCTGACCGGCCACGCCCGCGCGGGAAGGGTCAAATGGCCCTGCGCGAGCCTGTTCGCCGTCACCGGCGTGCTGGGGGCGCTGGTCGGCTCGACCCTGGCCAAACAGGTCGACGGTCGCAGCCTGCTGCTCTTCTTCGCTCTCGCCATGGTGCTGATCGCCCTGTCGATGCTGCGCAAGTCTCGCAACGAGGGCGACGGCGCGGTTCGCCTCGACCGCCGCCTGACCCTGCGGCTGGCCCCGATGGGCCTCGGCGCGGGCTTCGCCGCCGGCTTCTTCGGCATCGGCGGCGGCTTCCTCATCGTCCCGGGGCTGATGGCGGCCACCGGCATGACGTTGATGCACGCCCAGGCCTCGTCCCTGCTCAGCGTGGCGGTGTTCGGCGCCTCGACCTCGGCCAACTATGCGGTGTCGGGGCTCGTCGACTGGCCGGTCGTCCTCGCCATGGTCGCCGGCGGCGCGTTCGGGACCGCCGCCGGCCTGCCCATCGCCCGGCGCCTCGGCGAACGGGCGCTGCTGGGCCGCCGCCTCTTCGCCGGCCTGATCATCCTGGTCGCCATCTACGTGGCGGTCCGTGCTCTCACCGGATGAAACGGAACGGGAACATGCTATAGGCGCATCGTGACGCCGCCGCCCCCTCCCGCAACGCTTCCGCCGCTCTTCGCCGACTGGTTCGCCTCGCGCGGCTGGACGGCCCGGCGGCACCAGCTCGAGATGATCGCCGCGGCCGGGGCCGGTTCGCACGCCCTGCTGGTCGCCCCGACCGGGGGCGGCAAGACCCTGGCCGGCTTCCTGCCCTCGCTGATCGAGCTCGCCGAACGCGGGCCGAAGCCGGCGACCGGCCCCGGCTCCGGCGTCCACACCCTCTACCTCTCGCCGCTCAAGGCCCTGACCACCGACGTCGAGCGGAACCTGATGACGCCGATCCGCGAGATCGGGCTCAACATCCACGTCGAGAGCCGCACCGGCGACACCAAACAGTCCAAGCGCCAGCGCCAGCGCGACTTTCCGCCCGACATCCTGCTGACCACCCCGGAACAGCTGGCCCTGTTCTGCGCCTGGGACGGCGCGCGCAGCTATTTCGCCGACCTGAAATGCGTCGTCCTCGACGAGGTCCACGCCATCTGGAGCGGCAAGCGCGGCGACCTGCTCTCGCTGGGCCTCGGCCGCCTGCAGAAATACGCGCCCGCCATGCGCCGCGTCGCCCTCTCAGCCACGGTGGACGATCCGGACATGATCGCGGACTGGCTGAGGCCCGGTCTTCCTTCTCCCCTCGGGGGGGAAGGTGGGCGGCGGAGCCGCTCGGATGAGGGGGCTGTTTCCTCATCGCCCCCGCCAGCTGGTCCGGAGCCGGCCTACCCCTCATCCGGCCCTGACGGGCCACCTTCTTCCCCCGGGGGAGAAGGGATCGTGATCGTCCGCGGCGAACCCGGCGCCCCGCCGGTGGTCGACGTCCTCGTCTCCGAGGGCCATGTCCCGTGGGCCGGCCACACCGGCCGGCACGCCATCCCCGAGGTCTATGACGCCATCCGCCGCTCGGGCATGAGCCTGATCTTCGTCAACACCCGCTGGCAGGCCGAATTCGTCTTCCAGTCGCTGTGGGCCATCAACGACGACAACCTGCCCATCGCCCTGCACCACGGCTCCCTCGCCGCCGAGCAGCGCCGCAAGGTCGAGGCGGCCATGGCCCGCGGCGACCTGCGCGCCGTGGTCTGCACCTCGACCCTCGATCTCGGCATCGACTGGGGCGACGTCGACCTCGTCATCCAGCTGGCCGCCCCCAAGGGCGCCTCCCGCCTCGTCCAGCGCATCGGCCGCGCCAACCACCGCCTCGACGAGCCGTCGCGCGCCCTGATGGTCCCCGCCAGCCGCTTCGAGATGCTGGAATGCCAGGCCGCCCGCGAGGCCGTGGCCGAAAACGCCTTCGACTGGGAGCCAGTCCACACCGGCACGCTCGACACCCTGGCCCAGCACGTCATGGGCTGCGCCTGCTCCGAGCCCTTCGCGATGGAGGATATCTACGCCGAGGTGACCGGCTGCGGCCCCTATCGCGGCCTGACGTACGAGCAGTTCGAGGAGGTCGTCGATCTGGTCGCCACCGGCGGCTACGCCCTGCGCACCTATGAGCGCTTCGCCCGCATCGTGCGCGACCGGCAGGGCCGCTGGAAGGTGCGCAACCAGCAGGTCGCCCAGCGCCACCGCATGAACGTCGGGGCCATCGTCACGGCCGCCACCCTCAACGTCCGCGTCGCCTCGCGCCGGGGCCAGCGCCTGATCGGCGGCCGCAAGGTCGGCGAGGCCGAGGAGAGCTATTTCGAGCCCATGGTCCCCGGCGACACCTTCGTCTTCGCCGGTCAGGTCTGGGCCTTCCAGGCCATCGCCGGCATGGACGCCCTCGTCACCCACGCCCAGGACAGCGACCCGAAGATCCCCTCCTGGGGAGGATCAAAGTTCCCCATGTCGCGGTCGCTGGCCGACCGCGTCCGCGCCCTGATCGAGGATCGCGATCACTGGCGCGTCCTGCCGCCCGATGTGCAGGAGTGGCTGGAGCTGCAGGCCGGGAAGTCCGCCATCCCCGACGCGGAGACCATGCTGGTCGAGACCTTCCCGCGCGGCAGCCGCCACTTCCTCGTCGCCTATCCCTTCGCCGGCGGCCTCGCCCACGGCACCCTGTGCATGCTGCTGACCCGCCGCCTCGACCGCCTCGGCGTCGGGCCGCTGGGCTTCGTCGTCACCGACTATTCGCTGGCCGTCTGGTCGATCAAGCCGATGGACGGACTCGACCTCGACGCCCTGTTCGAGCCCGACATGCTCGGCGACGACCTCGAGAGCTGGCTGGAGGAGAGCTTCATGATGAAGCGCACCTTCCGCAATTGCGCCCTGATCTCCGGCTTGATCGAGAAGCGCCAGCCGGGGAACGAGAAGACCGGCCGGCAGGTGACCTTCTCGACCGACCTGATCTACGACGTGCTCCGCCGCCACCAGCCCGACCACCTGCTGCTCAAGACCGCCCGCGCCGACGCGGCCGCCGGCCTGCTCGACGTCGCCCGCCTCGGCCAGCTGCTCGAGCGCATCCAGGGCCACATCAGACACGTCCATCTGGAGCGTCCCTCGCCCTTCTGCGTCCCCGTTCTGGTCCAGATCGGCCGCGAGCGCGTCGGCGGCGGCCAGGCGGCCGAGATGATCCTCGACGCCTCGGCCTACGGCTTCGACGAGGCCGACCTGATCGCCGAGGTCATGGGCCCGGATACGCTCGGGGCGCCGGCGGAGGCCGCCCGGTGAACGCCGCCCTGCGCCAGGCCCTGTCCCCCGCCCGCTGCCCCAGCGGCGGCCTGCGCGTCTCCATCGAGGGCGAGCCCTGCGTGCTGCGCTGCTCCGGCGCCCTGTGGGTGCTCAATCACCGCACTCTCATCGCCGCCGACCTGCATCTGGAGAAGGGCTCGGCCTTCGCCGCGCGCGGCCAGATGCTGCCCCCCTACGACAGCCGCGCCACCCTCGACCGGCTCGAGGCCGAGATCGAGGCCCTGCGCCCCGCGACCGTCGTCCTGCTCGGCGACAGCTTCCACGACTCGAAATCCGTCGCCCGCATGGCCCCCGACGACGCCTCGCGCCTGCACCGCCTCGCCGCCGGCCGCGACTGGATCTGGCTGGAAGGCAACCACGACATCCGCGCCCTCGCCGGCGCGATGGACGCCCTGCCCGGGCAGGTGATCGAAACCCTGTCCCTCGGCGCCCTGGGCCTGATCCACGAGCCGCAGCCGGGCGTCCGGCCGGGGGAGATCGCGGGCCACCTCCACCCCGCCGCCCGCGTCGCCGCTCACGGCCGCGGCGTCCGCCGCCCCGCCTTCGTCACCGACGGCCGCCGCGCCGTCCTGCCCGCCTTCGGCGCCTTCACCGGCGGTCTGGATGTGAGGGACCCCGCCATCGCCGGCCTGTTCGCCGACCCGCCCCTCGCCGCCGCCCTCGGGCGCGACAAGGTCCACGCGCTGGCGTGGGAGACGCTGCGTTAGTCCCGGGACAGGGTGCGAGGGCTTTCGGCGGTCAGGAGCCCGTTCGACGTCCCCTCGATCCGCGCCTCCAGCGCCCCCATGAACTCCGCCCGCTTCAGTCCCGCCGGGATCGCCGGCAGGAACTCATAGACCACCGTCCCCGGATAGCGCCTGAACCCGTGCGCCGGCCAGTGGACGCCCGAGTTGGTCGCCATCGGCACGCAGGGACAGTCCAGGTCCCGGTACAGCGCCGCGATGCCCGGCTTGTAGTCCGGCGCCGCGCCCACCGCGGTTCGCGTCCCCTCCGGGAAGATCAGGATCTGCCGCCCCTGTGCGAAGCGCGCCCGCGCCTGTTTGACCATGTCCTTCAGCGCCTTGGAGTGGGCCGAACGGTCGACCGCGATCATCCCCGTCTTCCACGCGAACCAGCCGAAGAAGGGCAGGGGCCGCAGCTCCTTCTTCATGATGAAGCAGTTGTCGGGCAGCACCGCGAACGGCGCGATCACGTCCAGCATGCTCTGGTGCTTGCCGGCGATCAGGGCCGCGCCGGTCGGCCGGTGCTCCAGCCCGCGGAACTCGACCCTGACCCCGGCGATCCAGCGCAGGCCGAACAGGACGAAGCGCGACCAGCCGCGGATCACCCCCATGGCGAACCGGTGCGGCAGCAGCAGCGCCGGCGACAGGCCGACCGCGAACAGGGCCATGGACAGATACAGCCAGGCGACGAACAGCAGCGAACGCAGGGTAGTCACGTCAGGCGGCCTTCCCGGCCGGCGCGGCCTCCGTCGCCGCCTCGTACTCGCCGCCGCCCACCAGGGCGCGGCCGAGGGCGGCGAGATACTTCATGTACTCCAGCGTCATCCGCCGCGCCGCCGCCGCCGCCCGCCACCAGCGCGAATCGTCCAGCGACGGCGTCTCGACAGCGTAGGGCGTCAGCTCCAGCTCCGGCGCCGCCGCCCGGATCTCCGTCAGGGCGCGGGGCATGTGGTAGTCGGACGTCACCACGATCAGGCTGTCATAGCCCTTGGCGTCAGCCCAGGCGGCGATCTCCTGGGCGTTGCCGATGGTGTCCTCGGCCTCGAAGCCCAGATCGACGCAGCAGTTGAACAGCTTGTTCGAGCCCGGAGTCAGGGCGCGCAGCTCCTGACGCCGCACCTCCCGGTTCACGCCCGAGATCAGCACCCGCTGGCCCTTGTCCTGCTCCAGCAGGCGGATGGCGGCGTTGACGCGCTCGGCCGAAGGGCCGGTCAGGGCCACGATGGCGTCGGCCCGCGCCGGCTCGGCGGCGGGCGTGAATCCGCGCACCCGCTCGGCGAAGGCGAACAGCCCGACCAGCCAGATCAGGACGATGATGGCGATGAAGGTGAGAAACTTCATGGCGTTAACCTAGCGGCGGCCCCGCAATCGCGCCAGCGCCGTCATCCGCGCCGCCACAAGCGCCACCGTAGCGGCCAGCAGCGGGCATGGCGAGAGCATCAGCACGTCGCTCCACGCCAGCGGCAGGGCCGGGGTGACGCCCTCCGCCCCGCCGAGCAGCCTCAGCCCGGCGACGAGCGCCATCGCGGCCACGGCCCCGGCGGCGCCCGCGCCGGCGGCCAGCAGGCCGTAGCGGGTCTGGTACAGGCCGGCGATTCGCCCGTCCGACGCGCCGTTCAGACTCAGGGTGTCGATGATGGTCCGCTGCGCCGCCATGCCCGCCTGGGTCGCATAGACGATGGCCGCTCCGGCCGCGCCGGCCGTGAGCAGGAAGGCGGCGACCGCGAGGGCGGTGATCAGGGCCGCCGAACGCTCGACCTCGCCGCGCCACAGGCTGTGGTCGTCGACGGTGGCGTCGACGCCCGCCTCGGCGAGGGCGCGGCTCAGGCTGACGGCGCTGGCCGGGGCGTCGCGATCCAGCCGCACGGTGACCAGATGGGGCAGGGGCAGGTCGGGCAGGACGGCGTCGCCCACCCACGGCCGCAACAGCGCCTCGGCGGTGCGGCGGTCCATCGCCTCCGCCTCGTCCACGCCGTCCACGCCCGCCAGCGTCTGAGCGGCGCGGGCGGCGGCCTCGGCTCCCGTTTCGCCCACGCGCGGCCGCACCTGCACCGTCGCCTCGGCGCGCAGCTGCCGCGCCCAGCCATGCGCCGCCCGGTCGGCGGCGACGGCCCCCACGGCCGAGAGGCAGGCGAGGAAGCACAGCACGGCGATCACCGCCGCCAGCCACGGCTCTCCGCCGCCGTCGCGCGGCAGTATTCCCGCCCCCCGCGGCGTCAGCCGGCCGATCAC
Organism: Brevundimonas sp.; assembly: GCF_036402095.1. Classification (GTDB taxonomy): domain Bacteria; phylum Pseudomonadota; class Alphaproteobacteria; order Caulobacterales; family Caulobacteraceae; genus Brevundimonas. The sequence goes on along the minus strand of NZ_DASWTO010000057.1, from coordinate 3,048 downwards.
GCCTCGCCTCCCATCACCCGTCCGCCCTCGAGCCGCAGCAGCGACGCCCCGGACGTCGCCGCCAGCGTTTCGTCATGGCTGGCGATCAGCACCGTGGTTCCGAGCCGGTTCAGGGACTGGAACAGCTTCAGCAGCCGCTCGCCCATGGCCGCGTCGACGCTGCCGGTCGGCTCGTCGGCGAGGATCAGCTCCGGCCGGTTGACCACGGCCCGGGCGATGGCGAGCCGCTGCTTCTCGCCGCCCGACAGCGTCGGCGGCCGGTCGTCCATGCGGTCGCCGAGCCCGACCCAGTCCAGCATCTCCTCTACGTCGGCGGCGTAGGTCTCGCGCTTCGCTCCCGCCAGCCGCAGCGGCAGGGCCACGTTCTCGAACGCCGACAGGTGGTCCAGCAGGCGGAAGTCCTGGAACACCACCCCCATGCGTCGCCGGAAGCCGGGCAGGGCCGGCCGCAGGGCCTCGACCGCGTCCTCCCCGAACAGCTCCAGCCGCCCGGCCGTCGGACGCTCCGCCAGGGTCAGCAGTTTCAGCAGCGTCGACTTTCCCGCTCCCGACGGCCCGGTAAGGAAGTGGAAAGAGCCGGCTGTCAGGATGAGGTTAACGTCCCGCAGCACGCGTGGGCCGTCCGCATAGCCGAAGCCCACGCCCGAGAGGCGGACGGTGTCGGTCGCGGAGTCGGTCAAGGCGGCGCGGCGGGGCTGGACGGGCATCGATTTTGGGTCAGGACGCGGCCGTTGAGCCGCGACGGGAGGGGGCGGAACGCCTCTCAGTCAGCGCACATGATACTGACCTGCCCGTCCTGCGCCACCAGCTATTTCACCCCTGACGAGGCGATCGGCCCCGGCGGCCGCACCGTGCGGTGCAAGAGCTGCAAACACACCTGGCGCGCCACCCTCGAGGAGCCGCTGGAGCTGTCGGTGTCGCCGCCCGGACGGGAGTCGCCCGGCGCGTCCCGGCGCGACGAGCCGGCTGAAACCGCCGAATCGCTGGCCGAGACCCCGGCGCCCGAACTGCCCCGCGCCTTCCGGGCCCGCGCCGAACAGCAGCGTCGCCTGCGCCGCGCCGCCGCCCACGGCGTCGTCTGGGCCGGCATCGCCTCGGGCTTCGCCGCCCTGCTGGGCGCGGCCTGGCTGTTCCGCGTCGAGGTGGTGGAGATGGCGCCCCGGGCCGCAGCCGCCTACGCCGCCGTCGGCCTGACCGTGAATCCGACCGGGCTCGAATTCGAGGCTGTCTCGGCCCGCGCCGCGCCGCACGACCCCGGCAAGGTGCTGGTCTCCGGCGCGCTCAGGAACGTGCGCGACGACGAGCGGATCGCGCCCCCCGTGCGCGTCGCCCTGCTCGACCGGCAGGGGGCCGAGATCGGCCACGCCGTGGTCCGCATCGACGCCGCCCCGGTCCTGCCCGGCAAGGTCCAGGGCTTCGCGGCCACCATCGCCGACCCGGGCGGCAAGGGCCAGGGCGTCGGCGTGGCCTTCGTGCTGGAGGACGCGGCCCCCGCCCGGACCCCGCCCGCCCGCCCCGCCGCTCCGGCCGTCCATCGCCCCCTGCCCACGGCCGACGTCGGCGGCCTGCGTCCCGCCCTCTCGCCGGGGCCGGTCGAGGCGCTGAACATGCAGCCGATCGACGCCGTGCCCGTCGCGGCGCCCGGGGCTATCGACTCGCACGGGCCCGAGGCGGTATCCGCCTCGCATGGCTGACACCCCGACCCCCACCGTCCTGCTGCCCGAGGCGGAGGTCGCGCGCATCGTCGCCGACCTCGCCCGCCAGATCGCTCCGGTCACCGACGACGAAACCGTCGCCGCGGTGCTGCTGACCGGCGGCCTGTGGTTCGCCGCCGACCTGACCCGCGCCCTGTCGCGGATCGGCCGCAACGTCCGCTTCGACGCCCTGTGGCTGGCCTCCTACGGGGACGAGAAGGAAAGCCGCGGCAAGATCGACGTCTATGCGCCCTTCCAGCGGCCCATCGCCGGCAAGAAGGTGCTGATCCTCGACGACGTCTTCGACACCGGCCTGTCGCTGGCCGAGGCCGTCCGCATCGCCCGCGAGGCGGGGGCGGCCGAGGTTCTGACCTGCGTCTTCGCCAAGAAGCCCTGGCCGCTGCCGCGCGCGCCCGAACCGGACTTCGTCGGCTGGGAAGCCCCCAACCGCTTCCTCGTCGGCTACGGCCTCGACCACGCCGGCGCCCTGCGCGGCCTCCCCGACATCTGCGCCCTGGACTGAGGCTCATTTCACCTCCCCATTCGCGTCAGGCGAATGGGGAGGACAGATCGGCGCGTCAGCGACGATCAGGAGGGGGCGGCGCAGGTGGCGGGAAGCCAGGCCGCCAATCACTCTCCGTCGGCGCCGCCCCCTCCTGGTCGCTGCTTCGCATCGACCTGTCCTCCCCGTCGGCCTTCGCCGTCAGGGAGGTGAATGTGACGCTGTGCTGACAATCCACGGATTAATAGTCGGATTACGCGGAAATCCGCCTGACTTTCCAGACGCATCGGCTTTTCTCGACCCGGTTTCCCCGCCTCAGGAAGCAGCGGGCGCATAATGCGCCATCGTCTGCCCGCCGGTCTTTGCCAACCGAATCCCCGCCGCACCGCCCGAGGCGCGCCGTTATAGACTCTGCCGACTCCGCCCCCGCGAATTTCCGCGACCCTGCCGACACTGCCGACTCTGACACACCGTTTTTTCCGGTTTCACCCGGGTAAAACTCACCGCAGCCAGTCGGCCCCCGGCTCCCGCGCCCACATCTCGTCATAGGAGGGTCGCGCCCGCACCACCGCCCAGCGGGCGCCGTCGACCAGCACCTCCGGGACCAGCGGCCGTGAATTGTATTCGCTCGCCAGCACCGCCCCGTACGCCCCCGCGCCCATGAAGGCGACAAGGTCCCCGGCCTGCACCGGCGGCAGCCGCCGCTCCCGGGCGAACACGTCCGTCGACTCGCAGATCGGCCCGACCAGATCGTAGGCGCCGGCCTCGCCCGCCCGCTCGCGCACCGGCACGACGTCGTGGAAGGCGTCGTACAGCGCCGGCCGCATCAGGTCGTTCATGCCGGCGTCCAGC
>NZ_DASWTO010000056.1:0-10042 GCF_036402095.1 Brevundimonas sp. | reverse complement strand
TCCGGCGATGAGGCGCACCGCCTCGCCGCCCATGTCCTTCAGCGGCTGGTGGACGGTGGTCAGCGGCGGCCAGACGATCTCGGACACCGGCGTGTCGTCGAAGCCGGTGATGGACAGTCGTCCCGGGACGTCGAGCCCCCGGCCGTGAGCGGTCGACAGGGCGCCGGCGGCCATGTCGTCGTTGGCGCAAACCAGGGCCGTGGGCGGGTCGGGCTGATCGAACAGCCGGGCCGCCAGCAGGCTGCCAGACCTGAAGGTGAAGTCGCCCTGGAGCACCGTGACCGCCTCGGGATCGAGGCGGCGTTCGCGCAGGGCCCGCTTCAGGCCGTCGAAGCGCTGTTCGGCCGACAGGTGGCCCGCGATCCCGCTGATGAAGGCGAAGCGGCGGTGGCCGAGATCGAGCAGGTGGCGGGCGATGTCGTAGCCGCCCGCCTCGTCGTCGATGCCGACGCCGTCGGCGACCGACCGGCCGGGGCCGCCGGGGGATATGGTCGCAACCTGACAGCCCTGACGCCGGATTTCCTCGATCAGGGCGGCGTCGTCGGCGAAGGGCGGAGTCAGGATCAGGCCCTGGCAGCGCTGGGTCGTCATCAGCTCCAGCACCTGCTCGCGCCGGTCGGGGCTCTGCTGCGGCACATGGCGGGTCATCAGCTGGTAGCCGAGCGCCAGACATTCGCGCAGGGCGCCCAGCTCGAGGGCCGAGGCGTAGAAGGAGTTGGGCTCGGCCTCGAGGTCCGAAGCCAGCACGAGGGCCAGCATCCGGCTGCCGCCGCCGGCCAGCGAGCGCGCCTGCGGGTTGACCCGGTAGTTCAGCGCCGCCACCGACGCCAGCACCCGCTCGCGCACCTCGGAGCGGACGTTCGGCCCGCCGTTCAGGACGCGCGAAACCGTGGTCCGGCCGACGCCCGAATGATGGGCGACGTCGTCGATGGTCGGTTTCCTGGCCGTCAAATTCCGCTCCCCTCGCGCTCGCGGCGACGATGGGCCGACCCGGGCCGGCTTTCAATAGCGCGCCGGGCCGGATCCCACGCCGGGCCTCGACGGCGGCGGCGCGGCGACGTCATATGGCCGGATGACCGACGCCGCCGCCGGGGCCCTCCCGCCCCCGTCCCACCGCTCGAGATGGTTCGTGCTCGGCTACGGCGCCGCCCAGACCGGCGCCTTCATCTGCTTCATCCCCCTGCTAACCCTGCTGCTTCCGGAAAAGGCGGGGGTCATCGGCGGCGCCGGCAAGGCCCTGCTGCTCAGCCTCGCCGCCATGCTGGGCGGCCTGACCGCCGCCGCGGCCAACTTCACCTTCGGAGCGCTCAGCGACCGGACACTCAGCCGGTTCGGGCGCCGCCGTCCGTGGATTCTCTGCGGCCTGGCCGCGGTGGCGATCAGCCTGGCCCTGCTGGCCCTGGCCCGCAGTCCGCTCCAGCTGGTGCTTGGAGTGATCGTCTTCCAGATCGCGGTGAACGCCCTCTATGCGCCGCTGACCGCCCTGGTCCCGGACCTCGTGCCGGATGCGCAGAAGGGTTTGATCTCGGCCTGGGCCGGCGCCGCTCTGCCGGTCGCCAACCTGTTCACGGCCCTGGTGGTCAGCCGGCTGGCGGGCTGGACCGGGGCCCAGTTCGCGGTCGTGGTCCTCGCGGCAGCCACGCTGATCGTACCGTTCGCCCTCCGCTTGCGCGAGCCTCCGACACCCGCGCGACGAACACCCTTCCGCCTTTCCTTCGCGGCGCTTCACGATGGCCGCTTCCGTGCATTGTTCGCCTCGCGGCTGCTGGCCGAAAGCGCCGTGGCCATCAACACCCTCTATCTGCTGTTCTGGCTCCTCGGCCTGCCGGACGGCGCGACGCCGGCGGGCTGGTCGGCGCCGGACGTGTTCGCCACCCTGCTGGTCGTGTCGACCATGGCCGCCGCCCTCGGCGGCTTCGCCGGCGGAGGGCTGTCGGACCGGCTGCGGGGGCGACGGGGCTTCGTGATCGCGGGCAGCGCGGGTATGGCGCTGGCGCTGGCGCTGATGGTGGCCTGGCCTGCATGGCCCGGCCTGCTGGCCGCCCAGTTGTTGTTCGGTCTGAGCCACGGCGTCCACGCCACGACCGTCGCGGCGATGACGGCCGAGAGCCTGCCCGACCCGGCGCGCGCGGGCCGCGATCTGGGAGTGATGAACATGGCCGTCGCCGTGCCCCAGAGCCTCGCGCCCGCTTGCGCCGCCATACTGTTCGCGGCAGGCCTGCCCCTGTCCGCTGTCTTCATCGCCGCCTCCGCAGCGGCGCTGGCCGCCTCGGTTGTGCTGGCGCCCGTCCCGCGCCGGGCGTGAGGCGGCCGGAACTCCCCCGTGCCGGGACACGTTTCGCCGGTGTGGCGCCGCGCTTCGGCGCCGGGTGCATCGAGGTCCGTGATGCGGTCTCAACTTCACATGCCCCACCTGTGGCCGCGGAGGCATGCGGCGCCGGGTGCGGCGGAACACCACCATCACCAGCCGGACAGCCAGCGGTTCTGGCGTGTGGAACGCGCGTTCGACTACCTTGTGGTGGCCGGCATCGTCATCCTTGGAGCGGTGATGGTCTACGGCCTGGCGACGGCCTCGGGCGACGCGTCCTGGTTCTAGGGGGCGCTGGCCGCCGGGACGCGGCGTCTACTCGCCGGCGAGGAGCGCCAGCAAGGCGAAGCTGGCCAGCCAGTGTTCGCCCATATAGTCGCCGGTCACCCGGGGCAGGGCGGCGTCGAGGTGTGCTCGCGCGGCCTCCAGCACGACAGGGCGGCGGCGGTCGTCCAGCGGCATGGACGAGGCGATCTCGCGCCAGCACCAGGCGCGGCTGAGGTTCAGGCCGTCGAGATGGGCGATCTTGCCGTCGGAACGGTCGCTGACCAGAGCGGGCAGGAACAGCGTCGCGGGTTCGCGGCGGCCCAGATCCGGCAGGAAGGACTCGAACCAGGCCGTGAAAGCCTCATGGTCCAGCACCCACCGCATCAGCGCCGCCTCCATCAGGGCCGGCGACAGGAACTCGTCCTGCGACGGCTCCCAGGCCTGGCAATCGCGGTCCGATGAGTGCCAGCGGAGGGCGCGCTCGCGGCACAGGCCGGCGAGGGCCCCGTCTTGCACCGCCCCGGCGTAGTCGAGCGTCAGCCGCAGGGCGAAGGCGGTGTTGTAGTGGGTCCCGACGCGTACGGGGTAGTCGGCCAGCGGCAGGAAGGCGATGAACCGCTGCGCGAAGCACCGGGTCAGGGGGCGCAGGACAGCGGCGCGGCCATCGCCGTGGCGCTCCAGTTCGGCGGCGAGCATGAGCAGCCAGGCCCAGCCGTAGGGTCGCTCGAAGCCACGGCTTTCCGGCCGGGCCAGATAGGCGGTCTCGGCGGCGACATTCTCCGGCGTGAACAGACTGTCGGCCAGGTTCCGGATGCGCCCGGCCTCGGGAAGGTCGGGATACAGCCGCAACACCGTGAACAGGGTCCACCAGCCGTGCACGCAGGAATGCCAGTCGAAGCTCCCGAAGAAGATCGGATGCAGGGCGCGCGGACCGAGAGCGTCGCCCGGACCGGCGAGAACGTGGTCCAGCTTGTTCGGATACTCGCGCGTGACGTGACCCAGCGCGGTGCGGGCGTAGAGGGCGGCGATCTCGGGAGTCAGGCGTGCGGACATGCTCAGAACCTGAAGGCCAGGACGTACATCAGCATGGTGTTGATCGCGAGCAGGGCGGCGGCGGTGGGCGCCTGCACCCGGATGACGCCATTGAACGGGGCGTCGCGGTCCGGCAGGTCGAGCAGGGCCGCGGGCACGACGTTGAAATTGGCGGCCATGGGGGTGGTCAGGGTGCCGCAGAAGCCCGACAACATGCCGATGGCGCAGACAATCGCCGGATTGCCGCCGAACTGGATCACCACCAGCGGCAGGCCGACCGCGGCCGTCATCACCGGAAAGGCGGCGAAGGCGTTGCCCATGATGAAGGTGAACAGCGCCATGCCGCCGCAATAGGCGACGACGGCCAGAAGCCGGGTGTCCAGCGGCAGGTAGCTTGAGAACAGGTCTCCAATGCGGTCGCCGACGCCGGCGATGACAAACACCGCCCCCAGCGCCGCCAGCGCCTGGGGCAGGATGCCGGCCCAGCCGACCGAGTCCATCAGTCGGCGGCCCTCCTGCAGAGGGGCGAGAAGCGGCGGCCGCAGCCAGATCATGGCCCCGATGAGGGCGAGGGCCACGGCCAGGCCCAGGGCGATGATCGTAGGCTGCTCGGGCCCGAACAGCGGGACGCCGGACAGTGAGACCTTCTCGAGCACCAGCACGCCCAGGATAGCGACGACGGGAATGACCAAGGCCGGAACGAACAGCCAGGCGCCACGCCGCTCCGCGCTTGCGGCGCGTTCGGCGGGCGTGGTGGTGGCGGGCCGGCCCTGGCCGAGCAGGCGCAAGCCGGCGAGCGCGGCGAGGGCCAGCACCAGCATGCCGTTTCCGAGATCGCCCAGCCATGGACCGAACAGGAAGCTGAGAGCCAGCAGGCCCCAGAACGCCGCCGTGCCGAAGCGCCGCGGATGGTCGCGGTCGAACGCGGTCAGGACCGAGAAGGCGGCGAAGGTCAGGCCGGCGAAGACGTAGACCCAGTCGAGCGTGATCATCGGCCGCTCTCCGCGCTCTCGCGGGCGATCGACCGGTCGAGGAGGATCAGCCGCGCGCCGTGCACCAGGAGGGCGCAGATCGCGGTCGGAATGGCCCAGACCGCCAGCTGCCACGGCTCAAGGACGATCCCGTTGGCCTCAAGAAATCCCTTGATCAGCAGGATCGACGCGATGGCGAAGAAGATGTCCTCGCCAAAGAAGAGCGCAATGTTGTCCACGGCTGCGGCGTGGGCCCGGATGCGCCAGCGCAGCGCTTCCGGCAAGTCGCCGTGACGGCTTTCGGCCGCCGCCTCGGCCATGGGCGCGATCAGCGGCCGGACCATCTGCGGGTGGCCGCCCAGCTTGGTCAGGCCGAAGGCGGCGCTGATCTGGCGCAGGACGAAATAGGCCAGCAGGATGCGGCCGGTGGTGGCCGAGCGCACCCTGCCGACGAGGGCGCGGGCCTGTTCCTGCAGGCCGTACCGCTCCAGCAGGCCGATCAACGGCAGCACCAGCCAGATGACGCTGATGTAGCGGTAGTCGTTGAAGGCCTTGCCGAAGGCGGCGATGGTGTCGAGCGCCGCCCTGCCAAGGTCAGCGACTCCTACGCCGGGGGCGATGGCCGCGGCTGCGCCCGTCACAACCGCCGCGGCCAGGATCACCGCCAGCGGATTCAGCCGCGCCACGAAGCCGGCGACCAGCACCGCTATGCCCAGCAACACCCACATGGCCTGATCCCCCGGTCCGTTCGGCGCGAGAGTTGCGCGGTTCGGCCCGCCGGGGAAGGGGCGCTCAGGCCTTTCCGTAGCCGCCGCCCCCCGGAGTTTCGATGATGAAGACGTCGCCGGGCGCCATCTCGACCTCGGCGGTCGAGCCCAGGATTTCCCGGCTGCCGTCGGCCCGTTCGATGCGGTTGACGCCGGTTGAGCCGTCCCCGCCGCCTGCGGCTCCGAACGGCGGGACGCGGCGCCGATTGGAGAGAATGGCCGCCGTAAGAGGCTCGAGGAAGCGCATGCGCCGCACGGCGCCGTCGCCGCCGCGGTGGGCGCCCAGGCCTCCCGAGCCCCGGCGGATGGAAAACTCCTCCAGCAGGATCGGGAAGCGGCTTTCCAGCACCTCGGGATCCGTCAGACGGCTGTTGGTCATGTGCGTCTGCACCGCCGAAGCCCCGTCAAAGTCGGGGCCCGCGCCCGAGCCGCCGGCGATGGTCTCGTAGTACTGGCGGGCGTCGTCGCCGAAGGTGAAATTGTTCATCGTGCCCTGGCTGGCCGCCAGCACGCCCAGCGCGCCGTACAGGCAGTCGACCACGGCCTGGCTGGTTTCGACGTTGCCGGCGACGACGGCGGCCGGGTAGCACGGGTTCAGCATCGACCCCTCCGGCACGATCAGCCGGATCGGCTTCAGGCAGCCTTCGTTCAGCGGGATGGCGTCGTCCACGAGGGTGCGGAAGACATAGAGAACGGCGGCGCGGGTGATCGACAGCGGCGCGTTGAAATTGTTGGGCCGCTGGCCGCTGGTTCCGCTGAAGTCGACCACCGCGCCGCGGGCCGCCGGGTCCACGTCGATCCGAACCCGGATGACCGCGCCGTCGTCCATCTCCAGCGCGAACGACCCCGGCTTCAGGGCGGCGATGGCCCGGCGCACGGCCGTCTCGGCGTTGTCCTGGACGTGGCCCATATAGGCGGCGACCACCTCGCGGCCGAACTCGCCGACCATCCTCGCCAGCTCGTCGGAGCCGCGGGCGCAGGCGGCGATCTGGGCCTTCAGGTCGGCCAGGTTCTGGTCGACGTTGCGCGACGGGCGCCGGCCCGACGCGAACAGGGCGCGGGTTTCCGCCTCCCGCAGCCGGCCTGCGTCGACGAGCAGGAAGTCGTCGATCAGGACGCCCTCTTCCTCAATCGTCCGGGACTTCGGCGGCATCGATCCCGGCGTGATCCCGCCGACATCGGCGTGATGTCCCCGGGCCGCGACGAAGAAGGCGGGCGCGTCGTCGTCGCCGAGGAAGACCGGCATGATCACGGTGATGTCGGGCAGATGGGTGCCGCCATTGTAGGGGGCGTTGAGCATCCAGACGTCGCCGGGCTTCATGCCCCGCCCGTCGGCCCGTCCGCCGCGCGAGCGGATGACGGTGCGAATGCTCTCGCCCATCGAGCCCAGATGAACCGGGATGTGCGGGGCATTGGCGATCAGGGCCCCGCCGGCGTCGAACACGGCGCACGAGAAGTCGAGCCGCTCCTTGATGTTGACCGACCAGGCCGTGGCCTGCAGCGCCTCGCCCATCTGTTCGGCGACGGCCATGAAGCGGCTGTTGAACACCTCCAGCATGATCGGGTCGGCGTCCGTGCCCAAGGCGGTTCGCGGCGGCAGGGCGGCGACCCGGGTCAGGATCAGGTTCAAGCCTTCGTCCGCCGTGGCGCGCCAGCCCGGCTCGACCACGGTGGTGCCGGTGTCCTCGAGGATGATCGCCGGTCCGTCGACCGCCGCCCGCGGGCGGAAGGTCTCGCGGCGATAGACGGGCGTATCGTGGTCGGCGCCGGCCATGCGCGCCGGCACGCGGGCGACCACGCCGGGTTGGCCTCCGGCGCCGGCGGGCGCCGCAGAGGTGGCGACCTGGTCCGAAGCGGCGACAGCCTCCGCCTCCAGGGTCTCCACGACCAGCCCCTTGTCCTCGGCGAAGAAGCCGAACCGCTGGCGGTGCAGGGATTCGAATGCAGCCCGCATCGCGTCCGCCGGTCCGAACGGCACGACGAGCGGCGCATCGGAACCCGCGAATCTGATCTCGGCGCGGACGAGGGCGGTGATCGACGACTCTCCGAAGCCCTGCGCTTTGAGGATGGTCCGCGCTTCAACCGAAAGCGCCTCGGCGCGCCGGGCCAGGGAGGCGTCCTCGCCCGGCTCAAGCGCCGCGGCCACCGTCGCCTGTCGAATGGCGCGCACCTCCGCCAGGCCCATGCCGTAGGCGGAGAGCACGCCGGCGAACGGATGCAGCATGACCCGGGTCATGCCGAGCGCGTCGGCGACGAGGCAGGCGTGCTGACCGCCCGCGCCCCCGAAGCAGTTGAGGGCGTAGCGGGTCACGTCGTAACCGCGCTGGACCGACACTGACTTGATCGCCTCGGCCATGTTCTGGACGGCGATGGTGATGAAGCCCTCGGCAAGCGCTTCCGGCGTCGGCGCCCGGCCGGTGGCGGCGGCGACCCGGGCGGCCAGCGCCTCGAACTTCTCGCGCACGGCGTTTGCGTCCAGCGGCTGGTCGCCGTCGGGGCCGAACACGGCGGGGAACTGGTCGGGCCGCAGCTTGCCCAGCATGACGTTGCAGTCGGTCACCGTCAGCGGGCCGCCGCGGCGGTAGGCGGCCGGCCCGGGCACGGCCCCGGCGGACTCGGGGCCGACCCGCAGGCGTGAGCCGTCGAAGCGGCAGATTGAGCCGCCGCCGGCCGCGACGGTGTGGATGCCGAGCATGGGTGCGCGCAGCCTCACCCCGGCCACCACCGCCTCCGAGGTTCGTTCGTAGTCGCCGGCGAAATGCGACACGTCGGTCGAGGTGCCGCCCATGTCGAAGCCGATGACGCGGTCAAACCCGGCCGCGCGCGCGGTCTGCGCCATGCCGACGACGCCGCCCGCCGGGCCCGACAGGATGGCGTCCTTGCCCCGGAAGGCGCTCGCCGCCGTCAATCCCCCGCTGGACTGCATGAAGAGCAGCGGCGTCGCTTCGCCCAGATCCGCTCCGACCCGATCGACATAGGCGCGCAGGATCGGCGACAGATAGGCATCGGCCACGGTGGTGTCGCCGCGCCCGATCAGCTTGATCAGGGCTCCGACCTCGTGGCTGACCGAGACCTGTTCGAAGCCGACCTCGTGGGCGATTTCGGCCAGCCGGCTCTCGTGGTCCGTGAAGCGCCAGCCGTGCATCAGGACGATGCCGACGGCGCGCAGACCCGCCTCGCGCGCGTCCGCGAGAGCGGCCCGGGCCCGATCTTCGTCGAGGGGCCGTTCGACGATCCCGTCGGCGCGGACCCGTTCCTCGATCTCGATCACCCGGTCGTAGAGCCGCTCGTTCAGGACGATGTGGCGGGCGAAGATGTCCGGCCGGCTCTGCCAGCCGATGCGCAGCGCGTCGCCGAAGCCGCGGGTGATGGCCAGCAGGGTGGGCTCGCCCTTGCGCTCCAGCAGGGCGTTGGTGGCGACGGTGGTGCCCATGCGGACGCTTTCGACGCGGCCCGCCGGCAGAGGACCCGGTCCCGCGTCGAGGATCCGGCGGACACCCTCGACGGCGGCGTCGGCGTACTGTTCCGGATTGTCCGACAGCAGCTTGCGGGTCTCGAGCCGTCCATCCGGCGCGCAGGCCACGATGTCGGTAAAGGTGCCGCCCCGGTCGATCCAGAAGCGCCAGCCGTCCTGACAGAGGTCTGGAGACGCCCTCATTCCCTCGCCAAACACCTGCACACCCCCGCCGCCCTCCTCAGTTTCGGGCCGCGCCAGCAGGGAGATCGACTGAGCTGGTGTCAACCTGACTTCGTCCTGGCGCGCGGTCGCGCCCGGTCCGGAGTCCTGCAGAGCCGAGGGCGACGAGCCGGCGGGCGAGCGCGACCGCACCCGGACCCTTCAGGCCACGAAGGCCGACGGCTCCGCAGAGGGCAGCGCGACGGGCCCGTCCTGCGCGGGCGGAGCGACGGCCTCCAGATTGTGCCAACCGATAAACGCCACTGTGGGTTGACAACCGTCGGTCGTGCGGGGAAGGATGCAACTTAAGGGGAGGAAACGATGAAAATTCTCGCGGTCTCTTTTGGCGCTGTCGCGCTCGTCGCGCCGGGCGCAAGCCTGGCCCAGGTCACCCAGACGTACAGCTACGACGCCAACGGGCGGCTGACCGGGGTGGTGACCACAGGCGGGGCGGGAACACACACCTCCGCCTACGCCTACGACGCCGCGAACAACCGGACATCCCGCAGCCAGACCGGCACGTCCGCCTGGGCCGCGGTTACGCTGTTGCCGATCAATCAGCTGCTTCAGCCGGACGAGGCGCTGGTTTCTCCCGACGGTCGATACAGCTTCGCGTTGCGTGCGACCGGTCGACTGGAGCTCTGGTCAGGCGAGGCCGCCGTCACGTCTGACGCAGAACCCCTGGTTGCGGCCTTCCGGCTCACTGACGACGGCCAGGCGCAGTTCCTGCCGTCGATCCCGGCCGCGCCCGCAGGCGGCGCCTGGGTCTCGCTGCGCGACGACGGGGTCCTGGCCCTGCTCGACGAGGCGGGGGACGAACTGTGGCGGTCCGGCGATGCGACCGGTGAGGAGGCCAGCCAATGACCAGCGTCAACTTCAAGAGCTGGCTGTTCGCCGCCACGTCCGGCATCGCCCTGGCCGCCGGCGCGGCCCAGGCCCAGACCACCCCCATTCCGCCCGAGCACTTCGCCCTGGATGAGCGTGGCGTGGACCTCGTGAGCGGCCAATGGATGCCGGTCGC